>JAFQGY010000049.1 GCA_017415325.1 Clostridia bacterium
AGGTCTCGGAGGGTAGGGAGGGGAGACGGAGCGGCGTCTGAGCACCGACTTCTCCCCTCCCTATCCTCTGAGTCCCGTCCGGAAGGACACCCCTACGATGGTCATCGTACCAACCACCCCGCTGTACGCCAGTACGTAAACAATCCCCCCTCTATGGTCATAGATAAAACATAACCGCTGTAAGCAAAAGCCCCCCCAAAAATCCCATAATCCCCCAGAAAAAATTCCCTACATATTATGTACAGAAAAAACACAATTTGTTCAAATTTCCCTCTTCCATTTTTCGAGGAAATGCGGTATCATATAATGAACGATACTGCATACCCGCAAGGGTTTTAAAGGATTACAGGAAACCAATGTCAACAATTCAGAAATTCACCAATACTTTGTCTGACAAACTGTCTGTAGGTATGGACATCGGCTCCACCACCGCAAAAATTGCCATCACCCGGGGAGGCGAGCTGCTGTATGCCCGGTACGAACGGCACTTCTCCAAGGTCAGAAGCAAAATTCTTGAAATGCTGAAAGCCGCAAAGGATGTGCTGGGTGATCTGCCCTTTACCGCCGCTCTGTCCGGTTCCGCCGGGCTGGGGCTGGCCAAGGACGCCGGGATCCCCTTCGTGCAGGAAGTGTGGGCCACCGGTCAGATTGTCAGAACCAAAGAACCCGATACATCTGCCGTCATCGAACTGGGTGGGGAAGACGCCAAAATCCTCTTCTTCAAAGGCGGTACGGATGAGCGCATGAACGGCTCCTGTGCAGGCGGTACCGGCGCGTTCATCGACCAGATGGCCTCGCTTCTCAACATGACCCCGGACGAAATGGACGAAGCCAGCCTGCACTATCAGAAAATCTATCCCATCGCCAGCCGCTGCGGCGTGTTCGCCAAGTCCGACATCCAGCCCCTCCTGAACCAGGGCGCCTCCAAGGAAGACGTGGCCGCCAGCATCTATCAGGCTGTGGTGAACCAGACCATCGCCGGTCTTGCACAGGGCCGAAAAATCGAAGGGAAAGTCCTCTTCCTGGGCGGGCCGCTGTTCTTCTGCCAGGGTCTCCGTGACCGCTTCGTGGAAACGCTGCACCTTGTCCCCGGAGAGACCGCCATCTTCCCGGAATACGCCAGAATTGCCTGTGCCCTGGGTGCCGCTCTGTATGCCGAAGAAAACGGAAAGGAATTCACCCTGACCTCCCTCTGTGACGCCGTGGAGAAAGCCGTGACCCCGCCCATGACCCGGGTGATGGATCCGCTGTTTGCTTCCCGGGAGGAATACGAAGCCTTTGCCGCCAGACACAGAAAGGCGGACGTACCGAAAATTCTGCTGGACGACTATGCGGGGGATGCATGGCTGGGGATCGACTGCGGTTCTACCACCACCAAGATGGTGCTCATCGACCCGGACTGCCGTCTGCTGTACACCTACTACGACTCCAACAAGGGCAATCCCGTGGCCATTGTGAAGGAGCAGCTGGAACGGCTCTACTCCTTATGCGGTGACCGGATCCATATTCTGGGCAGCGCCGTCACCGGATATGGGGAAGACCTGATCAAAAACGCCTTCCACTGCGACATCGGCATCGTGGAAACCATCGCCCACTATACCGCCGCCCGCCACTTCCAGCCCGACGTGGATTTCATTCTGGACATCGGCGGACAGGACATCAAGTGCTTCCGGATCCGGCAGGGCACCATCGACAGCATCATGCTCAACGAGGCCTGCTCTTCCGGCTGCGGCTCCTTCATCGAAACCTTCGCCAAGTCCATGGGCTATTCCTCTCCGGATTTCGCCCGCCTTGGCCTCTTTGCCGACGCCCCCGTGAATCTGGGCAGCCGCTGTACCGTGTTCATGAACTCCCAGGTCAAGCAGTCCCAGAAGGACGGTGCCACCGTGGCCGACATTTCCGCCGGGCTGTCCGTATCCGTGGTGAAAAACGCCATCTACAAAGTCATCCGTGCCCACTCCCCCGATGAGCTGGGCAGACATATCGTGGTGCAGGGCGGCACCTTCCACAATGACGCCGTACTCCGTTCCTTCGAGCGGGAAATCGGCAGGGAAGTGGTACGTCCCTCCATTGCAGGCCTGATGGGAGCCTACGGAGCCGCTCTGTTCGTCATGGAACAGCGAAAGGGAGCGTCCACCCCCTCCTCTCTCCTGACCGAAACCGCTCTGCAGACCTTCTCCCATACTTCCAAAACCACCACCTGCCAAGGCTGCACCAACCACTGCTTCCTGACCATCAATACCTTCGCTGACGGAAAACGGTTCATCTCCGGCAACAAGTGCGAAGGGGGCCTGGGCATGAAGGAAGACAAGTCCATCCCCAACCTGTACGAAACCAAGAGAAACCTCCTGACCGCCTGCACCAACGAAGATACCCCGCCCGCAGACTCCATGGGCAAAATCGGCCTCCCGCTGGCACTGGGCATGTATGAACTGGCCCCCCTGTGGTACGGCATCTTCGCCGATCTGGGCTTCACCGTGGTGCATTCGGGACTTTCCAGCCGGGAACTGTACGAAAAAGGCCACTTCTCCATCCCCTCCGACACCGCCTGCTACCCCGCCAAAATCATGCACGGCCATATGGAAAAACTGATCGAGGACGGATGCGACGCCATTTTCTATCCCCGCCTGACCTACAACATTGACGAAAAACGCCCCGAATCCGACAACCATTACAACTGCCCCGTGGTAGCCTACTACAGCGAACTGCTGGCAGGGAACATGGACTCCCTGAAGGAAAATCCCAAAGGCACAAAGTTCCTCTACCCCTATCTGGACATCAACAACCGGAAAAACCTCCTTACCGGCCTGACAGAAATGTTCCGGGAACACTACCCCCGGATCACAAAGAAGCAGCTGAAACACGCCATCGAAGCCGGTTTTGCAAAGTATGAAGCCCATATGCGCTCCATCCGGGAAGAAGGGGAAAAAGCCGTCGCATGGGCAAGGGAACACGGCAGACGCATCATGATCCTGGCCGGGCGTCCCTACCATACCGACCCGGAAATCGGCCACGGCATCGACAAGCTGGCCCTGTCCCTGGGATATGTGGTGGTATCGGAAGACGCCGTGGCACATCTGGCCGCAGAACCCACCGACCTGCACGTTCTGAACCAGTGGACCTACCACAGCCGCCTGTACCGTGCCGCCCTGTACGCCGGTGCCAACCGTGATGTGGATCTGGTGCAGCTGGTCAGCTTCGGCTGTGGGGTTGATGCCATCACCACCGATGAAGTCCGCCAGCTTCTGGAAGACAGAGGACAGTTCTACACCCAGATCAAGATCGACGAAATCAGCAACCTGGGCGCGGTGAAAATCCGTCTGCGGACACTGAAAGCCAGCGTAGAAGCGAGAGAGAAGTAAGAGATACAATATTCCATGAAAAATTACATAGAATTCACAAGCGAAATGAAGAAGACCCATACCATTCTGGCGCCCACCATGTTACCGCTGCATTTCCGGATGATCAAGCAGATTCTGGTGAACGAGGGATACAATATGGAAATCCTGGACGACAGAGGGACGGAGATTGCGGAACTGGGTCTGAAATATGTGCATAACGATACCTGCTATCCGGCCATCCTGTGCATCGGGCAGTTCATGAAGGCACTCCAGAGCGGGAAGTACGATCCCCATAAGGTGGCGCTGATGCTGTTCCAGACCGGGGGCGGGTGCCGTGCGTCCAACTATATCTCCCTGCTGCGGAAAGCCCTGAAAAACGCGGGGATGGAATATGTTCCCGTGATCCCCATGGGCGTGGCGGGATACGAAAAACACTCCGGCTTCCGGCTGGACGTGCCGCTGCTCCACAAGCTCCTGTACGCCATCAGCTACGGCGACCTGCTGATGACCGTCACCAACCAGATCAAGCCCTACGAAAACCATCCGGGGGACGCTGAAGATATGGCTTCCCGCTGGACGGACACCCTGGTGGAGGATCTGGCGAACCACAAAATCAGCTATCCCCGCATCAAGGACTTCTACCGGAAGATCCTGGAAGACTTTGCCGCCATTCCCGTCACCAAACGGAAGGCCCCCCGGGTGGGTATCGTCGGTGAAATCTACGTAAAATTCTCCCCGCTGGGCAATAACGACCTGGAAGCCTTTCTGGTCAAAGAAGGTGCCGAAGTGGTCATCCCGGGTTTGGTGGACTTCTTCATGTACTGCGCCTACAACGGCGTCATGGACGGAAAACTCTATCCCGGGAACCTGAAAAAACAGTGTACCGCCAAAATCTGGGAAATCGGGTTCCGGTTCCTTTTGAAAAAGCAGAAGGACATGATCGGCATCATCGAAAACCACGGTGTTTTCCGGCCCATGACGCCTTTTGACCACACCATAAAACTCACCGAAGGATTCATCGGTCTGGGTACCAAAATGGGCGAAGGCTGGCTCCTGTCCGCCGAAATGCTGGAACTGGCCGACTCGGGTGTCTCCGGCATCGTCTGCACCCAGCCCTTCGGATGCCTGCCCAACCACATCTGCGGCAAGGGCATGATGAAACCCATCAAGGAAGCCATCCCCGGCATCAACATTGTAGCCATCGACTACGACGCAGGCGCAACGGCGGTGAATCAGGAAAACCGGCTGAAGCTGATGCTGGCGCAGTCGAATTGAATTCAGAATGCAGAATGCAGAATGCAGAAGGACCTGCATCCGTCAAGACAACCAAACCAATACTAAAAACGTCCATGGAGTATGGCTGATAAACCCACTCCGATGGACGTTTTTTGGTATTATAATTGCAGTTCTTCTTCCGGGATATGCTCCGGCGGCATGGTTTCCAGCATTTCACAGCAGAACCGCACCATTTCCGGAATCTCTTCCTGTACAGTGTTCCAGATGATTTCCAGCTTCACATGCAGATAGTTGTGTGCAATCCAGTTCCGCATGGATTTGATGGCAGGCCATGGCATTCTGTCCCCGGTACCGGCACGGAATGTTTCCGAAAGATTGCCGGAAAGTTCTCCCACCTGCATCAGACTCAGACAGACCGACTTCCGGTAATCCACATCTGTCTGGAAAACAGAAAAATCATCTCCGAAGCGAAGCAGGGCATTCTGTATGTCCCGGCAGTGTTCCAGTATATCCAGCAGAATTCCTCTGTCAGCTTGTCCGCTGTTCTTCATATAACACCACCTCATCCCGCTTCATATTCCGTATGAATATCCGTACAGGGTCCCCTTCCGCAGAATCCCGCAGCTTTTCCCGCAGCGCATCGGTCATAACCAGATCCAGCTTTTTCCCCAGTGCCGCTTCCATGTCGGCATACAGCTTTCCCCAGGCAAACAGGGTATCAAATGCGCCGCCGTCAATCCGCAGATCTATATCACTGTTCCGATTCGCTTCTCCCCGGGCATAAGAACCAAACAGAAAAACCCGCTCCACCCGGTACTGCTGTGCAATTGGACGCACAATTTCCCGCAGTTCCTCAATGGTATATACTTTTTCCATTCGTGATCCCTCCCTTTCTTTTCAGTATATAGTCGATTGCAAAACTCCGAAAAAACGAAATCCAGCACTTGAAAACGTTCTGTGGTGAGCAGGGTCGGGTCCCTGCGAACTCGCTCTACTATTTCTAGTGTTTTGCAATTTCTATATTTAGTGGCAAATGGAATTGCAGATACTATATCCTGTTAAACCAATTCCAAAAGTTTTTGCGGAGCTTTTTTCAAAAAGCGACCCGTTCCCCTATACTGGAGTTTTGCACTTGGCTATTTTCAGTATACCATATCTTTCGTCCATTTGCAACCATAGTTTATACAGAAAAGCGCCCCCGCAGCTTGCGCAGAGACGCTTTTGATGCAAAACTTATTCAATGCTCATAAACTGGTCAATCAGCTTCTGCATAGCGGTCAGCGCAGCCTTTTCTCTGGACTGATACCAGCTCTGCAGGTTGTCGTTCTTGTTTGCGTTCATATTCCGGCAGGCGTACCCCATCTGGTTGAAGGCGTCGCCGTATACGTATGCAATGTCGGTGATGAAGTTTTCACGGATCAGCTCGATCATCTGGGCACTCTTGGCGTCACGGGCATACTTGGCTTTCAGCAGGGATTCGTAGTATGCGGGCAGAACGTCTTCATATCCCAGGAATGCCAGAGCTTCCAGAACGGCGCTGGTAACTTCCACCTTGGTGCAGTTCACAGGCAGGCACATAACGGAAATGATGTCGTGTGCAATGGCATAATAGGATTCCTGTTCTTCGTCCAGCTTGGGGAAGGGGATGATCCCATAGGCGTCGTCCATATCCCGCAGGAATTCTGCCGTGTAGAAGAAACCGAAATAGAACATGGTAGTGCCTTCGGAGAACTTGTCCCGGAACATCACGTCTTCGTCATATTCGGAGGCGGCATATTTGCCCTGGCCCATACCCATACCGCCAACGGTATTGTAGTATACGTCGTAGGACTTCTTCAGCGCATCCACTGCCCGTTCGGACAGCAGGGTCAGCACCGGTACGTCATTTTCGTCACGGCCGGTAGCACGCACACCGCAGGCGTACATGATCCCGTCCACGTTGTTATAGTCGTTCAGGGAGTAGCCAAGCTGGTCGTCGATGCTCATGGCGTTGTCCCCGTCCACGTCCATCCAGACTTCCCCGGCGTACTTCTGCAGCAGGTCGAAGGTCCACTTGCCTTCCAGAACCACGTCGTACATGTTGTCGCCGTCTTCATAGTAGTCGGTGTACATGTCCTTGTTGTAGTATACGCAGTTCATACATCTGGTGGAGTCCACGTGCACGTCCCCAACCAGACAGTAGATCTTGTCTTCGCCGATGGTCATTTCCTTCATGTAATCGTAGTTCCACCAGGGCATGTCGTAGGAGATATAGGGTGCGTTCTTCATGTTGTAGTACATGTTCTGGTAGGAATACTTGGCGGCGTTCCACTGGATCAGGCTGTACACATCGTAGGTGGTGTCCCCCGCCATCACCAGCTTTTCCAGCGTGGCGCCGGTCTGGTCGGTGGTCACCTGGGCATCAAAGTAGTTCAGCTTCACATCCAGCAGGTCTTCCACTTCGATGTTCCGGTAGTACATGGCGTCGTCCAGCGTTTCCCCGGAGTTTTCGCCGGCCAGATCCAGATAGGTTTCGGCTACAGAGATACTCTTGGTAGTGTACCAGATGGAAACGGTTTCCCCCGCGAAAGTGGTTCCTTCCGGTACGCCGGATTTCAGAGCAGGCTCGGTTTCTGCCGGTTCGGTTTCCTGTACAGCGGCATTGACGTCTTCTGCCGTTTCAGCGGTTTCGGCATCACCGCATCCCACCAGAGCAGGCATCAGCATCATCGCTGCCAGCAGACAGGCAAAAATACGCTTTTTCATGACAAATTACCTCGTTCATTTTTGTATATAACATTCCGTTATTGTAAAATTCATTATAGCACACTTTGGGGGATTAATCAATAGATTACAGAAATAATGACAGGTGTATTCCCGTCGAATTTCCGGCATTCCCCATCCGGAACTACCCATACAGACATAAAAAAAGCGCCCCCGATCACACAGAGACGCTTTTTTGTTATATCTGAATTCAGATTAACCCTTGATGATTTCGCCGTAGCACTTGCCGAAAGCGCAGGCAGCGTTGGATTCATCGGTGTCAATGTGCATAGCAGCAGCGAACTTGGGGCTTACGCGAACCACAACATCACCGAAGATGGTGCTTCTGCCGTCGGAATCGATCTTTACGGAAACGATTTCCTTGTCTTCCACACCGGCTGCTTCAGCGTCAGCGGGAGTGAAGTG
Organism: Clostridia bacterium; assembly: GCA_017415325.1. Taxonomy (GTDB): domain Bacteria; phylum Bacillota; class Clostridia; order Oscillospirales; family CAG-272; genus UMGS1696. The sequence continues at coordinate 7,746 of JAFQGY010000049.1, forward strand.
GATGTGTCTCTTGGCAGCGATCACGCCTTCAGCGATTTCCACTTCGCCGCAGGGCCCAACGATCTTGCATCCGCCGGAACCGGCAATGTCACCGGATTCACGAACAGGAGCTTCCACGCCGAGGGTACGTGCGTCGGTCAGAGAAACTTCCACCTGGGTAGCAGGACGTGCGGGCCCAAGGATGATAACGTTGGCGATGGACTTCTTGGGGCCAACGAGGGTAACTCTTTCTTCGCAGGCAAACTGGCCGGGCTGGCTCAGGGGCTTCTTTTCGGTCAGGGTTGCACCTGCACCAAACAGGATTTCGATATGTTCAGCGCTCAGATGTACGTGACGGGCGCTGGTTTCCACCAGAACAGAATTGGACATGGGTGTATACCTCGCATTTTGAAAAATTTTGTCAGGAATATTATAACACTTTATGAGGATGGTGTCAAGTGGAAAAAAAGAAAGACACCCCCAAACGGAAGAGGTGTCTTTCGCACAGCCTAAGCTGTGATTACTTTAGGTATAAGGAATACTTAAAGATGAGAGGAGATTAGTGCTTGCCCAGAACAACAGCGTTAGCGAGCAGGTCAGCAGAGATATCGCTATCAATGGTACCAGCATAAGTAACAGTTGCATTGTTGTTCATGTTGTCATAAGCATAGGTCAGAACAACTTCAGCCCAAGTGCCGTTGAAGTCGAAGCGAACAGTTGCAGTGTATACGAAGGGATCAGCAGTTGCAACGAATTCGATAGGACCATTAACAGTAGCAACGGTCAGCAGACCACAATCACGATCACATTCAGCCTCAGACAGTACAGCATTGACGGTAGAACCATCAGGCAGAGTTACCACAACGGTAGCAGGATCAACATCGGTACCGAAGTTCAGGCCTTCGATAGCAGATTCGTCGTGATCTTCAGCGTTCATGTCAAATACCAGAGCGATATTTTCCAGAACAACGCTTTCAACATCCCACTGTTCGCACAGATCATCATAATAGGTGATTGCGTTAACGTCGTATTCAACTTCCAGATTGATCTTTCTGTCAACAACTACGCCGTTTTCATCTTCTGTACCTTCGATGGTCCAGAAAGAGGCAGGAGTTACGAGATTGCTGGTGTTATCGGTTTCATCGAAGTCAGCTTCAGCAAATTCCTGATCGAACTTCTCTTCGATATAAACGATTGCACGAGTATCAGCAGCATCGTAAATTACGAATGCAGTGAATACAGTGTTGATGTAATGTTCGGTAATGTAGTCGATATCAACTTCCTGAACAGCAGCATTTTCGGTTACAGAGAAGAAACGAATATCGGTGCCGATCATATCATTAGCAATGCGCTTGTTAGCTGCTTCAGAAGCAACACCGTAGCCCAGAGCCTTGATCAGCTTAACATTGAAATCGCTTTCATTGGTATCAGCAACAGTGAATTTGAAGCCGCCAACCCAGTCATAACCTGCAACATAGGAATTGTTGTTGGTGTATGCACGAGTAAATTCATCCTTGAATTCGCCGAAGGAACCAACTTCACCGATGATAACATTGTTAACAGCCCAGTAAATGGTGTCATCTCTCAGGTCAACATTATTGGTAGCTACAATGTATTCATAGTTACCGGTTGCCAGATTGGTTACACGGATTTCGGAAGCAACGGAGCCCAGCAGATAGATATCGTCTACCTGAGCGTCGTCATAAGCAGCTTCCAGAACTTCAGAGTTGTCTCTGTCGTAGAAGTAGAAGTTGGAGGCAACGTCATTCATAGAGAAGCCACGAACGGTAGAGATGTTGTCAACGTAGATAACCATCTTGGTGCCGGCAGATTCGTTAACGTGGTTATAGATAACCTTAACGTCTTCCAGAGCATAGTTAGCGTTCAGCTTACCGGAGTTTACAGTGATGCGAGCGGTATCGCCATAAACCAGGATGTAAGAGTCGTTAGCATGGTTCTTGCGGATAGTTTCATTGCCAGCAGCATCAGTCAGTACGCAATAGCCGTTCTGGAATTCAATATCAACATAACCCTTAGCAGACAGAATATCTTCTACATTCTGAGTAGTTACACCGTAAGAATTGGTTTCGGGATCGTAGGACTTAATGTTGTAGATAGCACCCCACAGGAATGCATCGTCATCATTAGCGTTTGCAGGATAGTATCTGTAATCGCCCTTCTTCCAGCCGTTGTAGGAGTTGATCTTGTAAACCTTCATGTTGGCATCAGCAGTGGAGTAACCGTAAACTGCGATGTAACCATCGGAGGTAACGCCAGCGTAACCCAGGATTACGATAACATCTTCAGAATTGCCCAGCAGGTCAACGTCAACAACCTTGCCGTCTACCAGAGTAACAGTTACATACTGCATCAGGTAGTTGTCCAGTTCGTTACCAACAACACATCTGCAGTCAAGGCAGCCACCCCAGTGCTGGTTCAGCTTCAGAGTAGCACCGTCCAGATTGTTGTAGGACAGAGGATACTTTTCACCGTCAACGGTGATGTATGCATTCTTGGTAGAGTAAGCCTGCAGCAGACCGGTGAACTTGTAAGTGTCAGCATCATCAGTAGCATTGTCGGTGATGTACTTAACAACTTCAACTTCGCCAGTGGTGCGGTTTACATCATAAATAATGCAGCCAGCATTGATGGAACCGTCTTCATTTACGAAACCGGTAACGCTTTCGTCAGCATTGATCCACAGCCAGTTCTGAATACCAGCATTTTCCTGAGCTTCGTGAGAGTGATGGTGAGAACCTTCAACCCATTCTTCCCAGATCTTACCGTTTTCCAGGTTATAGAAAGCATAAGTAGGCTTGTTAGCACCGCAGGAACCGCACCAGTCAGTTTCGTTTGCGATGTAGCCAATGGTATAATCCTTGTAGTTAGCAATTTCGCCGATACCGTCGGAGTCAATGTCATACAGTCTCAGCTTAGCGTATGCGGATGCAGCACCCTTGTCCATGAAACCATAGTCAGCACGCAGAGTGAATTCGTAATCTTCTCTTACAGCATATTCCTTAGCAGTTGCTACATACCAGTCAGAGAATTCCTTATCGCTCATCCAGTTGATGCTGATAGTTTCGTTTTCAACCTTGTAGTCATAGTACTTCTGAAGTTCAGAATTCCAGTACCATGCAACAGTCCACTTACCGTCATCGCCCAGAACCATGATGTTGCCATTGTCATGGATACCAATATTCTTGCCGGTGAGTTTAGGATCGATAACCTTAACCTGAGTGTCAACATAGGTCAGCAGTTCGTTACCAACGGAAGTAACATAATTGTCAACGAGGTCATTGGTCAGAACGTAGTTATTGGTGTCCAGATAATCTCTGATGGGCAGCTTATCAAAAGCAACGCCTTCGTTGTCAGTGATACCGAAGTTCTTAACAGTTACGAAGTTCAGAGAAGTGTAGTCAACGATAGTAGCCAGGTCGCCGTCGATGGTGAACAGAGCACAGTAAACAGCACCCAGTTCAGTTTCTTCAACGTTATCAACCAGACCCAGGTCAGAAGACTTGCAGTAGTAAGTCTTGGAACCGATGGAACCATCTTCTTCAACAATCTTGAATGCAACATAAGTTGCACCGTTGATAGCTGCAGTTCTAGCGCCGTTCATGCCCAGAGAACCTTCATCAGTAGCAACGATGATAATGTTCTTGAAACCATATTCAACGCCGAAAATGGATTCTGCCAGAGTTTCGCCGCCCTTGGTGGTAGCGAACATAGCATTGTAGATAATAACAGCAACTTCACCACGAGACAGAACGTCTGTGTAAGCAGCGTCAACATCCTTGGTCAGGCCCAGTTCAACAGCAGTTTCAATGTAGCCCCAAGGATAGGACAGACCCTTATAACCCAGGGTACGAACTACCATGGTCAGAGCATCACGATAGGTGATGTTGTCATAGGGTGCGAACTTGGTTGCGGAGTAACCTTCGATGATACCATTCTGGTTAGCATAGGACAGAGCGCCCAGATACTTGTTGGCGGGTTCATCGCCGATATCGTCGAAAGTGGAGTTGTTGGCAGTGCCGTCTTCCCAGGTAGCATCGTCTACCCAACCGGTAGAGATACGGGATACGAACAGAGCCATCTGATAACGCAGGATGTCATCTTCATTGGTCAGACCTTCGCCACCCTTGTAAATGCCATGGGTTTCGAGGAAGCTGATCGCATAGTCCTGAGCGGGGTTAGTAGCTTCAACGGCTGCGTCGTCTGCTGCAACAAAAGCTGCGCAGGAAACAGTCATGAGGCCCGCCAGGATGAGTGAGAGAATCTTCTTCATCTTTTGTGCTCCTTATAAAAATTTTCTTGAAGAAGGAAATACTGCCGTTTTCAATACTTCCCCCTTGCAGGATAATGATACCATACCCGGAGAAATTTTGCAATAGATTTCATGGAGGTGAAATATAAGTGTAATATTAAAGGCAGGTTTAATATTAAGATAAGAAATAAGAAGTAAGAGATAAGAGATACAGAGTCCCCCCGAAAACACAAGAAATCCCCCTGCAGGAAGCGTGATACACAATATGTAGTATCCGTCACCCCACAGGGGAATTTTTACATGTACAACTGCGAAATGTTACATGAAATACGGAGTATTGCAATATTGCAAAACACACGCAGTATATTTCTTACTTCTTACATCTTATGTAAACGATGATTAACTATATCACGCAATCGGAAACGATCTATGGCGAGCAGGGTCGGGTCCCTGGGAGCTCACTCCACTATTTCTCATGTCTTGAATACACAATATCCAGTG
>JAFQGY010000050.1 GCA_017415325.1 Clostridia bacterium
AGCCACAGCTGCAACGCCACCAACCACGAAACACCTACAGACAACCAAGCAGCGCCAGCCTGTCCCCTTCCGCCAGCACATACCGCACCGTCCGGAACTCTCCGTTCACCAGAATCCCGTTTTCGGAAAATTTCAGTTTTTTGATCAGATTGGAAGAATACCCAAGCTCCCGCTGCAGCACTTCCCGTATGGTTTTCCCAGCCCAGTCCGAGCTTATCCGTATCTCCATAAGAATCGCTTACCTTTTTGTTTCCTTTATATAATAATATATACCCCTGTCCGCCAAACGGAGTCCACTAAACCCAACCGGAGTCCGCCCCCGCACCAGGTCCAGCCTATACCGCTGTCAGCCCAACATACGGGAGTTTCACGGACATACTCCCCGCCAAGCCAAAGCAAAGCAGCCCGGACGCATATCCTATTCCGCCAAACGAACAGGAAACTCCATGAATGCCCGGTATCCTCCACTGTTCAGCCCAAGAATACAGGCATTCAATCCTCAAGCTCCCGCCAGTAGCTGTAGTACGCCACAATCGTTCTCTCCACGCCGCCGTGTTCCTTGTCCGGAGCCGTGATTACAACCCCTTCCAGAGACAGCAGTTCCCACGCCTGCAGATCCAGTACATCCGCCCGCATCACCACATCCTGGCTGGCATACACGATCAGCTCGTCCTCCTTCCGGATAATGGAACCCTTTTTGGCAACCACTTCCTCAATGCCCTCCACCTTTTCACAGACACATTTCAGGCTCCGTCCGTCCAGATAATTGGCAAGATCGTTCTTATATCGCTTACTGTTGACATTTTTGCTTTTCGTCCAGTGTTTTCCCTTCTTGAACATATTCCCACCTCGCGTCCATTTTATTTTGTGCAACATGCCGAAATTTCAAAAAGTTTTGAAATACTCTTGCATATTCTGTGATTTATGCTATCATAAATGAACATAGAGTATGCAAACTTGGATACCTGCGGGCATCTGCAGAATGCAGCTTTATGTATGGTCAATACCATTATAGCACAAAAGCTGCTCTGTGTGAAGAACAAAACCGTAAATTTTTACACAGGACAGCAAATCCAACCAGAGAAAGCCCATTTTCAAACAGGGCACGGAGAGGAAACTATGCTTCCGTTAGACAATTTATCAGAAGCGGCTGTACGAGCGCTTGTGGAAAGCGGCCGCTCCCCGGAGAATTTGTCGGTGGCGCTGCAGATGGACCTGGATTTTGACGGGAACTTCGGTGAAAGCTGGCTGATCTACGATCCCGAAAAGAAATCCCTTATCCGTTTGCTGGCGGATCCCGACTCCATCCCCAAGGTCACCCAGACCATGAAAAGTCATGCCCATGACAACTTCGAAAACTTCGGCAAAACACCCCCGGCCCAGTATGTGAAGTATCTGGATGAATTCTCATTCGATATTTTCTCCGACATGCTGGTGGACACGTTCATGTCTTCCAACCGGCTGCTGATGCTGAAGCACGACACCCCCCGGCCGGACACAGAGGGCATGTCCAAGGAAGAAACGGAAAAAGCACTGGATGAATGGAACAAGGGAGCCGTTACGGAAATCGTCGGCTACTGTACCAACTCCAAGAGACAGAGACTGTTTGCCTTCCGGGATATCGTGGAACGGCTCCAGAGAGGCGACAACATCACCGAGGAAGACCAGATCTTCGAGCAGTTCAACGCCAAGTGTCCCAAGTGCGGCAAGCGGTACGAAAATCAGTATCGCCGGATCTGCACCAACTGTTCCAACAAGGGCGACCTGATCCGCCGTCTGCTGGGCTTCCTGAAACCCTTCAAACTGCAGGTGTTCACTGTCATCTGCTGTATGGTGGCCTCCTCCGCCATCTCCCTGATCAGCCCGATCATCAATGGTCAGATTCTGTACGACCGGGTTATCGATTCTGACGGCGACTGGCACACCATGACAAAGCTGTTTATCGTACTGTCCGTGATCGTAGGTCTGGCACTGCTTTCTCTGGGTGTCGGTATCCTGCAGAACCGGGCCAACGCAAGACTGTCCACCCGGATGACCAAGAATATGAAGCAGAAGGTCTTCGACTGCATGCTCCATCTGTCCCTCCGGTATTTCAACGACAACCCCACCGGCCGTCTCATCAGCCGTGTGAACTATGACGCAGAACGGATCCAGGCCTTCTACATCGACGGTCTGCCCCACTTCATCGTCAATACCGTAAACCTCATCGGGCTGACCATTTTCCTGTTCTCCCTGAACTGGAAGATGACCCTGATGGTGTTCATCCCTGTTCCGATCATCATCGTGATCTTCCGGGTCATGCTGCCCAAGCTGTGGAGAATGTATTCCAAGCAGTGGAGAGCTTCCTCTTCCCTGAACTCCATGCTGGGCGACTCCCTGAACGGTGTCCGCGTGGTCAAGGCATTCGCCAAGGAAGCGGAAGAAACCAACCGGTTCTACGGCTACTCTGAAAAGCTGTACAACGCCAACCTGCGCGTGAATATCACCACCCTGACCATCTTCCCCCTCGTCAGCCTGCTGATGGGTATGTCCTCCCAGCTGATCTGGGGCTTCGGCGGTCTGTCCGTTATGGGCATGGAAATGTCCTACGGTGATTTCACCACCTATCTGGGCTACATAGGCATGATTTTCGGGCCTCTGCAGTTCTACTCCACCTTCACCAACCAGATCACCGACGTTATGAACGCCGCCCAGCGTATGTTTGAGATCCTGGACATGGTTCCCGACATCATGGACGACAAGGAAGCTGTGGACATTCCCGAGTTCAAGGGCGACCTGGAATTCAAGAACGTCAACTTCCATTATAACCCCAACCGTCCCATCCTGAAGGACGTAAACATCCAGGTAAGCGCCGGTGACAATATCGGTCTGGTAGGACACACCGGTTCCGGTAAGAGTACCATCGCCAACCTGATCACCCGTATGTATGACACCATCTCCGGCACCATCACCATCGACGGTGTGGACATCCGGAAGATCAAGCTGTCCTGCCTGCGGCGCAACATCGCCATTGTATCTCAGGAAATCTTCCTGTTCCGCGGCACCATCGCAGACAACATCCGCTATGCACGGCCTGACGCCACCATGGAAGAAGTCATCGCCGCTGCCCGTGCCGCAAACGCCCATGACTTTATCGTACGGATGCCCGAAGGCTATGAAACCGAAGTGGGTACCGGTTCCAGATCCCTGTCCGGCGGGGAACGGCAGAGAGTCTCCATTGCGAGAGCCCTGCTGATGTCTCCTTCCATCCTGATTCTGGACGAAGCCACCGCCGCCATGGACACCGAAACCGAACGGCTCATCAGTGATGCTCTGGCAAAGCTGATCCAGGGTCGTACCTGTATTTCCATCGCCCACCGTCTGTCCACTCTGAAGGACTGCAACAAGCTGTTCGCCATTGAGAACGGGGAAATCGCCGAATCCGGCACACCCGAAGAACTGATGGAAAAGAAGGGCGTATACTACAAGCTGTACATGCTCCAGTCGGAAGCCATGAAGAAGGTTCTCTCCGGTATGTAAGGAGATTAGTGAGGTAAATTTTATGAGTACCAACGAAAAAACCGTTTCCAAAGCTGAGGAAACCAAAGACAAGAAGGCCGAAGTCAAGGCTGAAAATAAAAAAGAAGAGCTGAAGAAGACCGACAAGGCAGCAGAAGCGGAAGAAGAGGAAGACGAGGACGAAGAGGAAATCAATCCCGATGAACTGTTCAAGCATCGCGAATCCATTCCGCTGACTCCCGAAAACGCCTGGTTCTCCGCATCCGCCGGGGGGCTCATCTCCCTGAAGGTGAAAAACGCAGAAGGCGAAATGGAAGAGTTCGAACGGGTTGTTATCCGCCGTTCCTTCCCCGTTACCGCGCCCAACGAATTCCTGTCCGTCAGAGAACCCGACACCCGCAAGAAGGGCAGGGGTTCCGAAATCGGGATGATCCGGGATCTGGCCATTTTCGACAAGGACACCGCAGCCATTATCAACGCCGAACTGGATCTGCGGTACTTCACCCCTGAAATCAAGAAGATCACCGCCGCCAAGGAAAAGTTCGGGTACTGCTACTGGGAAGCCGACACCAGCGCGGGGCATGTTTCCTTTGTACTGAACAACCCCTTCGGGAACATCCGTAAGCTGGAAGACGGCCGTATCCTGATTGCTGACATGGACGGGAACTGTTTCCTGATTCCCGATCCCGAAGCACTGGACCGTCAGAGCTATAAGGTTATCGAAATTTACATCTAAATCATAACGTCGTCCCCTGGATCTGTTATCCAAACGGAGGTAAAAATCCATGAAACTCATGTACGATCTGCCACAGGCGGACAAGGCTGCCTACGATGCTGCCGCTGCCGGTGAAAAGATGATGTACTGCGTTCCCTTCAATATGTATGAGGATCGCTTTGTGGCGGGCTGGACGGTCGTTACGGATAAGCATATTTACTGTATCTTAGACGGAAAGATTCTCACAGCCACCGATTTGTCCCGTTGTACCGTATTTTCCACAGAAGTCCTGTACGGGAACTGTGCCTTCTACGCCAGCATCGACGGGATCACCACCCTGATCTGCCGATTCCTCTCCGGCCGTAACCTGTCCCGGTATTCCGTACTGGTGAACGCCTGTGAATCTCTGGCGGAAAAACTGCGCAACAAGGAAGACCCGGGAGAACCGGTTACCAACGACGAAAGAGAACGCTTCTGCCCCAAGTGCGGCCGTCCCTTCGTTGCCGGTACCACGGTTTGTCCCTTCTGCCGGGATACCAAGGAAGTATACAAGAAGCTCTGGGCTCTGACCAAGGGTCTGCGGCTGATGCTGTTCTTCCCTCTGTTCGTATCCTTCTTCACCCTGGCCATCCAGTTCATTCTGCCGGCCATCCAGAAGGTTGCCGTTAACGACTACCTGACCAACAAGTCCATCTACCGGGAAGACATTTCCCTTGCCGACCCGAATCTGCAGGCCTTCCTGCTGATCTTCGTGGCCATCATTTCCATCGACCTGTTCCAGCGTGCCATCGGTGTGCTGCAGAGCCGTCTGTCCGCCATCTCCGGTAACAAATTCACCCTGATGATGCGGACGCTGCTGTATGAAAAGATCCAGACACTGTCCATCGCCTCCATCTCCAAGAAATCCACCGGGGACCTGATGGGCCGTATCACCGGGGACGTAGGCGTTGTCCAGGGCTTCATGACCGGTCAGCTGCCTTCCCTGTTCTCCATGGCTGCTTCTTTCGTACTGGCTCTGGTATTCCTGCTGATCCTGGACCCTGTCATGAGCCTGTTCGTGTTTGTTCCCCTGCCGCTGGTTGTGTATCTGGTGTACCGCTTCTGGGACATCATGCAGAGACGAAACCGGAAGGGCTGGGTACTGGGCTACCATGTAAACCTGTTCCTGCAGGATATCCTGAACGGGATCCGCGTTGTAAAGACCTTCGGTAACGAAGAACGGGAAATTGAAAAGTTCAACGCCCGTACCAACCGCTCCGCCCGTCAGAACGAATCCAATGCAAAGCTTTATGACACCGTATTCCCCCTGCTGAGCTTTGTAGTCCGTTTCGGTTCCTACCTGATCCTGTTCTACGGGAACTACAAGCTGTTCACAGGCACCATGAACTACGGTGACCTGCACCAGTTCAACTCCTACGCCAACATCATCTACGGTCCTCTGATCACCATCACCTTCATCCCCCGTCAGGTTTCCGCATTCCTGACCTCTCTGGGTAAGGTTCTGGAAATCCTGGAAGAAGAACCGGAAGTTGCCGATATCGGGCTGCCTATCGATATTGCCATCGAAGGCGACGTATCCGTAAAGAACGTGACCTTCGGGTATGACTCCTACAACCCTGTGCTCCAGAACATCAATCTGGAAGTGAAGAAGGGCGAAATGATCGGTATCGTAGGCCACTCCGGCTGCGGGAAGACCACGCTCATCAACCTGCTGATGCGACTGTACGACGTCAATGAAGGCGAAATCTGCATCGACGATGTCAACATCAAAGACATCTCCCAGAACGCCCTCCGTTCCCAGATCGGTGTCGTGCTGCAGGAAACCCACCTGTTCTCCGGTTCCATCCGGGACAACATCAAGTACGCAAAGCCTCTGGCCTCCGATGAAGAAGTGGTTGCCGCCGCCAAGATGGCCAACGCCCATGACTTTATCGTAAACCTGCCCGAAGGCTACAACACCATGGTCGGGGAAAAGGGGTACTCCCTGTCCGGCGGGGAACGTCAGCGTGTGGCCATTGCCCGTGCTCTGATCCACAACCCCCGGATTCTGATTCTGGACGAAGCCACCGCCGCTCTGGATACGGAAACCGAAAAGCTGATCCAGGACGCCCTGAACAAGCTGTCCAAGAACCGCACCACCTTCGCCATCGCCCACCGTCTGTCCACCCTGCGCAACGCCGACCGGCTTATCGTACTGGACAAGGGTCACATGGTCGAATGCGGTACACACCAGGAACTGCTGGATCTGAAGGGATTCTACTGGAAACTGGTTATGGCCCAGCGTCAGGGTTCCGGCTTCAAGAAGAAGAAGGAAGCTGCACCGGCTGCCAAGTAAGACTGTATGAGAAATACCGCCTGGGGAAACTCGGGTGGTATTTTGTTTCAGGAGGATGTATGAGTCATTTTTTCTATTTTGCCGCCGACTGTCCTCTGGAATCCTCATCGGCAGGTGAGCAGACCTTTCCCCCGGCTATCCGCATCTTTTCCGATCCTCCCCATGCAGAAATTCTCGGCAACCGGGATTGGTATGTCATCCAAAGCCGCCAGTCCGTCCGGGAACATGCGACTATCCATACGACACTGCCGTATATGGCCATTGCAGACTGGGACATTCTCTCTGAGGAACATGGCTGGCAGATCATCGACTATCTGCGCCGGCATCTGGAACAGACAGAAGAAATCGAAATCTGGTCCCTGTTTCTGGATATGGAGGAATATACCCACAAATGGTACAACATTCCCATCGACGAACTGACACCGGAAGACCTGCGGATCCTGTGGAATATGAAGGATATTTCCGGCAGTTTTATCGACAGTCATTCCGCCAGACCTGTTCCGCCCACCCAGCACTGTCTGATTGTCACCCGGGAACAATATGTATGGAACAGCGTCCGCATGAAAAACTGGCGGGATCTGTACCCTGCCCCATAACAAACAAAAAGCGACAGAAGACCACACAAATCCTCTGCCGCTTTTCTGTTCCCCCGAAAGGTATTTCTGCTCTCTTACTTCTTATCTCCCCAGCACAATTCTCGTCCGGTTTCCGCTTTTTTTCGTCAGATGCACCGGCACCACTGTGGTTTTCCCGTCCGCCGTGATCTCACAGTCGTACATCCCCCAGAAGCCGTTCCAGCCAGCCCAGCCGCCTTCGTCCGTGACCGTTTCTGCCTCTGTGTGCCATTCTTCCCGGAACAGCTTTTTCAGCATATGGAACGCCGGCTTCGGGGTCATGTCAAACCGGCACAGCCCGCCCCGGAAGTAGTTTTCCCCGGCTTGCATATCTTCCTGGGGAGCAAAGGCGGCATATCCGTCCACTACATTCCAGTAAATCGCCGCTTCCATGGCCGGATGGGAGAACCAAATCTGCATCAGATACCGCAGTATTTCCGCCTGCAGTTCTTCGTCCTCCGGCAGGTCCGTGTAGCAGGGAATCGTGATTTCCGTGATCTGCATGGGCAGCCCCAGCATGGCGTAGGTGTCCATGACATTGTACAGATGCGCCGGTGTATAGTAGGGTTTTGTAGCCGCTTCCTCCTGCTCTGCCCGGAAGAATATATGGAACTGCAGCCCAACCGCATCAATGGGAGTCCCCTTGTCCAGCGCCCGTTCGATCTGCTGGTAGTAGGGCCCTCTCTGATAGGTGAACAGGCTGGTCCACGCATGGGAAGCTTCGTTGATGATCAGTTCATTGGTGGGCAGATACCGTCTGGCGGTGTTGAAGCTCCACTCCACATTGTCCCGGGCGGTAAAGAACTGGGTGCTCTTCCGTCCCTGTGCAAAATGGTCGTGCTTGCCGCAGTACAGCTCGTTGGTCACTTCCCATGACGGAATCACGTCCCGGTACCGCTCGGCACACTCCCGGATCCGTTTGTCCAGCGCCCGCTTCACGCCGTCCACATCATCCGGTGCCCACAGCGGCGTCCACACATCGTAGTTCAGGCAGTGACACTTGGGCGTGATCCCCACGGACTTACAGTAGTCCACGCACAGATCCGGAGCCGGACGCCGGTACACTCTGGGGGAATCCGCCGCAAACCGGGGACTGCCTTCCTCCGGCTCCAGATCGCTCCAGTAGAAGGGCACCGTCCCCAGATTGAACACCTGCGGAAACAGCTCCTTGTACCGTTCGTTCTTCTCCGCACATTCAAACTCCTCCAACATGAACAGGTTTGCCCCCATCTGGAAGTCGTGGTTCTTCTGCACCAGACGCACCTTTGCTCCCGGCACCGCTTTTCCGTCCGCATCCACAATCTGCACCTTTCCGGAGCCGGTTCTGTGGTGCCGCAGGGCATCGTCCAGTCTGTCCCGGATCAGATCTTCCCCCTGCCGGAATCCCGCAAGGATTGTATCGGTTCTGCTCATATATGTATCCTCCGTTCGCAGTATTCTGCCTATAGTATACACGATTTCCGCCGTTTTTGCACCGTTTTCCGGAAATTTTTTCACATTTTTCCCATAACCCCTTGCATTTTGTTCTACAGTATGCTATACTACCCACCCGACAGCATTTTCCCATAGGAAAGGGGGACAGAACCATGCCCGAATACTGGGACATCTGCGACGCAGACGGCAATCCCACCGGCCGCATCCACGAAAAAGGAAACCCCATGCATCCCGGCGAATACCATTTGGCCGTGACCGTATGGATCCGGAACAGCGAAGGGAAGTTTCTCCTTTCCCGCCGACTCCCCACCGCCCGTCACGATCCCCATTTCTGGGAGCCTACCGGCGGCAGTGCCATAGCGGGTGAGGACAGTCTGACCGCCGCCCTGCGAGAAGTCCGGGAAGAACTGGGCCTGACGCTGGATCCGTCCCGGGGCGAGCTATTCAAACGCTACAACTGGCCCCACGGCGACGGCAAAGGTATGGCACATTTCTGTACATGGCTCTTCTCCCTGGACACGCCCCTTTCCGCCGTGACACTGCAGCCCACAGAAACCTGTGATATGATGTGGGCTGATGAAGATACCATCCGCCGCCTGATCCGGGAAGGGATTTTCGTTCCCTATACCTATCTTGACGAGCTGTTCGCCCACTGCCGCATGCAAAAAGATCCTGTGGAAAACACCCCGTTTATCCCATAACAGAAAGGAATGCACTATGACCGCCTCGGAGATCCGCCGTATTGCCCTGGAACAGTCTGCCATAGACGCCGGCTGCACCCCGGAAGACTTCACCGCCGGAGAGATTCGCACCTGCATCTCCCGCCCTCACCCGGACGCCCGGAAATACCTGAAACTCCCCCTGTTCTGCGATTTCATCAGCTACGGGCAGGGAGTGGTTGTATCCGCCTGTTCAGAGGAAATCGCCGCCCTGGGCTGGGAATACATTCTGGAAAATCCGTATCCCTATACCTTTGAAACCCCGTCCCTCCACTGGCTCACCGAACACTTTGCCCCCTGGAACGCCAGACCCAAATATATGGCGGAGTATTTCCTGCCCGATCCTGCCCGGGTACCCGACCTGCCCTGTCCCCATCCCACCAGACTGCTGACACCGCCCGATTTCACCGATCTGTATCTTCCGAAATGGTCCAACGCCCTTTGCTCCACCCGCAAGGAGCTGGACATGCTGGGGGTCGGTGCCTATGACGGCGACAGACTGATCGGACTGGCCGCCTGCAGTGCCGACTGTGAAACCATGTGGCAGATCGGCATCGATGTACTGCCGGAATACCGACGCATGGGCATCGCCTCCGCCCTGACCGCCCGCCTGACCCGTGAGATTCTCGACCGGAACAAAGTCCCCTTCTACTGTGCCGCTTGGAGCAACATCGCTTCCGTCCGCAACGCCATCACCTGCGGTTTCCGTCCGGCATGGGTACATCTCACCTGCATTCAGGAAAACAAACCCGAATAAACCACAGAAACCGGTATCTCCTCCGCTTCATCCACACGGAAGGATACCGGTTTTTCTCTGTATTTCTTATCTCTTACTTCTTATATCTTATCTTTTATATACCGTATCCAGCCATGCCAGCCGGTTCCGGAACCAGTCGGTCAGAAACTGTACGTGTCCGTCATAATCCAGCCCCGGTTCCATGTGGTAGGGGGAATACCGCTCCATAATATCCCAGTCGGTTTCCTCATAGTTCCGCCGGAAGGAAGCACCATACTGTTCCTGCAGCCGTCCGATCAGAGACTGTCCCAGTTCATTGTCCGCATACACATTTTCAAACAGCGGCCGCATTTCGTTGTACCGTGCCGTCACCATTTCCGAAAATTCTTCATATTCGAACAGTGCCTTGAACCAGCCTTCCCGGTTCCAGAGTCCCCTGGTACTGTCATAGGAATTGTCTCCCCGTCCCTGAATGTTCAGGTATATCCGGTATCCTTCCTCGTCCACCCTGTCGGATACATTCCCGGAGGACAGGTCAAAATCCCACACAGGTCCGGCATAGATCTTGTTGTCCTTGATGAAATACCGGGTGGAAAAAGAATTGCTGTCCAGATTCTTGGTGTATTCCAGAGTCAGATATACATTGACAAAGGATGCAAAGTCAAAGTATTCCGCCGCCCGCCCTTCCGCCACAGCCGTTTCCGCTTCCAGAAGGAATTTTTCCAGCCAGTCCGCCATTTCCCCGGACACCTTTTCCGGCCGGTCCACCTTGAAGCGCAGTCCCAGGCTGGTGGTCAGATAATGGCTGCCGTCGTCCCGGTTGACGTCAATTTCCAGAATGCATTCGTGGTCGTCCGTGTCCACATCCACTCTCCCGGAGGCATCGGATATGGCTTCCACCAGCTCATAATTGCCCAGATAACTGTTGTTAAGATACACTTCCACCAGTTTCGTCTGGGAGGTATAGGGCGCGCCCAGTTCTCCGGCAAGGGTAAATCCGATATATCCCCGCATGAGGGATTTGTCGTGCAGATTGGCCAGCAGATTCCAGCGCTTTCCGGCATCCATCCCGAACAGGCTCTCATTGTAGGGCAGCTTGATGGAATAGGGAAATTTCGGCCCGCCGCCGGTGCTGTTCCCACGTACCCGGATTTCACAGTTCAGAAAGGACATCTCCGCCCCTTCTTCCCCCTCCGCCGGTACGAATCCCATCCTGCATACCTTGTAGTCCCGGCCGATGTGATCCGTACCGTTGTTTGTGGTTATGTACACTCTGGCCACATCCCCCCGTTTCAGGGAAAGGGTGCCTGCTTTTTCCACAATCTGCGGATACAGTGCTTCCAGCTGTGCCTGTGTGGTGTCCTCACCGGTCAGGGTCTCCCGTATGGCAATCTGGTATTCCCGGTATTCCGCCATGGCCGCTTCATCATAATGGCCGATGTGGTGAATCAGATCCAGTGCATTGGTACAGGCCTGTCTGGCAGAAAAAACATCCTTGAACCGCCAGGACGGATCTCTCGTTTCCTCCGCCGTCTCGGTTACCTCAGTGCTCTGTGTTTCCGTCCCCGTGTCCCTGAGACATCCCGTCAGGCTCCCGGCCGTCAGCAGCAGGATGATCAGGATGCCCAGGCCTATGCGGCGGAAAATCCGTTCCGGGATGGTGCGGCGCTCCGAAGAGATGTTCCCCCGTTCTGTGTCCGCCGTGGGGATGATGGTGTGCAAAGTTTTCTTCCGGTAATGCATAATCTTCCTCCATATCGGTCATGTACCGCTTGGCCTGCGTGGAGAACAGGGTATAGTACGCACCCCGCTTCTGCATCAGCTGGCTGTGATTGCCGATTTCGATCACGGCCCCCTTTTCCAGCACCACAATTTTGTTGGCAACGGTAGCACTGGACAGACGGTGGGATACGAAAATCGTTGTCTTGTCTTCTCTCAGAGAGTCAAACTGGTTGTAGATTTCCTGTTCGGCAATGGGGTCCAGACTGGCGGTGGGCTCGTCCAGAATGATGATGTCGGAATCGGAATAGAACGCTCTGGCAATGGACAGCTTCTGCCACTGACCGATGGAAAGCTCGATCCCGTTTTCCTCGAAATACCGCATCAGAGGCGTATCATACTGCCCGGGCAGATCCGCAATGAACTGATCCGCACTGCTCTGGCGGGCGGCATATTCGATTTCCTCCATCCCGGCGTCTCTGTCCAGCTGACCGAACTGGATATTTTCCTTCACGTTCACCGCATATTTGCCGAAGTCCTGGAAAATGATCCCGAACAGCCGGTACAGATCCTGCACATCGTATTCCCGGATGTCGTACCCGTCCAGATAAATCGTCCCTTCCGTGGGGTCGTACAGTCTGGTCAGCAGTTTGATGAGCGTTGTCTTCCCTGCGCCGTTCAGTCCCACCAGCACCACGGTATCCCCCGGCTCAATGGTCAGGTTCACATGGTCGATGACGTTACGTTCGGTGCCGGGATACCGGAAGGTCACATTTTCAAACACAATCCGGTGTCCTGTATGATGGTCAACCTTTCTCGGTTCCGTACGTTCTCCCAGCAGAGGCGTGATGGTTACCTTTTCGTTCATGAAGGTAATCAGGTTGTCGATGAACAGCGTCCCTTCATAGATGGATGCCGTAGTGGAAATCAGTGTGCCGATCCCGGATGCAATGTGGTGCAGCGCCCCGGTGTACAGGGAGTAGTCACCCACTTCATACCGTCCTTCCGTAACCCCCTTGGCAATAAACAGGAACAGGGCACAGTTGACCGCTGTGGAAAACACCGTGGACAGCATATGCCACAGCCCTTCCCCCACAAACAGCTTCCGGATTCCCTTGTAATACGCCTTGAAGGTTTCATTATACCGTCCGATAAACAGCTCCGACAGCCCGAACAGCCGCACTTCCTTGACCATATCCTTGTTGGTCATCAGGTTGGAGTAGTAGTTCATCTGCCGCCGTTCCTTGGAGTGGTGACGGATATAGTGGAAGTTCTTCCGGCGATAGACAAAGTTGATCGTCGCCGTGGGAATGCTCAGCAGCGCAATGAGCCAGGGAGCCGCCGGACTGACTGCTGCCAGCACCAGAATGAAGGAGATCATGCTGATGATGGTAGAGATCACCGTAAAGTTGGCATTGATGATCTGCAGTGGCCGGTTGCCCGCTTCTCTCTTGGCGTTTTCCAGCTTTTCATAGAATTCCGGCCGGTCAAAGGACGCCAGATCCACCGTTTTTGCCTTATGCATCAGCCGCAGATTCACATTGTTCACCACCAGTTCCCCGGCGATGTTGGTTACAATGTTGGAAAGACGGCTGACCATGCTGGTGAAGAAGTTGTAGGAAAACCGCAGAATCAGAAGCCCTGCCACCACGGAAAGCTCACTGGGCATGCCGTTCACCGCCGCCACATAGGCAGAGGCCAGACTGTTCAGCAGCTCCTTATTGATAAAAGCACCCACCACAGGCGTGACCCCGTTGAAAATGGCCATAAAAACCATAAAGAACAGAATCCACGGCCGGGTTTCCCATACAATCCCGAAGATATACAGCAGACGGTGGAAGAATTTGGACACCACCCGCCAGATATATCCGGGAACCTCTTTGATCGATTCCGGTTTTGGTTCTTTCAGTTTTTCTCTTGCACGTTCCTGCGGCCCCATAAATCCGGGGGGCGGTCCACCAGGTCTCATAGGTACATCCTCCCTTAACCATGCAAATCGTTCCATTTGAATTTATTATACTATTATACCGCATTTCCCATGGAATGTCAAAGGTTTCCGGAAATTTCACGCATTTGCCGCCGGTTTGGTTTAGAAATAGCCGTTCCCTTGAAAAATCCGCCTGAACTATTTACTTTCCATAAAATATGTGCTATACTGGTTGTACTGTTAAAGTTTTTACCGGAATCATCCGGAAGGAGAGACTTCATGAAAAAATACATCACACTGCTCCTGCTTGCCGCCATTCTGCTTGCCTCCTGCGGCCAGGCCGGAGAAACCGAAACCACCACAGAAAATATCTCTGAAGACACCATCGCCGCAGAAACCGAACCGGAAACCGAAGACCCCTACCGGGACACCGTGGAAGCAGAAGATTTCGGCGGCCGGGTTTTCAACCTCCTGCTGCGGGATGAAGGCAGCGAAATCAGCTGGTCCATCTTTGACGCCGTTGCGGAAGAAGCCACCGGGGAAGGCATCAACGACGCCATCTACAACCGGAATCTGACCATCAACGAAAAATACAACGTGGAGATCACCGGGGAGATGAATAAAAACTCCCTCAACACCCTGAACAACAGCGTAAAAGCCGGAGACTCCACCTATGATGCGGCATTCCTGAACACCTACGACAGCGGTTCCGCCGCCCAGGCCGGTTCTCTCATGGACTACGGTTTGCTGCCCGACATCGACACCGCCAAGCCCTACTGGGACCAGCGCTGCATCTCCGACCTGTCCATCGGGAACAAAATTTACTTCCTGACCGGGGACATCTCCACCATCGACAAGAAGGCCACCTGGATTCTGATGTTCAACAAGAGCCTGATTGCCGACTTCGATCTGGAATCTCCCTATGATGTGGTCAACGAAGGCCGCTGGACCATTGACAAGTTCCAGGAAATGTCTGCCGACGTATCCAGTGACCTGAACGGGGACGGCCAGTGGACAAAGGAAGACCAGTACGGCCTTGCCACCACACCGGACACGGTACACGGGCTGTTCTATTCCTGCGGCGGTACCTACATCCAGAAGGACGAAAACGATCTGCCCGTATTCGACATGGACATCGAACTGTGCACCACCATTCTGGAAACCACCGGGATCATCCTGTCCAATAAAGAAAACACCCTGCTGACCACCAACATCACCGGTTCCTCCGACGTGATCGCCGACATCAAGAACTGTTTCATCGAAGGACGTTCCCTGTTCTACGGGGAAGTGATGTTCCACGTATCGGGGCTTCGGGAAATGGCGGACGACTTCGGGATCATCCCCATGCCCAAGCTGAACGAAGCACAGGAAGACTATGTCACCTACACCAATCCGGCCGGCCCCATGCTGGTTGTCCCCATGACAACCGCCGACACCGACTGCACCGGAAAGGTTCTGGAATCCCTTGCCTCCGAATCCCACTATACCCTGACTCCCGCCTACTATGACATCGCGCTGAAAGGCAAATACGCCCGGGACACCGACTCCGCTGCCATGCTGGACATCATCTTTGCCAACCGGGTTTACGACCTGACACAGGCGTATGGGTGGGGTACCATGCCCACTTCCTTCAAGGATCTGGCCATCAAGGGTTCCACGGATCTGGCGTCTCTGGTGGCATCCCGTCAGAAAAACTTCGACTCCGCCATCGAAAAATTCGTCAGTGCATTTACAGAATAAGAGATAAGAATTCCAAGATACAAAATACCCCCAAAGGAGTAGTTTAATGTTTGACATCTGGTTTGAAGACGCAAGTTTGACAGTGATGGTGATCCTGTTTTCCATCCTGATCGTGTTCCCACTGCAGTATCTGTTGTGCAGCAAAGTAAAATCTCTGCCGGTGCGGCTGATTCCCACTGCCTGCACGCTGTTTTTCGCCCTGGTTTCCGGCATCCTGCTGTGTCTGTCTACAGGGTGGGAATCCATGATATTCATCTTCTTCCTCATCTACGCCGGTTTCCTTCTGTTTATCATCGGGCTTGCCTGGGGAATCCGGGCATTCCTGACACACCGCAAAACCAAATAACGCCAAAAAGCACTCCATACCCTGCATCCAATCCGGTATGGAGTGCTTTCCTTCTGTCAGGTACCGTAAGTCCCCGTCAATTTCTGATCTCTTATTTCTGCTCTTTTCCGAACGGTTTCGACGAACAGGCCAGCGTAATTCCCTCTCCGTTTTCGTCCGGGAAGGGTGTGCGGAAATCGTCGGCATACTTTTCCCGTTCCGCCCTGTCCCGGAAGTCCGGTATATCAAAGGGTTTCCCGTCTTCCAGCGCGCTGTACCAGGCCAGAATCCCCGCCGCCGACAGTGCCACGGAACGGTATACATCAAAGAACGGTTCGTATTCCCCACGGAGATAGTCCAGGAAGTTCTTGCTCAGCAGAAAGTCACTGCCGCCGTGGCCCGCATTCTTTTCCGCATCGCTTCTGGCGGACGGACGGGCATCGTAGGTCTTTTTCAGCGATTCTCCCTCCGGCACAGACCAGGGATTGTACCGATACAGCACCGCATCCTGATCCTCTCTTACCGTTTCCAGCGTTCCGTTTTCACAGGCCAGACGGAACCATTTGCAGGTGGGCCCCAGAGACGCACAGGCCGTGGTCCGGAACAGGCATCCGCTGTCCATTTCCGTCAGAATCACCGACGCCACATCCCCCCGTTTGGCTTTTGGGGTCTTTTCCATCACATCCGGCGCAAAGATTGCCCTGGCATTGACCTTCTTCGGCATGGCTCCCGTAATGCTCATGAGTACCCCCAGGTCATGCATGTTGTAATAGGTTCTGGGCAGATACCGCCGCCAGTGGTATTCCGCACCTTCCGGAATGTAGTGATTGCTGGTGGGCTCAGATACATGGAAGTATTCCCCTTCCGCATACAGCACTCTGCCGAAGGTGCCGCCCTTGTACAGCCTGTCCAGCTCCCGGCAGCCGTACATCACGGGTACATTGGCCCCCAGCATATACTTCCCGGTGCTGGCCTCCGCCGCCTCCACCAGTGCCACACATTCCCCCAGGGTCGGTGCCGCTGTGGTTTCGCTCAGGACGGAAATGCCCTTTTTCAGCGCCGCAATGGCCACTCTGGCGTGCTCGTGGAAATAGTTGCACAGTACCACCGCATCAATTCCGGCGTCCAGCAGTTCCTCATAGGTTTCGCAGACCTGTACCGGATGTGGAACCAGCTCCAGCGCCGCCTTCACCAGTGCCGGATCCTTTTCGCAGACCGCCACCACATCCGCTCCTTCCAGCGCCGTATAGCTCTTCACATATTCCTTCCCCCGGTTCAGTCCCATAATCCCGATTCTGATGTTTTCCATGTTTTCCTTCCTTTCTGTCTCTCAGGGATTTCACTGCGTTACAGTCAGTATACACAGAACCGGCAGAAAAGTAAAGAGTTTTCCGGTATTTTTATCCAATATTTTTCATGCATCCCCTGCATTCCCCCGGGAAACACTATCTTCATCTGAAACAGAAAGGAGAATGAGCATGGAAACAAGACCCATCCCCGATCCCTTCCGGGACAAGCTGGAATCCTCACAGGAACTGCTGGCGGAAATCCACCGGAACCTGACCATGGGCAGCGAAAACCTGACCAATGTTCTGCCCAAGGTACGGGACCGGTTTCTGACACGGGAAATCACCTTCCAGCTGGAAGAATACGCCGCCCACACCCGGAAAGCGGTCTCCCTCATGTCGGAATACGGCGTGACTCCCATGAAAACCAGTCTAATGAAATCCCTCATGTCCAAAGGCGGCATTGCCCTGAACACCCTGATCGACTCCTCTGACGGCCATATCGCAGAAATGATCCGCCGCGGAACCAACCTCGGAGCCACCCAGCTTGCCAGAACCATCGACCGCCTTGCCTACCGGGGCTGTGACGATCACGTAGTCACCTTCGGCCGCTCCGTCGTGGATTTTGAACGCACCGGTGCGGACAGGGCGGGAGAATATATCAGTTAAGTAAGAAGTCAGAGGTAAGAAATCAGAAATCAAAGATATTCCCGAAAAACAGGAATGGCTTACAGACCGAAGGATATTCCCACCCCGGGGATTTCATCGTTCTGTAAGCCATTCTTTCATTTCAGACTACTTCTTATTTCTTATCTCTTACTTCTTACTTTTCCCATGCCGTCTGCCGCATCCGGTATACCACCGCTTTCACATCCCGGAGACGGGGCAGATCCAGGAAACGGTCGCAGTCGATGAAGAAATTGGAAAATACGATCTCCACGCCCTCCATCTCCATCTGGCGGTACAGGGCTTCCAGTTCCTCCTGCAGCTGTACGGTTTCCGTTTTCCGGCGGATCATCAGCGTCCGCAGAATCAATGCCGCAGCACTTCTCTGCCCCCTGGTCTGCAGTCCGCCGATGTCCCGGATGTCAATGGTCTCCTCCCCGATCCGGATGACGCCCAGATCGTCCACAAGCAGCCTTTCCGTCCCGCTTCTTTCCGGGTACGAGCTGAAATGTTCCCCTGTCAGGATCCGGTTCTGCCGCCAAAGGGCCTCCTCCGTTTCCGGTAC
Organism: Clostridia bacterium; assembly: GCA_017415325.1. Classification (GTDB taxonomy): domain Bacteria; phylum Bacillota; class Clostridia; order Oscillospirales; family CAG-272; genus UMGS1696. Next base: position 18,280 of record JAFQGY010000050.1, read on the forward strand.
AGTACCCGCCGCCAGTCTTCCCATGGTTTCTTCCCACACAGCAGCGGCTTCGTCCGTGGCATCGGAAATCCGGAAGTCATCCATCCGGTATACCCGGTCAGCTACACCAAGGTATTCCCCGCTGCCGCCGATCACCAGAATGGACGATACCCCTGCCGCCGCCAGTTCCCGTACTCTGTCGGTATAAGGCGTAATGGGTTCGTGCCGGATCAGGGATTTCATCATTCTGTCCCGGATCATAAAGTTGGTGGCGGAGCGGTCTTCGTCAATCAGAAGCAGCTTTGCCCCGTCATGCACCGATTCCAGAATGTTGGCCGCCTGGGATGTGGAACCGGAGGCATGTTCCGTGGAAAAGTCTGTGGGGTCTCCCCCGGGAATCCACCGGATAAAGGGAGAGATATTGGCCCGTTTCACACACCGTCCGTCCTCCGCCGCAATTTCCATAGCCGTCTCATCCGTCAGCACCAGTTCCCGTCCGTCGCCTTTCACATGGTTATAAATACCGGCTGCAACGGCGTCCAGCAGGGTGGATTTGCCGGAATACCCGCCGCCGGTGATCACCGTAACACCCCGTCGGATGCCCATACCCTTCACCCCGGCCACTTCTATCTCATCGGCTTGGGTTGACTGAAACGGTACCGCACCCAACAGCGGCCCGCCCAGCTTGTTCCGTGGAAGAATACTGCCGTTTGCCAGAAAGACACAGTACGCACTTTCCCTGAGCCATGCCCGGATCTGCTGCTGTTTCTCTGTCAGGGTGAGGGTGGCTTCCAGCATTTCCGGCTCAAAATCTCCCACAAACCGTTCCACCGCTTCCGGCAGATCCACGCAGAGCATCTTGATAGCCTTCTTCAGCTTTCCCGCAGGCAGCTGTACCTGGATCCGGATGCACAGGCAGGGCTTCGGCGGAGTAAGCTGATCGTCCGGCAGCTGTTCCACATTGCACCCGCCCATGTTCCGGTAGTATCTGGTGGCGCATCTGGCAAAATACGCACTGTTCCGGGGCAGAACCGCAGAATCCGGCCGATGGACATAGAAATACCCGTTTTCCTCCACCGGTCGGCTGGGGTTGTCCAGTTCCGCATTGAGGGGGTCAAAGTATTTGGCAAACCGCCGGAGACACCAGTCCGCAGCCGCCGTGGTCCAGGGGTTGGTGTATACATAGTCTATCGGCAGTTCCGTTTCCCGCAGACCCGCCCCATGGATCTGTTCCATCATCTCCGGCGGCAGCAGCTTTTCTTCGGGGATATTCACCACCACAGACGGGCATCCCTTATGCATTCTGTCCGGCTCTTCCAGTGTGTAGGATATATCCCCCTTCCAGTAGGTGGAATCCTGTTCCATCTCCGGCGGTCTGTCAATAGGTTTCGGCACATACACCATCTTCCCGGCATACAGGGATATGCTTTTGGGCGGCACGGACTCCGTGTCCTTCCATTGGTACGAAGCCGTGTGTTCTTCCATTTTTGCAAAATACCAGCGCAAACGTTTCAAATGTTCGTTCTCCTCTTTGTTCTTATACAGTCTGTCGAAGGGAATGCGGATGCAGATATCCGGTTTATCAGCCGTGGTTCTGTGGGTGGGCGTGATCTCAAAGGAGATGTCCCCCAGCCAGTACACCGCTTCCCAGTCTGTGTATTCCTCCGGGATCCGGGGATCGCTGTAGTGGAGCAGGCCGTTGTACATCCCGGCGAACCAGGCGCCCCGGTTATCCTGCCGCTTCCCCTCCCGGCGCATGATCGATAGCAGTCTTTCGATAAGGCAGTTCCTCCGTTTTGTCAGAATCCGGATCTTCTCCTGCGCGGCATGGCACAAAAAAACACATCCCGACAGCCCTCTCCCGCCGCATGTACTGCATGACATGCACCGTGAAAAAGCCGTCCTCCGGATGTGTCCCGAAAAACAAAAACACACCCGTACGGATGTGTCAGTCAAAACAATATTTCCCCTAAGAGGTCAAAGTTCTGTTTCTGTTATACTGCCAGGCCACGGCAGGCGACACAATCCGAAAAATATAGCATCTTTTTCATCATTCTTCGCCTCCGTTTCGTTGGATTTTTTCAAAATAGTTCCCGGAATTTTCCGGTACCGGATATTCTCCGGTGACTGCAGTATAGCACATTATATGCCGTTTGTCAAGAGGAAAACGAAAATTTTACGGGGAAATCCCGTTCCGCCTGTCTCCCCGCTCCACACAGCGCCGCAGAATGGACAGCAGCATTTCCTGGCTGTCTCCCTTCACCCCGCCGTATGTTTCCAGAAACCGCAGCATTTCCCCTCTGTACCGTTCCAGATCTTCCGCAGCCACCGTCAACGGCAGCTCCGACAGGCACAGGTAAAAATACCACATGGTCTGCCACGGCCGCTTTTTCTCCCCGTAATGCCGATGGAATACGCCGATCCTGTCCCGCAGCCACCCGGTCAATGTGGGAGCAACCGTTCCCAGGTACCGCAGGGCAATCAGGTTCGTATCAAAGCATTCCCCCACGCCGTCATCTTCATTCGCAAAACAGGTATGCCGCAGCCGGGCAATGGTTCCGGCGTTCATATCCCGCACATCCGGGTGTTCCGGTGCCAGCAGATGCAGCAGACGCAGGATTTCCAGCTCATACCCGTTGGCAGACAGGATATGGGTTCCCGGCAGCTGTCCCAGAATCGTCCTGCACTTTTCCCCGTGATGGTACGGAGGAATCATAAACGCCGGGTACAGGCGCCGTCCGGCATCGTCCCGGTTCCCCGGAAAACGCACTGCCGTATAGAACCGGTTCAGTCTGTCCCCACTGCATCTTGCCGACAGCAGCAGGGGTACCGCTTCTTCCCGCTCCGCCGCCGTCACCGATTCCACACCATACCGGATAATCCTGTGATTCAGGGATACCATCGCTTCATACGGCGTCATCACATGCCTCCGTCACCAGCCGACGGATCTCCGCTTCCTTCCCGGCAAGTGCCCTGTCCGTTTCCGTCGCCGTTCCGGAAAGCTCCTGCAGCAGACGGTCCACATCCCGCATAAGGATCCCGATCCGTTCTCTGGACTCTCTGATCCGATCCAGCACCGACAGATCCAGAAAAATCCCGTCCCAGATCATATCCGCAAAACGGGTGAATCCGTCGATCTCCACCTGCACGTCGGCAAACAGCGTCACATCCGCCAGCTCCGTCCGGAAATCTCCTATGAGCTTCTGCAGCGAATCCACCATCCGCCCCGCTCTGTCCAGATGTTCATACTTGGCCATATCCGAAAGGGTACCGCCGCCCATGACGTCCCACTTTCCCCAGCCTTCCGCTTCCAGAAGCTCCCTGTCGATCTGTCCGGCCAGTGTCTTCACCCGTTTTCCGGCAGTCACGGCTTCGTCCACTTCCCGCTTTTTCGCCCGGATTTCGTCTGTTTCCTGTTCCAGCGCCGCCAGCTTTTCCGCCTTCTGTCCCGGCTGTGTCCCGATCTGCTGCCGTCTCTCTGCCAGCACCCGTTCGTATTCCCGGTCTGCCTTGCGAAGAGCCCGGATTTCCCGGTTCATCTCCTGCATCCGGGTTTCCAGCTCCGTCAGACGGTTCTGCGCATTTTCCAGCTTCGCCGCCGCAGCAGCCGCTTCCGCCTGTTCTCTGGTCAGCCTGTCCTGATAGGTGTTCTTCTGCAGTCTCGCCAGAAAGCCTTTCAGCGTCCGTCCGGTCAGCTGGTCCACATCCCCCTGCTCCTCCGCCGCCTGTCTGGCATACACTTCCATGGCATACCGCAGATCCCACGCTTCCTTCTGCATATACCGCAGTTTCGTTTCCAGCCGCCCTTTCCGGTAGATCTGTTCCTCCAGCTCCCGCAGTGTTTCTCTCGTGTCCATATCTGTCCCCCTTCTGGTTGATGACAGCAGTATACCACATCCCTCCCGTCCTGTCAAGCCAAAACCGAATAATTGTTCCGTTATCATCCCAAAAAGAGAGAACGCCCAAGCATCTCTCAGCCGGACGTCCTCTCCGCAATACCTATTTCTGATCTCTTATTTCTTACTTCTTAATTTTCTTCCAGTGCCTTGAACAGTTCCACAACGTCGCCGATGTTCTTGTTCTGGGTCTTGTTCTGGGAAGCGTAGTAGGAAGCCCATTCCTTCACGTTGCCTCTGGCAATAAAGTCCAGCGTGTAGGTGAAGCCCCACTTGTCGTAGATTTCCGCAAAGTCAGCGGTACGGCCCTGCACCACGATGTCGATCATTTCGTAGGATGCTTCGTCACGGGTATACTTGGATTTCAGCGCAACATCGTATACCACAGGACGGATCTGCTTGTACCCTTCAGCAGCCATGGCTTCCAGAATCAGGGAAGAATATTCCATGCCTTCCTTGGTCTTCACCACCGGAATCCCTACAGCAGAGGTGTGGGCGGTAGCATGGGTGTAGTGTTCGCTCTGGGTTTCGTCCAGCTTGGGCACGGGCAGGATCCCGAAGTCCTGTTCCATATCCCGGTAGCCGGCGGAAGATGCCTTCAGGCTGTCCATCTGGAACAGTTCACGGCCTTCCTTGAATGCGGTACCGCCGGTATTCGCTTCATCCACGATGGTGTAATCGGATTCGCACAGTGCCTTGAAGGTTTCGGTCATGGTCACCATCCGTTCGGTGTTGATGGAGTCCACCGGATACCCGTCCGCGTCACGGGTGGTTACAGGCTGATTCCATGCAAACTGATAAATGAACCCGAAGCCGGATGCCTGGCCGTAGCCGAACTGGTCCTTGGTGGGATCCATGGTGCCGTCACCGTCCAGGTCAACGGTAGCGATGGAAGCGATTTCCTTCAGCTTGTCAATGGTCCATTTGCCTTCCTTCACCACAGAGTACATGTCGTCGTCCCCGGTGAGATCCACCATCAGATCCTTGTTGAAGTATATGCACACGTTGTCATAGTAGTTGTCCAGGTCGTACATCCCGACGATAACATATGCCCGTCCCCCGATGGAATAGGCATCATTTACCTTCTGGTACCACCAGGGCTTTTCAAACCCGATGTACCCCGCTTCGGAGATGTCCGCCAGATACCCGGCAGCAGCAGAGTCCCCCAGATGCTTGTAGTGCCAAATGGCCACTTCGCACATGTCATCCCCGGCCTGTACGGCGTTGTTCAGATCGGTAGCTTCTGCGTCCGGTGCCAGGAACGGTTCGGAGAAGACCACGTTGAACCGCTCTTCAATGGCCAGATTCCGGGCGTACACAGCGTCAGACACCACGTCCCCGGTCTGTTCGGGCATATACACGCCGCCCGCATGGGTAGCACAGCAGTTTCTGGTGTAGATCCGGTAGTCCGCTCCGCCATAGTCCATATCCGGCAGGTCGTCCGGAATCTCGGTTTCCGCCGGTTCCGTTTCCACAGCGGCAGTATCCACTGCAGTATTATCGGTTTCCGCCGCCTGATCGGAACACCCTGCCAGTGTAGGCAGCAGCATCAGACCGGCCAGCAGCAATGCATATCGTTTCATACAATCCTCCTGAAAATTATTTTCATATGGTTCCATTTGTAATCATAACACAAACCACAGGAATTTGCAAGTGGCTTCACTGGATTCTGTTATTCCCCACAAAATTAGCAGCTGTAATTTATCCATTTTGTTATTCTGTGGGTGTTTTTTTATCCGTGGAGATGGGGCTATTTTTTATGATTTTTGTTCTGCTTACAGCGGGATAGTTGGTACGATGACCATCGTAGGGGGTGTCCTTCCGGACGGGACTCAGAGGACAAGGGAGGGTGGAGATTGACACTCAGGTGCCGCGTCATCCCCCCTCCCCTGCCCTCCGAGACCTCCCACCCCTCCCCCCTTAACTGGGCTGGTTTGGGTGCGCACCAATACTCTGACACAGGTTGAAGGGTGGGAGAAAAGTTTTGTGTTGTTGATGGGGAGAGAAAAATACAGTTTGGTTTAT
>JAFQGY010000051.1 GCA_017415325.1 Clostridia bacterium
CCTACCCACATCCAGAAAACCGCTCCTATCCCCCCCTGCAGAATGGCTGCAGACACACCGGTGATATTTCCAACGCCCAATGTTCCCGCCAGAGCCATGGTAACAGCCTTGAATGGGGTCGTGCGGCTGTTTTCCGGAATATCCAGCAGGGTATGCAGAAATCGGGATGGACGCAGAATCCGGTGGATCCCGATACCTGCAGACAAAGTCACACCGCATACAAGAAGCATGGCAGGGGTGAAAAACATATTCAATGCTTCAGACAGCACGGAAAACCATCCGCAGCAATGCAAATTCATAACGAGCATCCTCCTTCTTATATTGACACCTGCAAAATTTTCCTGTATACTATATGTATCTTATACACAAATATGTTATGGAGAAGTCTATGCTGGTACAGTATCAAAATCTGACCATCCGAAATGCGCTGCCGGAAGATGCTTCTGTCCTGTCTTTCTGGTGGAATGATGGAAGCGTAATGGCCCATGCCGGCTTCCCTCTGGGACTGGGCATCACAGCAGAACAGATTGCATCAAGTCTGCAGCAGGATACAGATGAGACCCGCCGCCGTTTGATTCTGGAAGTGGATTCTGTCCCTATCGGAGAAATGAATTATCGGAATCTGATGGAGGGAAGTGCAGAAATCGGCATTAAAATCTGTGTAGCTTCCCGGCAGAACAAAGGTCTCGGCACAACATTTCTGCAAATGCTGATCCGGAAGCTGTTTTCCATAGGATACAGTAAAATTGTCCTGGATACAAACCTGAACAATCACCGTGCACAGCACACATATGAAAAACTGGGTTTCCGTAAAATCCGGATCCGGGAGAATTCCTGGCAGGATCAGCTCGGTGTATGGCAGTCTGCAGTGGACTATGTTCTTCTGCCTGAAGATTTCCGCTGTGATCTCCCGGTACTGTGAGTTTCCCTACTGCATAAATTATACCAAAAATTTTCTGATTTCCGGGAACTTCTCACAAGCCTCTGTCGTCATATGTATATAACCAAACTTTCCCCGGAGTTCCCATGAAGAAACAGAAATTTCCAATCTTAAAAACACTTTCCGCCATCCTGTGTACCGTGACCGCCATAGGTATATCCGGTATCCTGGCGTTCTATGTTCTGATCGTAGCCGGTGCCTCCCCGAAACTGCAAACCATGTGGGTCTGTACCGCCATGACCACCATGTCCCATAAGTATCTTGCCACCCTGTTCATTCCGGAAGACACCATCAATGCCATCATGGAAGAGAACCGTGTCGATGACTCCCAGCATGACTCCATCATCCTGAACTTCAACAAACAGGAAACCACTGTCCCCGAAACCACAGTTCCCAAACCGGAGGACAGCAGTCAAAAACCGCCTGAAACCACCCCCGCTCCCCCAGAACCGCCCAAACCCGATTACATAGCGGAAGGGTATGAAAAACTGGAAGAAGGGCTGTATCTGAAAGCACTCAGCGGCAGCGGATGGAAAGGCTACATGATGCTGGTGGAGGATCCTCTGCGTGTCAAACTGGTAGACACCTCTCAGCAGTATACCTGCGGTGAAAATGTAAAAACCATGATCGCAAACAGCGGCGCTGTAGCAGGAATCAACGGAGGCGGTTTTCAGGACGGTGCCAATTACGACTCCAACGGCGGTATGCCCGCTGGGATCCTGATTGAAGACAGCCAGCTGATCTATCCCTACCATGCTGACAACAACATCATCTACAACCTGATCGGTCTCAACAAAGACGGCGCACTGGTTCTCCGGCACTGTACCTCCCAGTGGGCTCTGGAAAACGACATCGTCAGTGCAGTGACATTCCAGCCTTTTCTGGTGGTCAACGGAGAGGGTCTGATCAAAAACGGCACCGGCGGATGGGGGCTTGCTCCCAGAACCGCTATCGGCCAGCGGGAAACCGGCGAAATTCTGATGCTGGTTATTGACGGCCGTCAGGTGGACTGGAGCATCGGCTGTGACCTGGACGTTCTGCAGGATGTAATGCTGGCAGAAAAAGCCTTCAATGCAGCCATGCTGGACGGCGGCAGTTCCACAGCTATGCTGTATGGGGATACTTACATCAACCGTCCCAGTCTGGGACATGAACGCTGGATCAACAACGCATTCGTTGTCATGCCGGATTAAACCAATACTCTCTTCAGACAGCTGTTCGGACTTCTTCTCCGGCAGCTGTTTTTATGCTTTCTGCCAAATAAGAATTGACAAACTCCGTCATACATGCTATACTATAAACAAACAAAAATCAAAATGTTGTATATCATATAAAGATTCCCATGTAATGAAAGGATGACTCTCATGTATACCATGAAGAAAACAGAAGGGATTGTTTACGACACCCGTTATCCCAAGGACTGTCTGATAGATCTGTGGCTTCCGGAACGCGATGAGCCCATGCCGCTGTTCATATACTTCCATGGA
>JAFQGY010000052.1 GCA_017415325.1 Clostridia bacterium
ACATCATCGATCCCGCCGTCCATAGCTCTGTCCATGGCTTCGGTATGGTAATCATAGTCATGCTTGGGGCCTGTGGGATGCAGTTCCAGATAGCTCTGCTTGTGGTAGGTTTCCTGGAACAGGATGTAGGTACCGATCCCTGCATCCTTCAGCTTCCGGTAGTTTTCCACGGTGGTGGCAGCGATGTTTACGTTCACCCGGCGGATATCCCCGTTTTTGTGGTGGACGCTGTAGATGGTATTGATACATTCCAGGATATATTCGATGGGATTGTGTACCGGGTCTTCACCGGCTTCAATGGCGAGTCTCTTGTGCCCCATGTCCTGCAGAGCAATAACTTCTGCCTTCACTTCTTCCTGGGTCAGCTTTTTCCGGCAGATGTGCTTGTTCTTCAGATGATAAGGACAGTATACGCATCCGTTCACGCAGTAGTTGGACAGATACAGAGGTGCAAAGATAACAATACGGTTGCCGTAGAAGGCCAGCTTGATTTCTTCTGCGATTTCGTAGATTCTTTGGATCTTGTCAGGCATGTCGCAGGCCAGCAGTACAGAGGCCTCCCTGTGGGTCAGTCCGGCACATACGGTACCGGTTTCGGTTTTCCTGGGGCGTGACTTTTCCAGAATCTGGTCGATCAGCTCCACGTTGTTTTTGTTGGCTTCCGCATAGGCAATGGTTTCCAGAATTTCACCGTCGTTGATGAATTCTTCTGCTTTTCTGGATTTGGGATCGTAAATAGCCATACTATAGTCCTTTCTGTCGGGTCAGAAACTCTTTCCCGTAAGAGTTTTATTTTATAATATCCCCTCGGGCCACCGCAACGGTACACCCGATGGATTCCATACGTTTTTTCAGACTGTCCAGGGCCTGTGCCGACTCTGCACCGTCGGAGAGCTTGTTGTTGTACAGCATGTATTTCCGCCGTACACTTGCCGGAGAAAGATTGGGCATCACCACATTCGCACCGGACAGAATTCCTTTTTCCCGCCCGTTTTCTGCCAGCGTTCCCAGCGCCGTTGTAGCAGGAAGCAGTACCGGCGGATGGATGAGCCGCAGGATCGAAAGCAGATAGCAGGTCAGATCCACCGAACCTGCCGGATGCTCCCGGAAAGGAGTATCCTTGTGGGGAATGAAAGGTCCGATGCCGCACATATCCGGTTTGAATGTTTCCACGAATTTCAGATCTTTTGCCAGCATGGCGTCGGTCTGATACGGAGAACCTACCATAAACCCGCATCCCACCTGAAATCCCAGTTCACGGAGATTTCTGAGGCACTGCATCCGGTTGTCCCAGGAAAGATTGGCAGGGTGGAGTCTGGCATAATGCTCCGGATCTGCCGTTTCATGACGCAGCAGATATCTGTCCGCACCGGCTTCCCGCAGTTTCCGGTAGCTGTCCATGCTCCGTTCCCCCAGAGAAAGGGTCACCGCACAGTCCGGATACCGGTTCTTGATTTCTCCAAGCAGTCCGGTGAGAAACGCATCCGAAAAGCTGCCGTCCTCGCCGCCCTGCATCACAAATGTCCGGAAACCAAGTGCATACCCTTCCGCACAGCATTCCAGAATATCTTCTTTTGTCAGACGGTACCGGTCGCAGTTTACGTTGCTTTTCCGGATGCCGCAGTACAGACAGTCATTCCTGCAGATATTCGATACCTCAATCAGACCGCGGATATATACATCATTGCCATAAATCTGCTGTTTCTGTACCAGCGCAAAAGCAGCAAGCAGACCGGCCGCATCCGGTGTCCGATGGGCAATCAGAGTCTCGTATTCTCCCAGAGTCAGAGCATGTGTGTCCCGCAGTTTGTATATCAGTTGTTCCAGATTCCTTTCAGACATCTGTATTTCCTCCTTCGGAAGCAGATGGAACCACAGGCGTTCTGACACTGGAATAGGCCGTTTTCACGCTGATGCCCGGAAGCTTGCCGATTTTACCGGAGAGGGCAGAAATGGTGTCCTGCGGTGCATCAATGGCAATGCTGATGATGCTGATATTCTTCTGGCGGTAGGGAATCCCCATGCGCCCGATGATAAACTCACCGTATTCATGGAGAATGTGGTTCAGCGGTTCGGTTGTGTCCCGGCATTCCACGATGATGCTCATGACCGCTACACGTGTTTCCATATACACTCCTTTTCATAACACAAAAAACCGTGCCCCCGGGAAAATTCCCAAAGAAAGGCACGGCAAAAACAACCTGAAAAATGGTATTGAACCTGTAATATTGTGTTTTCCGCAACCTTTCACGCAGAGGGTTCTTTGTGTCAGGATTCTGGATATATGATACTATAGAATTCCCAGAAAGTCAATAGGGATTTTGCGATTTCTGCAAATCTAACGAAAAAAGATTCTAGAATCCGTACCGTTTGTGCAGAAATACCGTTTTACACCAAACCATTTTTCCACCGCTTCTGTTTCCAGACATTCTGTACGGCTTCCTGAGAAGACAATTGTCCGCTCAGCCAGAATGAGCACATCGTCTGCAATCTCAAGTGCCTCTGAAAGATCATGCAGTACCAGCAGTACAGTCTTCCCATGACAGTAAGCCAGATCCCGCAGGATGGAAAAAACCTGTCCTCTCGCAGCAGTATCCAGAAAGGAACACGGTTCATCAAACAGCATTACAGAAGGATCCTGCGCCAGAAGCATGGCCAGAAAGACCTTTTGTTTTTCCCCCCCGGACAGTGTATCGGCATGGCGGTCTGCAAATTCTGCTGTACCTGCTGTTTCCATAGCCATCTGCACCCGATTCCTGTCAGAAACAGAAAGCCGGCCGGCAGTACCGGTGTATGGATTTCTGCCAAGGGATACCAGTGTCCGGCAGGAAAAACCGGTCTGCGGCAGAATCTGCGGCAGGATTCCTATATGTTTTGCCCGTTCCCGGGAAGACATGGTTTTCAGATCCGTATCCTGCAGGAAAATCCTTCCCGTATATGTCTGCATCCCGTTGACACAACGCAGCAGTGTGGATTTCCCGGCACCGTTGCTGCCCAGAAGAACTGTAATCCGTCCCGGTGTGAGCGTAAAGGAAATGTGTTCCAGGACAGTTCTATTACCATATGAAACAGAAACATCATGAAAGTTCAGCATCCGGCAGCTCCTTTCTTTTCAGCAGCAGACAGAAGAAAAACGGCGCTCCGATCAGTGCCATAACGATCCCTACGGAAATTTCAGAAGGCGCAAACAATACCCGTCCTGCCAGGTCAGACAGCATCACCAGAATCCCGCCCAGAAAGGCCGATCCGATCAGCTGGCTGCGGATATCCGTCCCCAGTATTTTCCTGGCCATATGGGGTACAACAAGCCCCACAAACCCAAGAAGTCCCGCATAACTGATGACAGCAGCCGCACTGAGACTGGCCAGCAGAAGACAAACCGTACGCATTTTCCTGACGGATACACCGAGAGAGGACGCCATTCCATCTCCGAGAGAGAGCACGGCAATCTGTCCGGAAAGCATCAGTGCACAGACAAGACACCCTGTTACAAGCACTCCCGGCAGGAGAAGACGTTCTATGGTGACTCCCTGAAAACTGCCGATGGAGAAAGACGTGTACAGACTCAGGACATCCGTGTCCAGCGTGGAGAAAAATGAAATAACAGCCTGAAACAGAGTGGTCACAGCGATCCCCGCCAGCACAACCGTACCTTTCCCGCCGCCCGTTTTTCCGGAAACAGCCAGAATCAGCAGGGAAGTTCCGAATGCCCCCAGAAACGCAGCAAAAGGCAGAAACAGCATGCCGGAAGGCACCAGCGTCAGGAAAAGCACAACTGTCAGCCCCGCTCCCGCATTGACACCGATGGTATTGGGACTGGCCAGCGGATTCCCCATGATATTCTGCAGCAGAACCCCGGCTACCGAAAGCCCCACACCTGCAATCAATGCGGCAAGTATCCGCGGCAGACGCAGGGAATACAGAATAAAATGCACGGTTTCATAACCGCTCTGCCCTGTGATTCCTCCCCAGAGCTCCGGAAGTGTAAAAACGGCACTGCCGGAAAGCAGCGACAGCACCGTTGTGAGCAAAAGCAATATGGCAAATACCGGATACAGCCAAAGTGTTCCTGTTTGATTCCGATGTTTCATGAATGTGTCACTCCGTTCAGAATCTCTGCCAGATAGCGGTATGCCTCCACCCAGCGTCTGCAGGGCTTGAAATGGAACAGATCCTTCGGCAGAATCACAGCATTTCCTTCCTGTACCGCCGTCAGCCGCCCCCAGGTCTCTCCGGATAAAAGGGACTGAACATTGGCAAGAGCACTTTCTTCCTTTCCCATCAAAGAGAAAAAGATATAGTCCGGGTCTTCCAGAAGAATTTCTTCCATGCTCAGTCCGTCCAGCAGTACCGGGGCATTGGCGGCAATGTTATAACATCCCATCTCTTCCAGCATGGCACAGGCAAAGTGATCCTCTGCACGTTTTGCCTTGGTGGAAGATGCGGAAGAACCGGCACGGACAAACAGAATCCGGGAAGAATTCCCTTCCATCTGTGCAAGAATTCCGTCGATTTCCTGCTGCATGGCATTCCCGTATTCCAGAGCATCTGTATTTCCGGTGATCCGTGTCATTGCTTCCAGCGCTGCCAGATAATCCGCAAAGCTTTCCACTCGGCAGAGAAGGGTATCGATCCCGGCTTTTTCCAGTACCGGAACCGCTTCGGCCTGTGCGGGAATATCCTGTGATACAATCACCAGATCCGGCTGCAGCGAAATCAAAAGTTCCAGATTGATTGTCTTTCCGGCACCTTCATCCACCAGAGGAGTGCCTTCCGGTGCAAAACCACGTTCTATGGTTTCCCCTACCGTAATGTCAATCTCCCCGCCGGCATCCAGCCAGATTTCCGCAAGGGAAGAGAACAGTATGGCTACCGTTTCCGGTTCCTTTACATCCTGAGCAGAGTCACTTTGGCCGGAAGAGCAGCCTGTCAGCATCAGAATAAGCAGCAGAAACAGACAGGATATTCTCATCATCCGGATCATTCCTGTTCACGGAGGGGAGCGGACAGAATTTCATCCCGGCGTTCCAGCAGATTGCCGGCAAAAATTTCCTTTTCAAATACATCCAGTCCGACCCGGTCAATGGCAGCTCCCAGACGTTCTTTTACATACCCGTTTTCTTTGTACCACAGGAATACCTTTTCCACCAGATCCGCCACATCCGCTTCGGGAATCAGCCGGGACAGAGGCGTACCGATCCGCTGGTGCTTCCCCCATGTACCGCCTACATAAATCCTGCATACAGAAGCCGCTTCCTTGGCTATGGCACCGAAGGGACATTTACCGACACAAAGACCGCAGTGAATGCACTTGTCCTCATGGAAAGTTACTTTTCCGTTCTTCTCGACAGCCTTCATGGGACATACATCCGCTACACCGCATTTCCCGCAGTTACGGCATTTGTCCGCATCAAAAGCGATCATCTTGTTGCCTTCAATCCCCACATCGTTGAGGGAGGGCTTCATGCAGCTGTTGGGACATCCGCCCACGCCGATCTTGAACTTGTGCGGCAGCTTTACACTGCGGTAGTTCACATAAAACCGGTTATGCAGTTCTTCTGCCAGCTGCAGCGTATCGATATTGCCGTAAACACAGGTGGTACCCTTGCAGGCTGTGATAGGACGGACTTTTGGGCCTGTGCCGCCGAAGGGAAGACCATGCGCTTCCATAAATGCTTCCGCATCCGGAATTTTTTCAAAGGGAATCCCGGGAACCTCCGCGCACTGCCGGCTGGTGATAATGACCTTTCCGTTGCCGTAGAGTCTGGCACATTGTCCGATGATCTCCAGCGCATCTGCCGTGAACTGGCCGCCAATGGCAACAATCCGTCCGGAAAAACATTCCGTTCCCCGGTTCAGCAGAAAGCCGCGTCCCTTGACAGCAGTGATATTTTCTTTGGTAAGCATAAAAAACCTCCAGGATCAAAATGAAATTATACTATATTATACCATGTTTTGAGAAGAAGTGCAAGAATCGGATACCGCTTTTTCGGCAGCCAAATCGATCAGTTCCCGTTCACTTTCAAATTCAACCGGATACGGATATATCTTCTCACATTTTTCAAACCGTTCCAGAACCTCAGCAGCTTTAGCGGAATCCTGTTTCCATAAAATTGCAATGGTATATTCCGTACGCAGTACAGAAGGAAACTGTTTCATGGATTTCATAAATTTCTGCTGTTTTTTGTCATACAATGTAGCAGCTTCTTCGGGACGGTCATGATGCAGCAGACAGAAAATCCGGTCACAGTAAAGCAGTCTGCGATGCAGTTCCAGCACGGCATTCTTCCCGGAAAGCAGTTTTTCCATCATACTGTCCGCTTCCGTCAGTTTCCCCTCGTCCATTTTCCGGTTGCAGGCAAGCACAGCCAATACCGCTGTCATAGTGTTCTGCAATTCCTCTTCTTCCGGCATAACAAACCATTCCGCAGGCATATCCTTTATGCGTACCCCTTTTCCGGTCAGCACATTCCCCTTCATCTGGATCCAGAAAGAACGGAGTGCCGCAGGGCTTTTCCCAAGAGAAAGAGCATTGTGTCCATCGTTGTTGACCATACCGACCTTCATGGGTATACCGTTCAGCAGAGCAAATGCAAAACCGACGATTGCAAAAGCCCAGAGAAGGGGTGTGAGGATTCCGGTATCATGCAGCAGACAGGCCGGTATAACGGCGGCAAGGCCCAGAAGCAGATTGACAATGGAACCGCCCAGATTGTACAGTACATACGGTACCTGTCCGTCCTTCATGTCAGGAGGATCCATCAGGCACTGCCCGTCAGTTCCCGCAAGAGAAAAACGCTTTATCTGCAGTTTTCCGTCCAGCCGGATCAGAATGAAGCTACCCAGCCGGTAAGAAGCAAAACGGTATCCGGTAATCCGACCGAAGATATAATGCCCCCATTCATGTGCCGCAGTATGCAGGAACATCGAAAGATACAGCCATAACAGAAACAGTCCCAGCATACCGAACAGCTGAAGATCGTCGGAAACTTCGAGTGTGGTCAGAAATTTGCCGAAGAGGAAACCGCCCAGAAAGCTGAGCAGCAATAGTGCCATGATCATCCCCGCACTTCTGAGAAATTTTTTTACTGAACCTTTTGTTTTTTCAGACATACTGACTTTCTCCGGGATTCATATAGAATAATGAAGATATTATAACATACTTCTGTCAGAACTACAAGATATCCGGAGAAAATTGTATGTTTATTACAAATGATAAGTAATCCGCAGCGGGATATATCCTGATCTGATACAGCAATATACTTTACCGGATCGGTTTGCTGTTTTCATTCTTGACATCACCCGTACCAACCGTTATAATAAAACAGGGATATCGAGATAAATCAAAACAGAAAGGGAGCTTATGCGCACATATACATACACATCCAAAGGCACATTCACCCTGACAGAAAAACCAAAACCCACTCTGCAGCATCCCCGTGATGCCATTGTCAGAGTTACCCTTGCCAGTATCTGCTCAAGTGACCTGCATATCAAACACGGCAGTGTACCAAAAGCAGTGGAAGGCATCACAGTGGGGCATGAAATGGTGGGAATTGTAGAAGAAGTAGGATCTGCTGTAACCCATGTACGTCCCGGAGACCGTGTGACCGTCAATGTGGAAACATTCTGCGGCGAATGTTTTTTCTGCAGACACGGATATGTCAATAACTGTACAGACATCAGCGGTGGCTGGGCACCGGGATGCCGGATGGATGGAGGACAGGCAGAATATGTCAGAGTCCCCTTCGCCGATACCGGACTGAACAGAATTCCGGATTCTGTCACGGACAGACAGGCACTGCTGGTGGGAGATGTACTGGCCACAGGATTCTGGGCTGCCCGCATTTCGGAGATCACGGAAGAAGATACTGTTCTTATCATCGGTGCAGGGCCCACCGGAATCTGTACCATGCTGTGTGTCATGCTGAAACACCCGAAGCAGATCATCGTCTGCGAGCAGGATAAAAACAGAATCCGGTTTTTAAACGAAAAGTATCCGCATATTCATACAGTAACACCTGAAAACTGTCTTAAAACGATCCGTCAGATCAGCGACCATGGCGGAGCGGACGTGGTACTGGAAGTAGCCGGTACGGAAGAAACATTTCGTATGGCATGGGAATGCGCAAGACCCAATGCGACCGTAACCATAGTGGCACTGTATGAAAAACCGCAGATACTTCCGCTGCCGGATATGTACGGGAAGAATCTGACTTTCAAAACCGGCGGTGTAGACGGATGTAACTGTGAGGAAGTATTGCAGCTGATCGCAGAAGGGAAGATTGATACAGAGCCGCTTCTGACCCATACCTATCTGCTGGAAAGAATAGAAGAAGCATATGCAGTTTTTGAAAACCGCCGGGATGGTGTAATCAAGATTGCAATAGAATGCTGACCGGGTAAAATACAACTGCCATACATGCTGCTCAGGTGTATACCTTTCTGCAGCCATGTATGGCAGAATCCTTTGGATAAGAAAAAACCGGAAACCAAAATGATTCCCGGTACATCTGAGTGACTGGACTTGAACCAGCGGCCTCTACCAC
>JAFQGY010000053.1 GCA_017415325.1 Clostridia bacterium
ATGCCGCAGCAGCCAGAAGAAGGATCCCCAGAATCTGATTCCAGCGAACAGCTTCCGCAAAGAAAACCCGGCAGGCAATCACAGGCACCACCACACCCAGTGTCAGGAAAACATCCACCATCATGTATGCTCCTGTACGCACAGCCGCAATCCATGTAACCACAAACACCGATGTGGCAATTCCGGATACCGCAGAGATCAAAAGAGTAGTACCGTCAATCGCCAGTGCGGAAAGAGATGATGTATATACCAGTACAAAAAGCAGTCCTATGGGTATACAGATGAGCATCCGGACCGCATTGAACAGCATGGTAGCCGGAAAAGTTGTTATGGTACCGCTGGTTTTCTTGCCGCAGTATCCTTTGGTCACCCCCATGAGAAGTGCCAGTATACAGAATAAATATCCCATACATCCTCCTGAACTTCCGTCTGCCGCATGATTCCCGCGCGGTGCCGGAACAACTGAATTCCCATTCATTATAGTGTGCTTTGGGGAAAGTGTCAAGAGGAATATGGGAAATTGCGGTCAAATCGGCAAAAAAGAAAGAAAAATACCAAATTGCTCTTGCATTCATCCGGAAGTGTGTTATAATGAATCTAATCTCAATTTTTACTGAATCGGAAAGGATGTACATAATGAAAAACATCAGAATCGGACTGATCGGCTGCGGCGGTATCATGAACGGAGCCCATATTCCCGGGTATCTGAAAGACGAAAACTGTGAGATTACTGCAATCTGTGATATCAAAGACGCTGCTCTGCAGAAAACCGGTGACAGACTGGGAATCCCCGCAGAACGCCGTTTCCGTGACTACAGGGATCTTCTGGCATCCGGCCTGGTAGACGCCGTGGATATTGCTACTTCCAATGATGTGCATGTTCCCATTGCAATTGCCGCTCTGGAAGCAGGTCTTCCTGTCAGCGTGGAAAAGCCCATCGGTATGAACTTTGAGCAGAGTATGGCTCTGGAGAAAAAGTCTATGGAAACCGGTCTTCCCGTGTTCGTCTGCTTCAGCTGGCGTTACCGTCCCCATCCCCGCTATATGAAATATCTGGTAGATAACGGCGAAATCGGAAATCTGTACCATATCTATATGAAATGTATCAAAGACAGCGGGCTGTGGAAGGGACGCAGACTGGAATGGCGTTTCCAGAAAGACAGAGCCGGTTCCGGTGTACTGTGTGACCTGGGTTCCCATATGTTTGACATGATCCGTTTCTTCGGGGAAGAATTTGAAAATGTATACTGCGACATGGGTACCATCGTAAAGTCCCGGCAGCTGGAAGATTCTGAGGAATGGGGCGAAGTTACCACGGACGACTGGAGCAATGTAATCTGCCGTCTACAGAGCGGTATCGGTGCAACTGTAACCCTTTCCAGATGCGCCACCAACGAAAAAGATACCATTGAATTCTATCTGATCGGTGAAAATGGATCCCTGCGCTTCCTGTATGATAACGGAAAACAGACCCTGACCCGCTGCACCGGTGAAGACCAGGCCACCAACACCTTCCGTGAAGTGGAAATTCCCGCAGATTTCTCCGTCGGCGGACAGAGCCAGTCTTATCTCTCCCTCCTGCGCGGTACACCGGACAAATATGCCGCCGCCATTACAGAAGGTCTCCGCAGCCAGGCAGCCGTGGACGCAGCAGTACTGTCCTACGAAACCGGACGAGCCATCACCATCGCAGAACTGTATGAAGGAGGCAGCAAATGAAATACGGTACCCTGATCCGGCTGAACAAACCGGAAGAAGCCGCCGAAAAGTTCCGTACACTCCAGGAATATGGAATGGATTCCTGTCAGCTGGTATACAAGCCCGAAAAATATATACCGGAAGATGCTGATATTATACGCAAAGCAGCTGAAGAATACGGTATTGAAATCTCCGCCCAGTTCTGCGGATACAGAGACAGCTATACCATCTGGGATGTAAAATGCGATTTTGTCAATGCAGGAATCAATTCTCCCGTGTTCGGAGAAAGCCGGATTGCCTATATCCTTTCCGCCATTCCGTTTATGGAAAGACTTGGTGTTACGGATATGATCCTGCATGCCGGATATATGCCCAACAATCCTTTTGAAACCGGATACACCACAATGCTTTCCGTGGTGACAATGCTGGCCAGAAGACTGCAGGCAAAGGGCATGAATCTGCTGTTTGAAACCGGAACGGAGTCTCCCATAGTACTGCTGCGTCTGATCGAAGAAGTTGGGACAGGCAACCTGTATGTCAATCTGGACACCGGCAATCTGATCATGTACGGTTTCGGCAACCCTGTAGATGCCCTGACCACCTTTGGTAAATATGTACGGAATACCCACTTCAAGGACGGACTGCCGCCGACCGTTCCCGGAAAGCTTGGCCCTGAGGTGAAAATCGGTACAGGCAATGTGGATTTTCCCAAGGTAGTGTCTCTCCTGAAAGATCTGCAGTACGATCGCTACATTACCATTGAACGGGAAATCTCCGGGGATCAGCAGGCCAAAGATATCACCGAAGCGCTTGCATGGATCCGTTCCCTATGGAATCAGTAACAGATGGAAACAAATGAACTGTTTGGCTCAGCCGGCATCGGCAGGATACTTTGGAAAATTGCCCCTCCTGTGATGCTGGCACAGCTGATACAGGCGCTGTACAATATCGTAGACAGCTTTTTTATCGGTGAGTATGCAGAAACCGGTCTTACGGCTTTATCGGTGATCTTTCCCGTTCAGCTGCTGATGATCGCATTGGCAACCGGAACCGGTGTTGGAATCAATACTGTCATGGCCGCCAGACTGGGCGCAGGAAAGCAGGATGAGGCAGAGGCCTATGCCGGTGTCGGGACAATTCTCGGACTTGCCATGTGGCTTGTTTTTGCCGGAATCTGCTGGTGTATCCTGCCTGCTTTTGCGGAAATGTCCACCGATTCGGAAGCAGTCATCCATGAAACCGTCATATACGGCAGAATCACCTGTTTATGCAGTATCGGCCTGTTTCTGGAAAGCATATGGACAAAGGTACTGCAGGCATACGGTGACATGAAAACACCCATGCTTGCCCAGATCGCAGGTGCCATAACCAATATTCTGCTGGATCCGATTCTGATTTTCGGTCTGTTCGGTCTTCCGGAAATGGGGATTGCAGGAGCCGCCGCCGCCACTGTGGCAGGACAATGCATAGCCGCTGTGATTGTCGGCATCAAAGGCTTCCGGAAATCTCCTCTCATTGCCGGATACCCGGATAAGGTTGCAGAAATATTCCGTCTGGGCTTTCCGAACATGCTGATGCAGTCTGCCTATACGTTTTACATACTGGGTCTGAACCTGATTCTGGCTACCTTTTCCGATCAGGCAGTCACCGCACTGGGACTGTATTATAAATGGCAGACATTCTTTTTTATTCCCCTGTTTGCCATGCAGACCTGTATTGTCCCGGTGATCAGCTATAACTATGCCTCCCATCGAATAGACAGATGCCGGAAAACAATGTCAGCCGCAATCCGGTTTGGAGTTGCATTCATGGCCATAGGCATAGTCTGTTTTGAACTGTTTCCGGAATTTCTTCTGCGGGTGTTTACATCGGATCCACTGGTGGTGGAAATCGGCAGGACTGCATTCCGGATCATCGGCTGCAGTTTTATTCCCATTGTAACGGCGCTGATCTTTCCCGTGTTTCTGCAGGCAGTGGGGGAGGGTACCAAAAGCTCACTTCTGACGGTGATCCGCACTGTGGTATGTTTTGTCCCTCTTGGATTTCTGTTTTCCCGGTTCGGGCTGAACTGGTTCTGGCTGACTTTCCCGGTAACGGAAATTCTTACCACCCTTGCGGGTATATGGCTGTATAAAAAGTTTTTGCAAAATCCATACGGAAAAGAAAGAAAAGAATAACGGTGAATACAGTCCCGATGAATAGAATTTATTGAGACTGTATTTTCTGTTTCTTCCGTCAGGAATTGTCGGAACACTTTGACATACAACAGCATTTGTGTTATAATAGAACTATATCGCAACCAGAAACTAACAAAGGAGTATCTCCATGAAAAAACGTATTTCCCTGATCCTGCTTACAATGGCTCTTCTGCTGACTTCCACAGCCTGCACCGCCGGACAGCCTGCCGAAACCGGTCCCGTATCTCTGACAGACCAGACCGGACGCAGTATCACCCTGGAAAAACCCGCTGAAACCATTGTCAGCTGTTATTATGTATCCTCGTATGCCGTGATGGCTCTGGGCCTTTCCGACAGAATGATCGGTATAGAAAACAAAGCCGACAAACGGCCCATCTACAGTCTCAGTGCACCGGAATTTCTGGAACTGCCTGCAGTGGGCACCATGAAAGAATCCAATGTGGAACTGATTGCTTCTCTGGCACCGGAGCTTGTCATCATGCCGGAAAAACTGTCTGAATCCGCCCAGACACTGACAGATCTCGGATTGCATGTACTTCTTGTCAATCCCGAAAACCATGAGGATCTGTGTGAGATGCTGTCTCTGATCGGACAGGCATGCGGTGTTTCCGACAAAGCAGAAGAGCTCATTTCCTATTATGACGAAAAAATGGAGGATCTGGAATCTTTGACGGCAGATGCCTCCGAACCGGTGGTGTACATGGGCGGCAATTCTTCTTACCTGACCACAGCACCTGCCGATATGTACCAGAGTTCACTGATCAATCTGGCAGGGGGACAGAATGCCGGAGCAGCACTGGAAGGAGAATACTGGACAGAAGTATCCTATGAAACCATCCTCTCCTATAATCCGGACGTTTTTGTAATTCCCTCCGGTGCTGAATATACCGCAGAGGATATCCGGAACGATGAACAGCTTTCCGGCATTTCCGCAGTACAGAATAACGCCATCTATACCATGCCTTCTCAGCTGGAAGAATGGGATTCACCGATTCCTTCCGGGATTCTGGGTGCCATGTGGCTGACTTCCATGCTCCATCCGGATCTGTACAGCACAGATACCTTTGCCGAAGAAGCGGCAGAGTTTTATGAAACCTTCTACGGCTTCACACCGGATAAAGCACTCCTTCTGGGATGAAGCAGAAGTCTGTCCGCAATGGTGTTCTGACAGCATCATTGCTTCTCCTGCTGGCAGTACTGCTCTGGATGTCATTTTCTACCGGCAGTTATCCTCTCAAAGGCTCTGATTACAGCAACAGTTTCCGGGAGATTTTCCTTTCCAGAAACGAGCAGTCCATGCCTACCCGGGTTTTCTGGGGACTTCGTTTTCCGCGAACCATGACTGCCGTTCTGACCGGTGCTGTTCTGGGAGTATGCGGCGGGATATACCAGATGCTCTTCCACAGCCCCCTCGCCTCCCCGGATCTGACAGGAGTGGCCTCCGGAGCTTCATTGGGCGCGGCGGCTGCCATCGTACTGGGGATCGGCAGTTCCTATCTTCGGATGGCCTTTGCCTTTGCAGGCGGAATGCTGTCTCTTGTTCTGGTGCTTATTCGGGTACGCTTTTCCGGCGGAGAACGGATCGGAACATATATCCTTGCCGGTATCATCATTTCCGCTGCCGCTGATGCAGGACTGATGGTTCTGAAAACGGTCGCAGACCCGGAAAGACAGCTTGCTGCCATTGATTTCTGGACTATGGGGAGTCTTGCCGCTGTATCTGCCGAACGATTTATCCCTCTGGCAGTTGCTGCAGCACCGGCACTGTTTCTGCTGATTCTGTTCAGACGCCCTGCTGCAATGCTTTCTCTGGGGAGCGAAGAATGCCGTTCTATGGGATTGTCACCGGATCTGTGGCGCAGTATTCTTCTGATACTGGCAACACTGGCTGTTTCGGCATCGGTTTCTGTTACAGGATGCATCGGTTTCGTAGGCCTGATCGCACCGCATATTGTCCGGTTTCTCTACCGTTCCCGCAGTGGTGCATTTATACTGTACTGCGGTATCACAGGCAGTATTCTACTTACAGCAGCGGATCTGGC
>JAFQGY010000054.1 GCA_017415325.1 Clostridia bacterium
CCTCGTGTCGTTGGTTCGATTCCGACCGGAGGCACTGAGACGTATGGTAAATGCGTCTTGATATGCGGATTTAGCTCATTTGGTAGAGCGCGACCTTGCCAAGGTCGAGGTGGCGGGTTCGAGCCCCGTAATCCGCTTGAAGCGAGTATCTGAAAAGATGCTCGCTTTTTGCTTTATCCGGAAAACAGGGCTGCAGCAGTTCATTCTGCTTTTTACAATTCAAGATTTGTTAACGAAATATTCACAAAGCAGCGGAATATCTGTGTTAAAATGAGCGTTGGAAATTATGAAAATGTGAGGATACTGAAATGAAATATAGCGTACGTACGGCGGCTGTTTTCTGGCGATGCTGATGGCGCTGTCCCAGACGGCCTGTTCACAGGGAGAAACGGAAACCGGGGAAGAAACTGCTGCGGAAACAGAAGCCGTCTCTGCCGAAACAGAGGAAACACGCCTGACGCCGGATATTCCGGAAACAGCGGACTATAACGGAGATGAAATCCGTTTTCTCCATTGGCAGCATCCGGAGTGGATCGGCAGCATCCGTGACTGTCGTGACCTGGATGCCGAAGCGCTGACCGGGGAAGCCATCAACGATGCTGTGTTCAACCGGAATACCTATGTGGAAGAAAACTACAATGTGGAAATTGTGCTGGAAAACAGAAGCATCCATTCCTTCAACAAGGATGTACACACGGCAGTACAGTCCGGGGACAACACCTATGATGTGGTGTATCCCATTCTGCTGTACATGAATGAGCTTTGTATCGGCGGGGATCTGGCCAATCTGATGGATGTCCCCCACATCGACTTTACAAAGCCCTGGTGGGACAGAAATGCTGTGCAGTCCATGTCCATCGGCGGGTACCTGCCTGCTGTGGCTTCCTCCATCAATGTCAATGACAAGGACGCCACCACTGCCATTGCCTTCAATAAGCAGCTGGCTGCCGACAACAATCTGCCGGATCTGTACACCACTGTGGAAGAAGGCAAATGGACCATAGATCTGCTGCGGGAATATGCCGATACCTGCAATGTGGATCTGAACGGGGACGGAACCATGACTGTGGATGACCGTTACGGCTTTTTGGGCGGCAACGATGTTATATATGCCTTCTATTACGGTTCCGGGCAGCTGATGGTTACCAAGGACACGGACGATATGTTCCAGTTCACCTACGGTACGGAACGGGACATCAATGTGACCCAGAAGGTATACGATCTGATGCAGGAAGACTGGTTCTTCAATCACCATAAGCATACAGATACCTCAGACGATTTCTATCGGATTCTGTTTGAAACCGGCCATGGTCTGTTCTACTGGATGCGTCTGGACGACGTAACGGCCATGCGGGAAAGCGATGCGGATTTCGGGATTCTGCCCACGCCCAAGTATGACGAAGCTCAGGAACAGTACTGGAGCGTGCTGTCTCCCTATACCACCGGGATTCTGTCCATTCCCGTGACCACGGCCGGGGAACAGCTGGAAGAAGTGGGGCTGATTCTGGAAGCGATGGCTGCCTATTCCCACTACACGCTGATTCCCGCCTATGTGGATGAATCCCTGAAAACCAAGTATTCCAGAGACGAGCAGTCTGCCAGCATGATGGATATTATTATGGAAAACCGGCTGATCGATCCCATGATGGTATACAATTTCGGAAAGTTCCGGGATGAATTCATCCAGTTCGGCAACAAAGCCAATCTGTCCATTGCTTCCACGATCCAGCAGAAGCAGAAATCGGTGGATCAGGATGTCGCCAAAAAGAGCGAAAGCATTATGGCCTTTGCCGAACGGTAAACAGATGGGATCTGTGGGCATGCGGTGTAAATCGTAGTCCTTCTGAAAGAAATGAAAAAAGCGGTAAGAAGTTTTTGGTGCTTCCTGCCGCTTTTTCTGTTTATTCTGTTTTCCCGGGCAGCTCGGAGGGAATGTCCGTGGCTTCCAGCTTGAAGATTACCGGACGGAGACCGTCGTTGCAGCTGCTGATGGCCACACCGGGTTCCCGGATCCAGTCGCCGTAGAAGAAGCCTTCCTTTCCGCCGCCGTTGGCCAGGGCGTATACATATTGATAAATCGAACGGAACGCTGCATTGCAGAAGCCTTCCGGGCAGTCCAGGTCGGCATAGAATACCTGTCCTTCCTTCAGCTTGCCGCAGGGGCCCAGGGTGTCATAGGCGTATTCTTCTGCCAGATCTTCCAGAAACAGGGTTTTGAGAACGGTGATTTTGACTTTGTTCATGGGGACTCCTTATTTTTTTACCACAAATCCGGCGAAGCAGTACGGAGGAATCATATCTCGCAGGGCAACGGTGTCCATTTCGCTGGCCCAGATCAGCTCGGCGTCGGTTTTGCCGATGGGCAGGATGGTGCTGTATTCGTCGTCCAGCTGGATATATTCCGGCAGAAGCATGTCGCTTCCGAAGTTCCAGATGCCCACAACCAGTTTATCGTCGGTCTTGCGGGTGATCACATAGGCGCCGGGTTCCTTCCGGATTTCCACCAAAGCCGGGTGCAGCATCCGCAAGAGCTGTTCCTGACGGCAGTAGTTTTTCACCATGGCGGATTCGGTGGAGATGGTTTCGATATCGAAGGCGTATACCACCACCGGAGCACCGTTTTTTCGTAAGTAGGAATATATGGCAGGCGCACCGTTGTTGTAGAAGCTGTCCGTTTCCGCGCCTTCCGTCGGGGTCAGTCTCCAGAAACGTCCGTTTGTGTCCACGGGCATCACTCTGGCGGGAATCGTTTCTGTCCATGCCTTGCGTTCCGGGAAGGTTTCGGAGGCGGGCTTATCCATGGGTTCGCATCCGGCAAGACCTACATCAAATCCCCGTTCGGTGAGGATCCGGGCGGCATACGCATCCAGCAGCAGGGACATGTTCACCACATCCTCCGGAGCATACTTTGCATTTTCTCCCACGATCATGGCACATTTGGTGAACCGGGATTTCTCGAAGCTGATGGGCAGGGACAGCGCACCGGTGAAGTTGGCGGCAAGGGGCGTCAGACGGTATGCCAGCTGTCCTTCCGGGATGCCGGTACAGTCCATGTCTGCCAGCTTGTGCATGGCTTCATATACATAGAGTCCCGCCGGTTCGGTGTCCGCAAAGGCTTCCGCAATCTGATCCTGCAGAATCTTTGTGTGGACGTGGCGGCGGATGTACCCGGTTTCGTAGTCGGTATCGTAGGTGTAGTCCAGCATGTATTTCAGGATGTCCGGGGTACCGTTGGCGATGAATGCCTGATGGAAGCCTTCCAGATAGGAGGAGGGGGTCTTGTACCGGGGTCTGGGGTATACGTCCCCTTCGCTCATCAGCTCGATTTCCGGGGCGATTTCCTTACACCAGGCGAACTGCATCCGTTCCAGGTCGATGATGGAGCCCA
This sequence comes from Clostridia bacterium, assembly GCA_017415325.1. GTDB lineage: Bacteria > Bacillota > Clostridia > Oscillospirales > CAG-272 > UMGS1696. The sequence continues at coordinate 3,389 of JAFQGY010000054.1, forward strand.
GTCCTGTGGTGCCGAAGCTGTGATTGTTGTTCCAGTAGGCCGCACCGATGAGCCGCAGGAAGGGTCTGGTGGAGCCGGCAAAGATCCGGGCGAGCTTTATGGAGTCGGTACCGTCGGTGTCCCAGGTGGACAGGCAGGCGCAGTGGCCCAGACGGATGGTGGGATCAACGGAATCCAGTTCTTCTCGGAGGGAGCGGGCGAAGTTTTCCAGTGTTTCCCCCTGCAGATCCAGCCAGAGCTTCCGGATGGGCGTGGGTTTGCCGGTGAACAGCTCCGCAGCCAGCTCTTCTCTGGTGTAGTCATATTTTTCCAGACCTGCCGCTTCTGCCCGGCGGTTCAGCTCGGCCATATGGAGGGGACAGGCGCATCCGATGGCAACAGGACCGTGCATGGCGATCCGCAGGTCATCGTCGATCTGGATCATTCTGGCACCGGCTTCCGCCAGGGCACGGATGTACGCCCGGTACATGGAGACAAAATCGGGATCCAGCGGACAGAAGGAGTCGTTTGCTTCTCCGCCGTTGCCCAGTCCCCGGATCCGGGTGTAGCTGCCGATTCTGGCGTCTACTTCATGGGACAGCATCCCGCCGTGGCCCAGTCCGTTAATCCAGACGCCCACCTGCAGACCGTTTTCGGTATAATACGCAATGTTTTCCGCCAGCTGTGCCGTGATGGCTTTGAGTTTTTCCGTGTCCCCATAGGGATTGCCGGGGCATACGAATACTCTTTGGGCACCTGCGGTCTTCATCCAGTGCAGGTACTTCGGACGGGTTTCGGCGGTGGAAATATGGTTCATAATGGGTATGGAAATCATAATGTACCTCCGGGGAAGATAAGAGATCAGAGATCAGAAAGGATGTGGTTGGATGTTCCGGATTTCTGATCTTTGTTTATTTCATAAAGTCTTCAATCAGCTGGTTGATGCGGTTTTCCCAGGATGTCTTTTTGGCGGCGTACTGGGAAGCAAAGTTGTTCTGCTTGGCGCCCATCAGGTTGGACATGATGAAGCCCATGGAGTTGTAGTCGCCGAATACGAAGCCGAAGTCGATGATGCCGCCGGGTTCGATCATTTCGATAACCTTGATGGAGGTTTCGTCCCGGGCGCCGCGGTATTTCAGAGCGGTGTCAAAGACGGCCGGGGTGACGGTCTTCCAGGATTCTGCGGCCAAGGCTTCGGTGATGATGCCGATGAATTCCGTATCGGCGCAGGTGACCGGTACGCTGACCAGGGGGCTGGAACCGTCGGACATGGTGTAGTATTCCTTCTGGCTTTCGTCCCACTTGGGGAAGGGCAGGATGGCGAAGTCCTGTTCCATGTCGTTGATGATGGAAATGGCGTGCTCGAATACGCCGTTGAAGAACAGGGAGCGGTTGTCCATAAAGGTGTCTCTGTGGAGATCCCAGCCGGAGGTGGTGATGGTGCCGTTGGATTCGTAGAACAGGCGGTATACCTTTTCCACCATGGCGGCGAATTTTTCTTCGTTCATGTCCAGTACCGGCAGACCGTTTTCATCCTGCTTCACTGTCAGTTCTCCGAAGGAATAGATAAATGGTGTGGCGTAGCTGGTGGTCTGGGCGGCAAGGCCGTAGAAGTCGGCGTCGCTCTGTTTGCCGTCCCCGTCCAGATCCTGCCACTTGTCCTGCACCTGGGAGTAATAGTAGTCGATGGTGAACTCCCCGGCCAGAACGGTGTCGTAGATGGTGTCGGTGAGGCCGTAGCTGTCCCCCAGTTCCTTGTTCATGTATACGCAGTAGTAGTGGGTCAGGAAGTAGGGGGAGATACTGCCTGCCAGCAGGAAGGACTGTCCGGCGATGCTCAGGTCTTCATAGGAGCTCTGGTTCCACCATGCCTGGGTGGGGTCCACATAAGTGAATTCGTTCCAGTCCCGATAGTGGTGGGTCACGGCCAGATTGGCGGTGTCGATCATGTGCTCGGATACCAGATCATAGGCATCTTCTCCGGCTTTCACCAGATTCTGGATAAGACTTTTGGTTTCTGAGCTGGTACGTTCGGCGTCCGGCTCGATGGATACGTTGAACCGTTCGGCCACCGTGGAGTTCCGGCTGTGTACGGCGTCGTTGATCAGGGCACCTGTCATGCCTTCGGTGACAAAGTCGGCTACGCAGAAGTCGTAGGTCAGGATCCGGAAGGAGCGGCCTTCAAAATCCTTGTCCGGCAGATTGTCGGAAACCAGCTTACGGGCTTCCATGGGATCCAGCGGTTCGGTTTCTGCGGTGGTTTCGGTGTCTGCAGCGGTGGTGGTTTCGTCTGTGGTGGTTTCCTCCCCGCCGCCGCAGGATGCAAGAGGAAGGAGCATGGCAAGAAGGAGCAGAATGGTGATCAGTCTCTGGTTCTTTTTCATAAAAATTCCTCCATTACATTTGGGATTATATGCATTATAGCATATACAGGATGGTTTGTAAAGTAGTATTCCTACTTTATCTGATCCTGTCCGTATACCCCGGCAGAAGTGCTTCTGTGAGCAGACTGTTCATGGGATACCTCCATCTATATGATTTATCGCATACATAATGAACTATGGGTCTATATGTACAGGATGAAAGGGGAATTCCCCTCAATCCTTTTTGGACAAGTCAACATCATAGATCTGTTCCACCGCCTTGATAATCAGCTGTGAAACCGATATTCCCCTGTCAAGTGCAAGCTGTTTCAGTACTTTTGCCTTGCCCTTGTACAGAGTGATCCGCAGGGTATCATAATGATCCTTGCTGTACTGACTTGTATACTGTGATTGATTAAACTCACCCATAGTATACCACCATAGTATATCATTGCAGATCCGTGCGCTGTTTACCCGGCACACCGACGGGAGCGGCTGTATACCCCGAACCGCCTGCGGAGGTCAGGAACAGTATAGCACATATAGACCCATATGTCAATAGACCTGTGTGTTTTTAAAGGGTGCGTTTTTCCCGGCGATTACACCGGAGAACACTTTTTTGGAACACATTGACATGCCTGCTGCTGTGTGATACAATGAACAAAAGCATTCAAAACAGATACGGGAGGATTACATCATGAAAATTGCAACCACTACAGGAGACTTTCTGGGGTATACAAAGCCCGGCGATATTTCCAGCGCACTGACCCTGCTGGCGGATGCCGGATTCCGGTATGCCGATATCAATCTGAGCGATCTGGTGTTTTATGGATCTCCCCTGTGCGGAGACAGCTGGGAAGCATGGGCGGAGGATATAGGAAATACAGCCGCCAGACTGGGGATCGGACTGGTGCAGGCCCATGCTTCCGATAGCGTATATGACCGGGGCGCACACAGAGAGTACCGTACTTCCATGATCGAACGGGAACTTTGGATCTGCGGGAAGCTGGGGATACCGGCTATCGTGGTACACGGTCTTTCCAAAGCCGGCGGAGAACGGGAAGATTTCATGGAAACAAATGCGGCGTTTTACGGGGAGCTTCTTGCCACAGCGGAGAAAACCGGCGTGACGGTATGCACGGAAAACACCTGCCGCCAGAACGCCCCCACATACTATCTCTTTGACGGAAAGGATTTGAATGAGCTGTGCGCCAGAGTGAACCATCCGCTGTTCGGTGCCTGCTGGGATGTGGGACACGGACACTGCCATGGGGTGGATGTGTACGAGGTGGTAACGACACTGGGCAAAAACCTGAAGGTTCTGCACGTACACGACAATTATGCCACGGCTGACCTGCATATCCAGCCCTACGCCGGGAATTTCTGTTACGATGCACTGCTGCAGGGACTGAAGGACAGCGGGTATGCCGGATGTTTCACCCTGGAAGCCTTCTGTACGCCCGTGGCGGCAAACTTCTGCTTCTGCAACCGGAAAGCCTTCGTAAAGGACGGCGTGACGTATAACAAAGTCCAGATGCCGCCGGTATCCTTCAAGATCCGCAGCGAACGGCTGATGCTGGATACGGTACAGTGGATGCTGGATGCGTATGAAATGTAAGAAGTAAGAGATAAGATGTAAGAAGTATATCGGACGGAGTCACTCGCCGGTTGTGTGTACTTCACGGCGGAAGCCATGGACATATCCGGAAAATGGTGGTATACTGCTGACACAGGTATCTCTTATATCTGATTTCTTACTTCTTATTTTCCAGAGGAGGTTGTATGCTGTACTTACATGAAAATCTCAGACGATACCGGACGGAAAGAGGGCTGACACAGGAGGATGTGGCGCAGGTGTTCGGGGTGTCGGCACAGGCGGTCAGCCGTTGGGAAACCGGAAATTCCTGCCCCGACGTGGAGCTGCTGCCGGCCATTGCCAACTACTACGGCGTGACGCTGGATGCCCTGGTGGGGATGGACAGGCTGCGGGAGGAAGACGGACTGCGGAATGTGTTCTGTGAGACCCATGCTCTGGTACGGGACGGGCGGGATGCGGAAGCGGTGGAGACCCTGCGGCGGGGACTGCGGATCTGGCCGGGGAATCCGGGGCTTCTGTCGGAGCTGTCGCTGGCACTGACCCGGGCGGGGGATCCGGATTCCCTCAGAGAAGCGGCGCAGGTGTCGGAAAAACTGCTGGAGAACTGCACCAACGAAGCCATCCGTGCCACCGCCAGAGCCAATCTGCTGCGGGTATATACGGGACTGGGAGAGGATGAAAAAGCCCACAGTCTGGGCCGGAGTCTGCCCCATGTGTGGGAGAGCAGGGAAGTGCTGTTCCCGGAGGCGGCGGAAGAACTGACGGAGAAATGCAGGAATATCCTTCTGGCGGTGCTGCAGGATCTGACGCTGGGGAAAACGCCGGATCTGATGCTGGGGTACAGCGGGAAGGAAGATGTGCAGGGGATGAAGGCTCTGCTGGCGGAATGGAGTGCGGCATATGGAGAAAACGGAAGAAAAAAGACGGATCACGGAACTGCTGCAGGAGATCACGGCGGTCTATCAGAGGGTTCTGGGAGATAAGCTGCGGGGACTGTATTTCCATGGATCGCTGGCCTTCGGATGCTTCCGGTGGGAGAGCAGTGACATAGACTTTCTGGCGGTGGTGCAGGGGGAACTCACCCATGGGGAAAAACGGCAGCTGCTGGACTGGATCCTGTCGGTGCGGGAGAAATGTCCGCCGAAGGGGCTGGAAATGAGCATCGTGGAAGAACACTGCTGCCGGTCGGCCGGGTATGGCGCCTTTGTGCATCCCACACCGTTTCTGTTCCACTGGTCGGAAGGGCATCTGGAAAAAGCTCTGGCGGATCCGGACGGGTACTGTGAGACCATGCAGGGAACAGACCGAGATCTGGCGGCGCATTTTATGGTGACAAATCTGGTGGGCTGGGCGTTTCTGGGGCCGGAGGTGCGGGAGATGTTTCCGCCTGTGCCGAAGGAAGCGTACTGGGACAGTCTGGTACACGATGTGGAGCACATGGAAGAGGACATTGCGGCGCATCCGGTGTACTGCGTGCTGAATCTGTGCCGGGTGCTGGCCTGGTGCCGGTCGAAGGACGGGGACGTGTACTCCAAGGCGGAAGGCGGCCGGTGGGGACTGGAACATCTGGAGGAAAAATGGCACGGGATCATCCGGGATGCCCTGGCGGCATATGAGAACGGGACGGATGCGGTCTGGGACACGGAAGCGCTGCGGGCTTTTGCGGCGGAGAGCATCCGGGAGATCAAAAACTGGAAAAAGGAGCCGGAAATCATGAAATCACAGGCATTCCACGGAGAAGTCTGGATCAATGCACACGAAGAAATTCTGGAAGCGGTGGTAAAAGCCAACAGCGAACCCATCACCGGCGGCTACGGCAATGATGACCACACGGCCCGGGCAACGGCTCTGATGCAGCAGTATTTTGACCGGCGGATCACCACCACCTGCACCATCAACGGAACGGCCGCCAATGTCATGGCCATGAAGGATCTGCTGGGACGGCTGGATGCAGTGCTCTGCGCGGAACAGACCCACATGCACACCTATGAAGCCGGGGCATTTGAGTTCTGTCTGGGGAACAAGATCATCACGGCAAAGACCCCCGACGGGAAGCTGACCCCGCAGATCATCCGGGATACGCTGACGGCCCATAAGAAATATTATTATAATCCAAAGGTTATTGTAATGGCACAGCCGACAGAGTACGGTACCGTATACACAGCGGACGAAATCCGGGAAATCTGTACGCTGGCGCATGAGATGGGCATGCTTGTCTATGTGGATGGGGCCAGAATCGGCAATGCGGCGGCGGCTCTGGGGATCGGGCTCCGGGAAATGCTGGACGAAACAGGCGTGGATGCGTTTTCCTTCGGCGGCACCAAGGCCGGGGCACTGTTCGGGGAGATGGTGGTGTTCCTGCATCCGTTTCAGGGAATCAATCTGGGGTACTCCCAGAAGCAGTCCCTGCAGCATATGGCCAAGTCCAAATTTCTGGGAGTACAGCTGGAAGTGATTCTGGAAAAACAGTTCTGGCTCCGGGACGGGGAGGCCTCCAACGCCATGGCCAAATATATGGAAAGCCGTCTGCGGGAGCTGGGGTATGAAATCTACTACCCGGTGGAGAGCAATATGGTGTTCTGCGTGATTCCTCCGGAAAAATTTGCGCCTCTGTGTGCCGTGTACGACATGCACTACTGGGACGAATTTACCCATGTGGTCAGGCTGGCGACTACTTACAGAACCACGAAGGAAGAAGTGGATGCGCTGGCGGAACTGCTGGGGCGGGCGGACGGAAAATAAGCTGAAACGGAGGAGAGAGCAATGCTGCGTGTACCGACTTTTACACCGATGATTGATGAACTGGAAGAATTTTATCGTACACTGGATCCGCAGAGCGCAGAACTGGGACAGTCTCTGGAAGCCATGCTGGCGGAACACGGGGAGGAGTCTGCCTTTTCCCTGAAAGTGCGGCAGATGCGGATTCTGGCACAGGAAAGCGATGTGCATGTGTTCCGGCATTTTCCCTTCTGGTTCCAGTTTTCTGCCGGGAGAGGGCGGTTTATCTGGGGCGGACTGGGCTGCTGTCCCGGCGGGGAATTCCTGCACCGGCATCTGGGCAGACCGTACTGGCAGGCGTATCTGGAAGCACTGGAGCCGGACAGACAGGCGGGATTCATCCAGAGCGGCGCCAATCCGGTGGGACTGGATCACCATGCGCTGGATTATGATGGGATTCTGCGCTGCGGACTGCTGGGTCTGCGGGAAAAAGCGCTGGCATGCCGGGAACACGGTGCGCCGGATACACTGCCGTTTTACGATGCCGCCATTGCCGGTCTGGATATTCTGATGGCACTGTCCTGTCGGTTTGCCGGGGAAGCGGAGCGGATGCTGGAAACGGAAACAGATCCGGCGGTGCGGGAGAATCTGGTGTGGATTGCCGATACGGCGGGGAGAGTACCTGCCCATCCGCCTGTGACCTTCCGGGAAGCGCTGGCTTCGGTGCTGTTCTGCCGGGAATGTGTGGGGACACTGGAAGGCATCGGCATCAGCACCTATGGGCAGCTGGACCGGATGCTGTATCCCTACTACAAGGCCGATCTGGAAGCGGGAAGGATTACGGAAGCGGCGGCAAAGGATCTGCTGAAAGCCATGCTGTATTATACCGCTGTCCGGTTTGACGAGGATCACGGATACCATGAAACCTCCACTACCATCATTCTGGGTGGATGCGATCCCGACGGGAATCCGGTGTACAACGATGTGACCCGGCTGATTCTGGAAGCGGAATGGGAAATCCGGGTGATTTGCGTGAAGTTTGACGCACGGGTGTCCTCCGCCCATCCGGAAGAATATCTGCGGCAGCTCTGTCAGGTGCAGCTTGCCCGTCTGCCGGTGCTGGTGTACATGAACGACGACACACACATTGCGGCCAGAGTGAAATACGGGCAGGATGTGCGGGACGCCAGAGGATATGTGGCCGGAGGATGCCATGAGATTGTGCTGGGAGGAACGGAAGTATGCACCCGGGCGGACACATGGATCTGTATGCCGGGCCTGCTGCTGCATACGCTGAAGAAACAGGAATACGATACATTTGCGCAGCTGTATGCGGAAGCCGTGGCCGATGTGAAAGCGTTTCATGAGCGGGTGGCTTCTCTGAAAAATGCGGCAGAAGCACACTGGAGCACGTTCAATCCCCTGCCGCTGTACAGTACCATGGTGGCGGACTGTCTGGAAAAGGGACTGGATGTCACGGCGGGCGGCGCACGGTATTCCTCCACGGCTCTGTCCATGGTGGGTGCAGCTACCTTTATCGATTCGCTGTATGCGGTGAAGGTGCTCTGCTATGACGAGGGCAAACGGACGCTGCCGGAGCTGACGGCTCTGCTGGAATCGGATTATGCCGGGGAACAGTCCCTGCGGCAGTATATCATCAACCGGATTCCCCACCATGGCAGCGGAAATGCGGAAATGGACAGGTTTTCCGGACAGCTTCTGCGGGATCTCAGCGGGGTGTCCGGGCAGACCAACGGCAGAGGGGGCCGCTACTATCCGGCGTTCTATCCCCACAATATGTTCCGCTATCTGGGATACCGTACAGGCGCAACACCGGACGGACGTATGGCGGGATGGGCTCTGTCCAGAGGCGCTTCTCCCAGCGAATTTGTCACAGGGGTTTCTCCCACCGACATGATCCGCTCTGCCGCAGCCGTGGATTTTACGGATTTCACCGATTCCTTTGCACTGGAGATCACCCTGCCCCGTCTGCCGGAGAATGAGGACAGCATGACGGTTCTTCTGGGGATTCTCGGCAGTTTTCTGGAGGCGGGCGGTTCTACGCTGCAGCTGAATCTGCTGGATCCGGAGCTGCTGACGGAAGCACAGAAACATCCGGAACAGCACAGGGATCTGCTGGTGCGGGTATGCGGCTACAGCGCCAGTTTTGTACAGCTGGACAAGGGGCATCAGGACGAAATCATCGCCCGGGAAATCCGGATGCAGTGAGGAAAAGAAAGGGCTCTGTTTGTGGGAATGGAGTCCTTTTTTCGATATAATTCCGGAAAGATTGGTACATACTGCCATTGTTAAAACGGTGAAAAACGTGTATAATACTATATTGACGAACTGAACGTACTATTTCATACAGAAAGGATTTTACCTATGAAAAAAGCAATCACTCTGCTGCTGGTGCTGGCCATGCTGCTTCCGCTGGCTTCCTGTGCATCCGGCGGCGAAACCGGGGAAACCACTGCCGATACCGCTGCGGAAGCCGTAACGGAAACCGAAACCGAAGAAACCGACTACACCGCTGACATTCCCGAAGGTACCGATTATGCCGGGGCCGGCTTCAACGTGCTGACCTATCCTCTGGAAGGGGACCTTGTGTGGAACGACAACGACTGGACCGCCACCGAACTGACCGGGGAAGTCATCAATGACGCTGCATACCAGAGAATTGTGGATGTGGAAGAACTGCTGAACGTGGACATCACCAATGCACAGCTGACCGGCCGGGACGATATGTCCACTCTGACAAAGTCCGTGCAGGCGGGGGACAATGCTTATCAGCTGGCCAACATTCCCATGAAGCATACCTTTACCGTGATGCAGCAGGGGTATCTGGCTGAGCTGAACAAATATGCCGCTGACGGTTCTCTGGATCTGGACGCTCCCTGGTGGGACGCCAACATCCTGTCCGACCTGTCCATCGACGGCAAGAACTACTGCATCCTGGGCGACATCGGTACCATGTACAAGAAATCCATCGGCGTTATCATGTTCAACAAGGCCATCCAGATTGACTATGACCTGCCGGATTTCTATGCCCTGATGGACGAAGGCAAATGGACCATTGATGCCATGGTAGAGGCAGGTGTGCAGGTGTCCGAAGACATGAACGGAGACGGCGCCATGACGGCGGATGACCGCTTTGGTCTGATCTGCTTCTGCGACATGATCGCTCTGGCCATGATCGGCTGTGACGTGGATTTCTTTACCAAGGATGCCGCCGACATTCCCTCCATGTCCTTCTACAGCGAACGCTCCGTATCCGTGATGGAAAAGCTGGCAAAGCTGATGTACGATCCCACCCTGTCCTACAGCTGGTCCAAGGAAGGCGTAGGAGAAGCCCCTGCTTTCGCCATGTATCAGGAAGACAAGTCCCTGTTCTATTACGGGGAACTGCACGCCGTGGCCACCATGCGCGTGATGGAATCTCCCTTCGGCGTACTGCCCATGCCCAAGTTTGACCAGGCACAGGAAGAATACCACCACTGTGTCAACCCCAATGTTGCCGCCACCTATGTGATTCCCAAGTCCAATCCGGACGCCGTGATGACCGGCCATGTGATGGATGCCCTGGGCGCCGCTTCCAAGAACCTGCTGACCCCTGCCTATTATGACATCACCCTGCGGGGGAAGGTATCCCGTGACGAAGAATCCGCCGCATCTCTGGACGTGGTGATCTCCACCATCAAGTATGACCTGGGTTATCTGGGTGACTGGGGGATCAACTCTGTCCTGTACGGTATGGCCAACGCATACAACACGGATCTGGCGTCCAAGATTTCTGCCATCGAAGGTTCTGTAGCCGGCAAGGTGGAAAAGATGGTGGAAGCAGTTTCTGCACTGGAAGGCTGATTCCGGGAAATAAAATTTTTTTGAAGAAATTTCAAAAAAACTATTGCATTCTGTGACGGAGTATGATATAATAATACCCGTCACGAAGGGGTATAGCTCAGTTGGTAGAGCAGTGGTCTCCAAAACCACGTGTCCTGAGTTCGAGTCTTAGTGCCCCTGCCAGGAGAAACATCTGTAAGCAATTATGGATGTTTCTTTTTTTTACCTTGATACATCCTGTTCACGAATAACAGCTTTTTATTTCACGAAATTGCGTTTTTTCGTTGCAAAAGAACAGGATTTATGGTATACTAATACACGTATGACTATATCACTTTTTCTGGAGAACTATCATGAACGAAAATCGCAGTTCCTTTACCGGTAAGCTCGGGTTTATTCTGGCGGCTGCCGGTTCTGCTGTGGGGCTGGGGAATATCTGGCGTTTTCCCTACCTGGCAGCAAAGTACGGCGGCGGGATATTCCTGCTTGTTTATCTGATTCTGGCATTGACATTCGGTTTCGCGCTGATGTCCGCGGAGATCGCACTGGGCCGGAAAACCGGTCTGTCTGTTGTGGGGGCTTTCAAGGCTCTGGACAAGCGCTTTGCCTGGGTGGGCTATCTGGCGGCACTGGTGCCCATGATCATCCTGCCCTACTACTCCGTTATCGGCGGCTGGGTCACCAAGTATCTGGTGGTGTATCTGACCGGAGCAGGTCATGCGGCAGCCGGGGATGAATACTTCGGCGGCTTTATCTCCCGTGTGGGGGAACCGATGGTCTGGTTCTTTGTATTCATGGCTCTGACGGCGCTGGTAGTTATGCTGGGCGTGGACAAGGGCGTTGAAAAGGTTTCCAAAATCATGATGCCGGTGCTGGTGGTGCTGGCGGTTGTGATCGCCATCTATTCCATGTTCCTGCCCGGTGCGCTGGAAGGCGTGAAGTACTACCTGATTCCCAACTTCTCCCATTTCTCCGCTACCACTGTTCTGGCGGCTATGGGACAGCTGTTCTACTCCATGTCCCTTGCCATGGGGATCATGATTACCTACGGCTCCTACATGAAGAAGGATGTGGATCTGGAACAGTCCGTACACCATATCGAAATTTTCGATACCGGTATCGCATTTATGGCGGGGCTCATGGTGATTCCTTCCGTATTTGCGTTCTCCGGCGGGGATGAAGCGGCTCTGGGGAAGGGCCCGGGTCTGATGTTTATCACCCTGCCCAAGGTGTTTGACAGTATGAAGGGCGGCTCCATCATCGGGGCACTGTTCTTCCTGCTGGTGCTGTTTGCGGCGCTGACTTCCTCCATTTCTCTGATGGAAACCGTGGTGTCCTTCTTCCAGGATAAGTTCCACTGGGGACGGAAGTTCACCTGTGTGGTTGTGTTTGTCTTCTGCCTGCTGATGGGGATTCCCTCCTCTCTGGGCAACGGCGTATGGGCCGACATCCGGATCTTCGGCTTCCAGTTCCTGGATTTCTTCGACTTCATCTCCAACAGTGTGATGATGCCGGTGGTGGCGTTCCTGACCTGCGTGTTTGTGGGATACTTCATCAAGCCCAAGGCACTGATCGACGAAATCGCACAGGACGGGAAGTTCAAGTCCGAAAAGCTCTTTGTGGTGATTATCAAGTATGTGGCGCCTGTGTGCATCGTACTGATTCTGGTTTCCTCCATTCTGGACGTACTGGGGATCATGAAGATCTGACATATGCAAAAAGAAAACAGACTTGTCGAAAACGGCAGGTCTGTTTTTGCATATACAAATACCCCCGCCCCAGGGCAGGAGTATCGGATTGCTGTATGGAGAACGGGTTCAGTCCACTTCCAGTCCCCGCAGGTCTTTTTCCATGCGGGCTACTTCCAGCGGCAGACCGGGTTTTGTAACAGTATCCCGCAGGATAAAACCATGGCGGCGGTACCATTCGATGAGGCTTTCGTCGGCGGCGAATACGGATACGGTCAGGGTCAGTCCCCCATGCTTGACCGCATACCGTGTGGCATATTCCACCATCTGCGCACCCAGTCCCTGTCCCCGGTATTCCGGCAGAACGGCAACTTTGTCCAGGGTATACTTCCCCGGTTCGGTCATTTCCAGCTGCATAAACCCGGCAGCGGCACCTTCCCAGAGACAGCCGAACAGCTTTACCCCTCTGCGGAAATCCCCCATCAGCTGATCCATTTTAATGAAGGAACCGCTGGCGACACAGTTTTCTTCCGGCAGACCGTAGGTTTCGGCAACGGTGTGAAAGCTCTGGCGGATCACGCTGAGGTAGCCTAACAGCTGTGTTTGGGTCAGCTGAACAATTTTGATGGACATGGTGCATTGAATCCCCTTCCGGATTTCCTGTAATGGGCAGTCTGACGCCCGGATTTCCGACTTTATTATACCAAATTTCCTTTGATTTGTCAATCGTTGCGGAGGGGGCTTTTTTCACCCTTTTTTCGTACTGGCGTACAGC
>JAFQGY010000055.1 GCA_017415325.1 Clostridia bacterium
TAACGCATCCGGATCTTCTGCTTCCAGCCCAGTCCCGCATAGGCACCCTTGGTCAGGTCTTCCAGATACCGGCCCAGGGTATGCAGATCCTGCCAGGACAGGGTTCCGCCGAATTCTTCCCGTTCCACGATTTCCATAATCTGCTGCAGTGTGAAGTTGGACAGGGAACCGAATTCCGCCGACAGTCTGTCCGCATATTCCATAGGCTGTTCGCCCAGTTCATTGGGACGGCCCAGACCCCGGAATACCGCAAAGAGACAGTCGATAATGGCTCTGGCCGTTTCATGCACATCCACCCGGCCCGCAATATAGTCATGCCGGTCTTCGGTCATGCGCACCAGTTTCGCCCGTCTGTCCGCCGCACGTTCCGCCCGCTTCTTCAGGATCCAGGAAACAAAGGAGAACAGCACCAGAATGCCGATCACCACAGCAATGCAGATCAGGATTTCTCTGGTGTAATCTTCTTCCTCTTCCACGATTTCCTCTTCTTCGGGTTCTTCCATGTATCCGCCGCTGGAGTAGCCGCCGCCGGAGGAAGAAGAAGAGCCGGAAGTGGATTCCGTATGATCCGCATCATAGATGGCTTCACAGAAGGAAGGCGTGGTTTCGTACTGCACCCAGCCCATATCGGGATAGTATACTTCCACCCAGGCGTGAGCGTCGCTGTCTCTGACCGCAGCACGGTATCTGGCCACGGCATCCTGCGCATAGGTTCTGGCAAAGCCGTCAGCAATGTACCCTTCGGTATACCGCACCGCAAAGCCCAGTTCCCGGAGCAGGCCCACGGCAGAGGTAGCAAAGTGCACGCAGTACCCTTCCTTCACTTCAAACAGGAAGGATTCCAGACTGCTTTCATACGCCAGATCGGGCACCTCAGTCACATTGCCGTCTTCATCCGTCACAGAAATGGTAGGATAATCCGGTTCCAGTGTGTATTCGTAGTTGTCACGGAGATAGTTGATTACAGCAAGAATCGCATCGTGTCTGGGCACTTCCTCGAAGGTTTCCAGATCATAGAACCAGGAAGTCTCCGATACCGCATCCACGTGCAGAAGTCCTGTCTCTTCATCCGGCGCATACAGTACCCGCATGGTTTCATCGTCTTCCCACATACCGATTCCGGCTTCTTCCAGAATCTGATGCGCCAGATCCGCAATCAGCTGGGAACCAAAGGTATCGGTATAGGTTTCGTAGGCATAATTCCGGTATGCCAGTTCCTTTTCATGGGTTCTCCACAGCGTCTTTCTGGCCGCTTCGTCCATACCCAGATACTGGTATACCATACTGTCACTGTCCCAGCGGTACTCCAGATCGTTCTTCGCCCAGGCTTCAAAATCCGCCACCATAGCCGACCAGTCGGTGATATAGGTTTCCCCGTTGGTCATGGTGTAGCCGTCTTCCTCCACATTGAAAATCCCGTTTTCCGCAGAGGTTTCGATCAGGTCAATCTGTTCCGCAACCTGCAGAGCCCGGTTGTAGTACCGGATGGATTTTTCCATGTTCGCCCCCACATCCGGATCCTTCATCACCGGAATAAAGGAGGACGTGGAATATCCGTCGTCCACCCCGAAGAACCGGGAGGAATAAATCCCGTCGTAGTAGGCGGAATACTTCAGTTCCACAGGCTCAATACTGCCGTGCTGCAGAATTTTCAGATTGGTGTTCATAATGGCCGGCACAAACAGCAGCTTGCTGGAGCCCGCCGTCCGCCGCAGGTTCACCTGGAACACCCGGAACCCGAAGGAATCCAGATTCCGGTACTGGTCAAACCGGGTCACGTCAATGGACTTGGGATACACATACCCGTTGAACGCCGTAGTAATGCTGTCCGGTGAGTAGGTACTTCCGAACCGGCTCCGGTAGTCCAGAACCTTGTCGGAGTCCGCAGAAGTCCATGTGTCGGTGGCAAGGTCATAGTTCATCCCCATCCAGCTCCGCAGATACACCGGCGCCGCATACCCAGCATCCACCGTAAAGATCCTCTGACCCGTGAACTGGGGCGTATCAAAGCTCACCGTCCGGGGATTCAGATCGGACACACCACCGTAGAGAGACAGGGAGTTCAGGTCCACGTCGTCCCCCATCAGGTAGGCAGTCACATACATCCGGGCGATCTGCATCCGGTTGTTGATGGAATCAATGATCGGAAAGTTTTCTTCTACAGCGGTATAGGGCAGCCAGATGGCAAAGAATGCCGCAACCATGGCAAGAACGCCCACAAAACCGCCCCCGGCGATCTTCTTGTTTCCTTCCAGCAGCTTTTTCCGGGAAACCTCCCGCTTTTCCTGCCAGATTTTCTTTTTCTCCGCCCAGGCAGCCGATTTTGCCGCTCTGTCGGAAGCCTTCATGCTGGCCAGGGCTGCCTTGTCCTTCCCCAAAGACTTCCGTCTGGCAGAAGATGCGGCTCTTGCCTCCGCTTTTGCCTTTTTCGCTGCCAGCTTCGCCGCTTTCCGGTCTGCCTTCCGGGCCTTTTCCGCCGCTTCTGCCGCCAGCTTTGCCTGTTTCTTCCGTTCCGTTTCCGCCTTCTTCACAGCCTTCCGTGCCCGGACAGCTTCCTTATGTTTACCACCGTCCCGGATCACCGTCAGATAGGCCAGACGCAGACGGTTCTTATAGTTCTTCTTTTCTTCTTTTTTTGCCAGCTTTGCCGCTTTCTTTGCAGCCTTTTTCTCTGCCCGTACAGCCGCTCTCGCCTTCTGCTTCTCCATGCCGATTTCATATCTGCGGTCATAGAGATACAGACAGATCATCCCGCAAAGGGTCACCAGCAGCCAGCCGAAGCCCTTGTTGGTATTGGTGATGTTGAACATGAACACCGGCACCAGTTCCGACACCAGCAGCAGTCCCACAAGCCAGGGCCGCACCCGCCGCAGCAGTGCCAGGGCAAAGAGCACCCCGTACACCGCCATCACTAGCACCATACCGTGCTTCACCAGATCTTCCATGTGCCCGCCGAAGGAGTATACCCCCTCGTAGCAGTATTTCACATAAGCCGTGTACCCGATCTGCGCCAGATTTTCCAGCGCCACATCCGCCGTCATCCGCAGGGATTCAAAAACGAACCGCAGAGGCTGTGCCGCATGGGATACAAAATACAGCACACCGCCCCCCACCCCGGCAATGGGCAGAAGCACTCTTGTCAGCCGGTTCCAGGCACAGGCCGAAAAATACAGCGCCAGAACAGCCGCCGCCAGTAGCAGAAAGTTCGCATCCAGCGTCACTTCCGAGATCGGCTTTCTCCGGGTCAGCTCCACCAGCCGCGTGGCATCACAGAGAAACAGCGCCGTACCGTAAATGGCGGAAAAGAGCACCAGTGCCCTTGCCAGCCATCCCACAATCAGAGCGGCGGTACTCATGTCCCCCGCAGGAGAAACCGACATGGACCGTCCGATCACCCGTCTGTCTTCCTTCTGCAGAGCGGTGAGCCGTTCCTCCACCTTTCTGGACAGCGGCACCTCTGTTTTCTTCCGGGAGAACAGTCCCCGGATACCAGGATTCCATCGTATATTCATAGGATAACTTCCTTAATTGTAGATTGGGAAACCAATAAGTTCGTGCAGACTTTCCCGCACGCAAAAACCATATGCCGGATTACCCGTTGTTCACCACACGCAGTACCGTACCGCCCGTTTCATCGGTATCCGGTGCCAGTTCCGTCAGATCCACACCGTCCTTGGCAAGCTGGATCCGGCTCATGGCCACGTATTCCCGCCGCAGGGCAATGCTTTCGTACCGGTCTTCCGGGTTGAACAGCAGCACTTCCGCCAGACATCCGCTGCCCGCCCCGCCGAACAGACTGGGAATGGCGCCGTACTGCCCGAGGGATACAGGATCCAGATGGGACGTGCAGATCCGGATGGTCACGTTCAGGGATTCGGTGATCAGCGGCAGCAGCTGTTCCAGGGTCTGGTGTTCTCCGCAGGGAGGCGTGGTGGCAAAGGTTTCGTACAGTGCCGTGAAGTCTTCCGGACAGGTCAGCGTCGCCGCAGCAATCCCGTCGTCCATCCGGGCGTCCGTCCAGATCAGCGTTACCTCATTCCCCTGCCGCAGTTCGTTCTGCACCACGGCAATGGCCATTTCCGCAACTCCGTCCGCACAGTATTCGTTCATATCGTCCCGGTATTTTGCCTGAATCCGTCCGCCCATGGCAAGAGATGCTCTCTCATCCGCAGCAGACGCCGCATTTTTGTCCGATGCCTCGCCGTTCAGAGCTTCTTCCAGCTTCAGAACCTGTCTGGCTGCGTTTTCTCTGCGCTTTTCGTCCAGCCTGTCCCGGAGAATCCCAGCCGCAGTGGGTTCCGCCGTCCCGGAAATCAGCTCGTCGATCATAGCCGCATCCGCTTCACCCACAGCCGTTCTGCCCTTGCGTTTTTTGGTTTTCTTTTCCTTTTCCGGCGTCTTGAAGGTCAGCTTTGCCGGTTCTTTTTCCTTTTTCTCTGTCTTCTTTTCTTCCTTCACTTCCTCCGGCGCAAATACTTCCGGCGGAATGGCACGGGAAAAGTCACAGAGTACATAGACCTGTCTGGACGTGTTGGTGTTGAATTCCTTGACCATCAGCGTCTGGGGGGTCTTGGAGGACAGTTTCCAGTGAATGGATTTCAGCGCATCCCCCGGTATGTATTCCCGGATATTGCCGATTTCGGCCTTTTCCGTGGAGAACACCAGTGCTGCATGGTCGTTGGGAATATCCGTAGCTGAAGTCTGTGTACGCCGTTCTGCCGTAAGCTTCCGGGGCATGACCAGAATGTTGGAATAGATTTCCACCGGCAGATACATGCTGAACACATGGAGAAAATCGCTGATATAGATGCATTCCATCCCCACTTCATAGGTACCTCTGTAGGGAAACAGCGTCTCTTCCTTCAGCGTACAGCTGCCCAGAGAGATCAGCGACAGACGCATGATGCGGCTTTCACACCGGATCCCGTCGTCCTGGGGCATCCGCAGCACCGCTTCCACAAAGGGAAACACCAGCGGCGTGGGATTGATCACCCGCATCTCATAGGGCACCGGCGTCATCTTTTCCACCCGGGTCTGATCCGCCTGTACATACACCTGCATCGTCAGCCGCCCCACCAGCACATACAGGAAGGACACCGGCAGATACAGGATCAGAAACCAGAATAGCATGGAGGAAGCCGGGGAACGGAGTGCCTGGGTGAACACAATGGCAAACACCAGCAGCAGTCCATAGACCACAGCCCCTTTATGCAGCCGGAGAAAAGCCCGGCGCGTGCTTGTTTCTTTCATGCTGCCTGTCCCTTCTTATTCGTCCTTGGTTTCTTTCTTTCTGTTGGGCTTGTCGCTGTACCGTTCGCCGTGGAAGGGCACTTCGGTTCCTCTGAGCAGCTCGGCCAGAATCCCCTCTGCGGTTTCTCTGTTCAGTCTGGCTTCCTGACTCAGCACAATACGGTGTGCAATACCGGGTGCAAACACAAAGGCCACGTCTTCCGGCTTCACATAGTCCCGTTCTCTCAGGAACGCAAAGGCCTGGGCCAGCTTCATGATCAGCAGGGACGCACGGGGAGAAGCCCCCAGAGACAGCTTTCTGGACTTTCTGGTGGCATGGGTCAGGCTGACGATATATTCCGCAATTTCCGGCGCCACAGTCACGTTCTGCACCATGGCTCTGAGCATCCGGATGGTTTCCATATCGGTCACCGGACGTACCTTTTCCAGCGGGTTGGCCGTACGGCGGTCAGCGATGATCTGTACTTCTTCCTGCAGGGTGGGGTATCCCATGGACAGCTTCAGCGCAAAACGGTCCAGCTGTGCTTCCGGCAGGGGATAGGTCCCTACATACCCGGTGGGGTTCTGTGTGGCAATGACCATAAACGGATCGGGAACAGGATAGGTCACACCGTCCACGGTCACCTTGGATTCTTCCATGGCTTCCAGCAGCGCAGACTGGGTCTTGGGAGAAGCACGGTTGATTTCGTCCGCCAGCAGCACGTTGGTCATCACAAGCCCTTGGTTGAATTCAAACTGCTCCTTCTGCCGGTTGTATACGTTGAACCCGGTGATGTCCGATGCCATAACGTCCGGGGTAAACTGTGCTCTGTTGAAGTCAAGCCCCGCCGCCTTGGCCAGTGCCGCTGCCAGAGTGGTTTTCCCGGTACCGGGTACGTCTTCGATCAGCACATGTCCCCCTGCCAGCATGGATGTCACCAGCAGAACAATCTCATTGTGTTTACCGATTACGACTTTTTCCACTTCTTCGATCAGTGCCTTGGCTCTCTGGGACAGCGCCGCAACCTCCGGATTTTCCTGTTCTTTCACTTCACGGATTTCTTCTGCCATACGTTTCCGGGCTGCCGCTGTACGGTTTTCTCAGCCCATCCTCCTTACTGTGAATTTAAATAAATTTTAATAATTTTCCGAGACAGATTCTATATCTATCATACCATACTTCACGGATAAATACAACAGTCATTCTTTATTTCGGAAAGGTTTCGGAGAATCCTACAAAAATTTTTTCGCATTTCTTGTTGTATTGCCCAAAGGTTTGTGATATACTTATAGTAAGGAAAGCTGTTTTCGGTTGCAAATGCTCGGGAAATGACATTTTTTACCGGTAATGGCAACCTCTTACCAAAACGTCCCTCTCCGTGTCCCATCAAACCGGAGCGGATGACAGAAAGGCAAGTATCAACTGATGATTTATGATGTACTGATAATCGGTGCCGGGGTAACCGGGGTTATGACCGCCCGCTACCTTTCCGGCAAAACCTGCAGCGTAGCCGTATGTGAAGCCGGCTGCGACGTAGCCATGGGGGCCACCCGCGCCAACTCCGCCATTGTGCACGCCGGATATGACGCAAAGCCCGGTACCCTGAAAGCCCGCCTCAACGTGCGCGGCAACAAGCTCATGAAGGAAATCGCAAAGGAACTGGGCGTGGAATGCAAAGCCGTCGGTTCCCATGTGGTTGGGTTCGGCGAAGAAGATGCCAAGCACCTGAAGGAACTGTATGAACGCGGTATTGCCAACGGTGTTCCGGATCTGCGGATCATCGGGCAGGACGAGCTGCGGGCCATGGAACCCAATATTTCCGCTGAGGCCACCATGTCTCTCTGGGCTCCCTCCGCCGCCATCACCTGTCCCTACGGTCTGACCATCGCCGCCGCCGAATGTGCCGCCACCAACGGTGTGGATTTCTACCTGAACTTCAAGGTAACCGACTCCTCCCATGCCGGCGGAATTTATTATATCACCAACGGCCAGCAGACCATTGCCGCCCGGTATGTAGTCAACTGCGCCGGTGTGCATTCTGCCGAAGTGGCTGAAATCCTGGGCGAGCATGACTTCCCCATCTACATCCAGCCCCGCCGCGGTGAGTACATCGTTATGGATAAAACCTGCGGCAAAATGGCCAACTCCACCCTGTTCGTGGTTCCCTCCAGCAAGGGCAAGGGCATTCTGGTAAGCCCCACCGTGGACGGCAACCTGCTCATCGGCCCCAACGCCTACGCCATCGACGACGCCGACGACACCCAGACCACCCAGCCCGGGCTGTCCGAAATCACCGAAGGTGCCCTGCGTCTGATGCCCTGCGTGGACACCAGAAATGCCATCACCTCCTTCTCCGGCGTACGTCCCACCCCCAACATCTACGACTTCTATATCAAGAATTCCGAACAGCTCCCCGGCGTGGTGCATGCAGTGGGCGTGGAATCCCCCGGGTTTGCTTCCGGCCCCGCCACCGCAGAATACATTGCCGAGCTGCTGACCGACGCAGGACTGCAGTTCACCGATAAGGACAACTTCATTCCCACCAGACGGGCAGACGGCAACCCCAAGCTGTTCCGGGACATGACAGACGAAGAAAAGAACGCAGCCATCCGGGAAAACCCCTCTTACGGCAAGATCATCTGCCGCTGCGAAACCGTCACCGAAGGGGATATTCTGAATGCACTGAACTCCCCCATCCCGGCCGTGACCCTGGACATGCAGAAGAGCCGGAACCGGAGCGGTATGGGCCGTTGCCAGGGCGGATTCTGCTCTCCCAGAGTCGTCGCCATCATCGCAGAACATGAAAACTACGGTCTGGAAAACGTCACCAAGCGCGGCGGCGGTTCCTGGCTGGTGGTTCCCAAGAATACCAAGGGAGGAGACAAGGAATGATGCATAAGAAACTCATCGTCATCGGCGGCGGCCCCGCAGGTCTTGCGGCAGCTGTATCCGCTGTGGAAAACGGTCTCTCTCCGGAAGACATCTGCATTCTCGAACGGGACAGCGAACCCGGCGGGATTCTGAACCAGTGCATCCACGCAGGCTTCGGTCTCCACCGCTTCGGCGAAGAGCTGACCGGCCCCGAATATGCAGGCCGCTATATTGAAATGGCAAAGGCCGCCGGGCTCACCATCACGGTAAACGCCATGGTGCTCTCCCTGACGGACGATAAGAAAGTCACCTATGTTTCCCCCGAAACCGGATACGTAACCTGCTCCGCCGACGCCGTGATTCTGGCCATGGGCTGCAGAGAACGTACCAGAGGCGCCCTGAACATCCCCGGTTCCCGTCCTGCCGGTATCTTCACAGCCGGTACCGCCCAGAGATACGTGAACATGGAAGGCTATATGCCCGGCAAGCGGGTTGTCATCCTGGGTTCCGGCGACATCGGCCTGATCATGGCCCGCCGTATGACCCTGGAAGGCGCCAAGGTTCTGTGCGTATGCGAACTGATGCCCTACTCCGGCGGGCTGGCCAGAAACATCGTACAGTGTCTGGAAGACTTTGA
Source organism: Clostridia bacterium (assembly GCA_017415325.1). Lineage (GTDB taxonomy): Bacteria > Bacillota > Clostridia > Oscillospirales > CAG-272 > UMGS1696. The sequence continues at coordinate 8,739 of JAFQGY010000055.1, forward strand.
CATTCCGCTGTACCTGTCCCACACCGTCACAGCCATCGGCGGGAAAGACAGAGTGGAATCCGTCACCGTGGCACAGGTGGACGAAAACCGCAGACCCATCCCCGGCACGGAAGTTACATATGACTGCGACACCCTGCTGCTGTCCGTGGGTCTGATCCCCGAAAACGAACTGACCAGAGGGGCCGGCGTTGCCATCGACCGTATGACCAACGGTGCCTTCGTCAACCAGAACCGGGAAACCGAAATCGACGGCATCTACGCCTGCGGCAACGTGCTCCACGTGCATGACCTGGTAGACTTCGTATCCGAAGAAGCCGCCATTGCAGGCCGTGCCGCCGCCGAAAAGATTCTGGGCAAAACCGCCCCCGCTGTACACTCCGTATCTGTCAGAACCGGCTTCGGCGTGCGCTACACCATCCCGGAACGGATCGACATCCCGGCAGAGCCTGCCGAAGAAGTACGCCTGTTCTTCCGGGTAACGGATATCTACAAGAAGGTACGCCTGACCATCACCGATGGCAACGGAAACGTACTGGTGAAGAAAGCCAAGTCCGCCGTGGCCCCCGGTGAGATGGAATCCCTGTCTCTGTCCGTGGAATCCCTGAAGGCACTGGCCGACGCAAAATGCGAAACCATCACTGTTGCTCTGGAGGAAATGTAACATGGAAACAAGAGAACTGACCTGTGTTGTCTGCCCCGCCGGATGCAAGATCACCGTGACGCTGGAAGACGGAAAAGTCACCGACGTCAAGGGCCAGACCTGCCCCAGAGGGAAGACCTATGCCCAGAATGAAGTAACCCACCCGGTACGCACCCTGACCACCACGGTTCTGCTGGAAAACGCCGCCGCCGGGACAAAGACCCTGCCGGTAAAGACCAACAAGCCCCTGTCCAAAGAGCTGCTGTTTGCCGCCATGGACGAGCTGGCCGGATTCGCCGTAAAGGCCCCTGTGACCGTCGGCACCGTACTGCTGAAAGACTTCATGGAACCCGGCGTGGATCTGGTTGCCTGCAAGACTGTACACTGATATATGCAACGGGAGTAACAGGATACCCATGTCCTGCACTCCCGTTTTATCATTCCTTCCACCGATTTCTTATCTCTTATGTAACCACTGATTAACTATATTTATGCAATTGGAAACGTTCTGTGGCGAGCAGGGTCGGGTCCCTGGGAGCTCTCTCCACTATTTCTCATGTCTTGGATATACAATATCCAGTGGCAGATGGAATTGCAGGGACTATATCCAGTGGGAATCCTGTTGAAAGTTCTTTGCTGAGCTTTCTTTCAAGAAAGCGACCCGTTCCCTCTATACAAACAGGTTAGTTAATCATCATTTACTTATTTCTTACTTCTTACTTTCATGGAGGTTTTTATGAAGCATATCGGACGTGAAGTCCTGTTTCTCCCTGCCCACGAAGGCAATCCCAGAAACGGCGAAAGCACCATGATCCGCCTGAAAAACGGCGACATCCTCTTTGCCTATACCGAATACTACGGCGACAGCTGGGAAGACCATGCCATTGCCCGCCTGTGCGCCTGCCTGTCTCATGACGAAGGCGAAACCTGGTCCGCCCCGTATCACATCATCGAAAAAGACGAAAAAGCGGAAAACATCATGGCTCCCAGCCTGTTCCGTCTCCCGTGCGGGGAGCTGGGCATCCTGTATCTCCGGAAGGAAAAAATGCCCGACAACGGCGTGACCTGTATGCCCGTGTTCCGCCGCTCTGCCGACGAAGGCCAGACCTGGAGCGACATGCAGCCCTGTACCATCCCGGAAGGCTACTACTGCGGCATCAACGACGGTGCCATCGTCCAGAAAAACGGCCGCATCCTGTATCCCGTCTCCTACCACGGTCTCCGCTACGACGCCTTCGGCTGCTGCACACTGGATCTGAAACCCGCCCCGGCAGACGTACGCTTCATCGCCTCCGATGACGACGGCCGTTCCTGGCATCTGCTTCCCGCTGTGCTGTCCACCCCCTATACCGATACGGTGGGCCTGGCCGAACCCGGTCTGTACGAACACAAAGACGGTACCCTCTGGTGCTGGTTCCGTACCGGCTACGGCTTCCAGTATCATTCCCATTCCAAAGACAACGGCGAAACCTGGGATCCCGTGGAACCGAACTTCTGCTTCACCTCCCCGGACGCCCCCATGCGGGTCAAGCCTGTTGGAAAATACGTGGCAGCCGTGTTCAATCCCCAGCCGTACAACTGCCTGCGTACCGACTGTGAAGTCTGGGCCAGCCCCAAGCGTACCCCCATCGTCTGTGCCATCAGCGAAAACGACGGCCACTCCTTCGCCGACCGGGGCATCACATCAGTAAACGGCGGTCTGCGCCACTTTGCCGAGCACTCGTACCTCCTGGAAACCGACCTGACCAACAGCTACTGCTACCCGTCCATTCAGGAAGTAAAGGATGGTTTTCTGGTATCCTACTACCACAGCAACAACACCCCGGCATGCCTCAACAGCTCCAAAATCGTGAAAATCCGCTGGGATGAGCTGTAATATACCCAACAGCCAGAAAGAGAGAAGTCAGGATTTATCCCCGGCTTCCCTCTTTTTTGTTTATTCCATGGTAAAGGTGTATTTCAGTACAATGGTCTCGTTCTCCCCGGTATACCGTTCCGCATACACCGCCCAGTATTCCCCGCAGTCCAGTACCCCGTTGCCCTGTGTGATGCGGATGTTTTCAGCAGCTTTGGGAATCATCTGGTACTGCCCCGTTTTCACAGGCTGCCCGAAGCAGTTGTCCATGGTTCCGTGGTACAACCCGTCTTCCTTGTTTTCAATCTTGCACCAGTACCCTTCCTTGATCCATTTGCAGTCATACAACCGCATATACGGATACACTTTATGCATCCATGTGATTTTTTGCTGACAGTACCCTTTCTGCGGATAGCTTACCCTGAACAGAATCTCATGCCCTTCATTGTCAAATTCTCTCCCCGGTTCGATTATATCATTGAACCCATTGCCGAACCAGTTGTAGTCCTCCGGAATATGTCCATCCCACTCTGCCAGTTTCCGGTTGCACCAGTCGGCATGTTCCGTCGGAAAACCAATAAACCCGTAGCCGATTTTTTTCTCCGGGAAATCAATACTCCAGTGGCTCATACACCCTTCATCCACCACCATCATCTGCGGAATCAGCTTCCCCAGTGCCTCCGCCATCTTCCGGCATTCCGGACACCCACGCAGATGCTCTTCCACTTCCGCCCGCTTGTCCATCTCCGGCAGTCCTGCCGCATATACATACAGATACTGCATCACATCTCTGCATTCCATATTCATAACTCCTTTCATTTTCCTCTCCGGTTCCAGATATTTCCGCATGGCCGAAAGTCCCCGGCTGGTGTTGGATTTCACCGTTCCCTCCGTCACCTGCAGAAATTCCGCCGCTTCCGGAATGCTCATATCCCAGAGAAACCGGCATATCACAGCCTTCTGTTGTCCTTCCGGCAGCCGGTTCAGCGCATCCCGCACCACCCCGGACAGCTCTGCCGCCATCACCTGATCCTCTGCCGTAATCCCGTCGGTGAGAATGTCCGCAAGAGAAGAATCCTCCGTCTCCGCTTCCATGGAAAGAAATACCACTGTCCCCCGGCTGCGCAGATACCGCAGAAATACATTCTGTGCAATCCGTTTCAGCCACGCCGACAGCCGTCCATCCTCCCGGTACCTGTCCCAGTTCCGGTATACCAGCAGCCAGACTTCCTGCACCAGATCCTCCGCCGTTTCCCAGCTGCCGCACCGGTGCATCATAAACTGCATCAGCCACCGGGTATTCTCCCGGATCACCGTTTCCAGCTCCCGTTTGTCTCTCTCCATCCTCTCACCTCCTCTTCACGATTGTGCGCACATCTGTTATAATCCATTTTCCGCCAGAAAGGTTGCACATACACGAAACTTTTTTAAAAAAGCAAAAAAGGAGTCCTCCTCCTTTCCGCTTACAGCATCTGCCTGCTCATACGTCTGTATTCCCCCGGCGTCTGTCCCGTAACATCCCGGAACTTCCGGCAGAAGTGATTGGACGTCACAAACCCGCAGGCTTCCGCCACTTCCTTCACAGACATACTCCCTTCCCGCAGCAGCATTTTCGCCCGCTCCACCCGCAGTTCCAGAATATACTGCTTGGGGGAAGTTCCCATCTGCTGCCGGAACAGCTGCCGCATATATACTTCACTGATCCCCGCCTGTGCCGCCAGCTTTTCATTGGAAATATCCCAGTCCATGTAGTGCCCTTCCAGATACCCGATCACCGGTTTCAGAATCCCTTCCCGTTCCGTGGTCTCCTGTACCAGCCGATGCAGCATCCCATAGAAAATCCCCAGAATCCGCAGCCGGTTATGCCGGAACATGGCAAGCTCCTGCATGGTCTCAAACTCTTTGATGTAGCTGTCCGGATTCGACAGGGTTACGGAAAGAATGTCCCGTACCTGAAAAGAATCCTCACACAAAAAGTTGATCACGGGAAATTCCCCCGGTACCTCCCTGTGCAGCCGGTACGTTTCCCCCTGTGGCAGAAGGATTGCTTTCGTATGATCCGATTCCGTAAACACGCCGTCCTTCTCATACACAATCCGCCCGGATCTGCAGAAGGACAGACCATAATACATCCGGTTTTTCATCCATTCGTCCACGCCCCTGCGGGACTCTACAACCAGGAAACTGTCTATATTCATCACCACAGCATTTTCCAGACGCCGCACATTCTCACCACCTTTTCCACCATTATAATACACTCTGCTGTATTTTGCAACTATATTTCATCAGATCATCATCGTTTCTGCATATTTTCATCGTATCTCTCACTGTACATCCTTTCCGGTATGGATTATAATAAAATCACAAACAAACGCATGGAAATACACCCATAGCATACAAATTCGCCAAAGAAAGGATCCCGTCATGAACAAGCGTATCATTTCCATTCTGCTGGCTCTCCTGCTGACCGCTCCTGCCCTGTTCTCCTGCGGAACATCGGAAACTGCCACAGAAACCACAGCAGACACTATTGCGCCCGAAACGGAAACCGAAACCGAAAAGCTGTATCCGGAGTACAGTATGACCTTCGACGGTGCCGACTTCAATATCGTCTTTTACGATGCCGTGAAGGCCTGTGCCTGGGGCAACACCATCCCCTGTGACATTGCCGTGGAAGAACTTACCGGCGACGCCCTCTCCGATGCGGTCTACAACCGGAACGCCGCCATGGAAGAACTGTACAACATCAAATTCCACACGGAAAGCATCACCGACAGCCAGAAATGCGACCCGGTTCAGAAACAGGTCACATCCGGCTCTGCTGAATTCGATGCCTGTTTCCCCGCATGGAATTCTCTGTACAATATGACAGTAAACGGCCATCTCACCGATCTGGAACCTCTCTTTGACTTCTCCATGCCCTGGTACGATGCCAAAGCCAGAGAAGCTTTTTCCATCCTCGGTAAATCCTATGCCACCATCTCCGACCTGACCTACATGGATAAAATGCTCTCCATCGTCATCCTCTTCAATAAGCAGATGGCGGAAGATTATAATCTGGGGGATCTGTACCAGACAGTCCTTGACGGAGACTGGACCTTCGACCGGATGGAAGAAATGTGTCAGACTGTATCTTCCGACCTGAACGGCGATGGAAAAATGACCAAAGACGACCGATTCGGCATCATCAACCAGAACGACGGTGTATATCAGCTGTATCAGTCCGCCGGTCAGCAGTTCTGCACACTGGATACAGACGGCATCCCCCAGCTTTCCATCGGCACGGAACAGGCGATTTCCGTATTCCAGACCGTATATGATTTCCTCGGCAACACCGATATTTTCTTCAACCGCCAGACCCATAATGTAGACACCATCGGCGTCTGCAATATGTTTGCCAACAACCAGGCCCTGTTCATCATGCGTCAGATCCAGGCAGCCTTTGAACTGCGTACCATGGAAGCAGACTTCGGGATCATCCCCACCCCCAAGGTACTGGAAGGGCAGGAAGATTACCACACTTCCATCGGCTATACCGTAACCCTGTCCGAAGCCATCCCCTCCGTGGTAAAGAATCTGGATATGTCCGTTGCCGTACTGGATACCATGGCGGCAGAATCCTATTATTCCGTAAACGAAGCCCTGTATGAAAAGATCCTGGGCGGCAAGATTGTCCGTGACGAAACCTCCCGCCAGAATCTGGACATCATTCTGGACAACCGTGTATACGACCCCGGCTGTGTATACAATTTTGCCAATATCACTTACACCATGATGGACGGCTGGAAAAAAGGCTCCGACCAGGTAGCGTCCATCATTGCCGGCACCACGGAAAAGGTCAACAAAGCCATCGAAGAATTCGTTGCCGTTCTCAATGAACAGTAAACCATAAAAATCACCACCCCAAAGGAGGAACACATATGCAATTCCAGAACAAAACCGCCATCTCCACCGGTGCCGCATCCGGTATGGGTCTGTGTCTGGCCCAGAACTGGGCAGCGGAAGGCGGAAACGTCCTCATGTGTGACATCAACATGGAAGTTCTGAACGAAAAAGTCGCTGAAATCAATGCCAGAGGCGCCGGCCGTGCGGTAGGCATGTACTGCGATGTACGGGACTACGCCCAGGTATGCGCCGCCCGGGATAAGGCAGTGGAAGAATTCGGCTCCATCGACCTGATGTGCAACTTTGCCGGCGGCACCGCTGTCCGGATGTGCAAGGTAGACCACGCCCAGTACCCGGAATTCCCGGACGTACCCATTGAAGTGTTCGACTGGGGTCTGGACGTGAATCTCCGTGCCCAGCTGTACTTCGCCCATGCCGTTATGAAGCAGATGCGGGAACAGAAAAGCGGTCTCATCATCAACATCGGTTCCATCACCGGGGAAGAAGGGGACGGCTACGGCGTGGAATACGGCACAGCAAAAAGCGGCGCCATGTACGGCCTCACCAAATCCATCGCCAAGGCCGGTGCCAAATACGGTGTGCGCTGTGTCTGCGTTTCCCCGGGACCCGTCCTGACCCGTGCCGCCATGGCCAACATGAAAACCCTGCTGGGACGTGCCGCCGAGCCCCAGGAAATCATTGATCTGGTACTGTATCTGGCCTCCGACAAAGGACAGTTCATCAACGGTACCAACATCCTCATCGACGGCGGCAGAAACGCCATGAACAGAGGCTGACACCAGCCATTCCAAAGGAGACATCCATATGCAGAACAAACCCACCTTTCTCCACCAGTCCCGCCCCCTGCTGACCTGCATGATCCAGGCCACCAACCCCACCGACGCCATTCTGACCATCCGCAATGCCGCCTTTGACGGATGCGATGCCTATGGGTTCCAGCAGTGTCAGATGGGTCTGGAATACCGGGACGACAAAACCATGCGGGGACTGTTCAGCCAGATGGCCGGCAAGCCCGTATATGTCACCAACTACCGGGGCGCCAAAAACCAGGGCATGACCGACGACGAACTGGCCGATGGTCTTGTGACCCTCATCAAACAGGGCGCCACCCTGGCCGACGTCATCGGCGATTTCTACTGTCCCGATCCCATCCAGCTGACCATGGATCCCGCCGCCATCGACAAACAGCGCCGCCTCATCGACCGGATCCACGAAGCCGGAGGGGAGGTGCTCATGTCCTCCCATGTACTGAAGTACACCCCCGCCGAAGAGGTGCTGCGTATCGCCTTTGAACAGAAAAAACGGGGGGCGGATGTGGTCAAAATCGTCACCGCCGGCAACTCCGACGAAGAAGAACTGGACAACTTCCGCACCACCCAGCTGCTGGCAAAAGAACTGGACATTCCCTTCCTGTTCCTCTCCGGCGGCACCCACAACAAACGCCACCGCACCCTGGGCTTTGCCTTCGGCTGCAACATCATCCTGTGCGTAGACCGTTACGACCACCTTTCCACCAGAAGTCAGCCCCTGCTCCACGCCATGCGCACCATCGTGGATCATCTGGATTACTATCCGGATGTACGGTTCTGAAACGAATATTCCCACAGAAAAAACCCCCCCGGCTTGTGTTCGAGGGAGTTTTCTGTATGCTGCCGGATCTTTCCGGACATTTTTTATTCTTCCAGTCCCGCAACCGCTTCCAGAATCTGTGCGATGGCTTTTTCCACCTTGGTCTTGTTGGCAGCTTCCTTGGAGGCATAATTGAAGCTCGAAGCCACAACAATATCCTGCAGGAAGGTCTGCATACCGGTGGAGCTGTTGAAGGCAAAGGAAATGTCAAAGTTCCGGGAAGCGAAGATGATGTCCAGCATTTCCCCGGAGTCCGTGTCTCTGGCATTCCGCAGGGTCAGGGTATATTCATAGTATGCCGGCATAATGGTGCTGTGGGCATACATTTCATATGCTTCCGTCAGCATCCCCACCCGTTTGGTATCGCCGCAGGTCTTGGGTATGGAAATGGCGTCCGCATTGTTGTACTGGAAGGTAGAGTAGTATCCCTCCTGGGCTGCATCCAGCTTGGGGAAGGGCAGGATCCCGAAGTCGGACTGCATATCACCGCCCACCAGGGTTACCGTAGACAGAGGCCCCATGAAGAAGCCGATCTGGTCAGACATGAACAGATTCCGGAATTCCACCCAGTTGTCCTTATAGGTACCGGCCAGGTTACAGTTCATGATATGGCTGCCGCTGTTCATGAACGTATGGATCCGCTCCATGGCATCCACCACATGTGCACCGCTCATATTGTAAACATACGACCCGTCTTCCTTGATGTCGATGAGCTTTTCCCCGCTCCCCAGCAGCAGCGGCAGTACCACTTCGTTCTGAAGACCGATCCCGAAGACATCCGTCCCCCAGGTCATCTCACCGTCCCCGTTGGTATCCTGTGCCATGGCTTCCCCGTACTGGCTGAACAGATCCAGCGTCCAGTCGTTTTCCTTGACAGTATCATACAGCCCGGTGATCCCCGCATTGGCCGTCAGAGATTTGTTGAACAGCACCACCCAGGTACACTTCTTCCCGTTGAGCTGGCTGTCCCCGATACCGTAATAGATTCTGTCTCCGATGGAAATCCCTTCAATGGCCGTGGAATCCCACCATGCCTTGGAGAAATCAATATATTCGATCTCGGACATATTCAGCACAAAGCCCTGGATCACCAGCTGGCTCTGGTTCTGGGTGTGATCCTGGAACAGGTCAAAGGAGCTGTCGCCGCTCTGGATCAGCTTTTTGGCCGTGTTCAGCCGGTCGGTCACCTGATTTTCCGCCACCTTTACGCCGAACCGGTCCATAATCGCCAGATTCCGTTCAAACACAGCGTCGTTGATCCGTTCGCCGTTCAGCTCTTCCGTATATACGTCCCAGGTCTGCCATGTGACAGATTCCCCGGTACGGTCACGGTACATCACCACAAATTCCGTACCTTCATAGTCCTTGCAGTCTGTGGGCAGATCGTCCGCTTCCGCCGGATCCATGGTTTCCACGGTTTCCGTTTCCGCCGCATCCGCGCTGCCTGTGGTTTCCGCTGTCGTTTCTGTTGTGCCCGCATTCCCGCATCCCGCCATACTCAGCAGAATCGCCGCAAGCAGCATAGTCAATATCCGTTTTTTCATATCTGATTTCTCCTGAATTTTTTCGTATCATTCCCCGTCCAGAAGCAGTATGATCTGCTGCTCCGTATCGGGAATTGTGTCCAGTGTAAAGTCTGCGTACCGTGACTGCCGTACCATGGTTTCCCGGCAGGGTACCGGAACGTCATTTACCAGAAGTCCCGTGCAGACCATCCCTTCCGGCAGAAGCACATGGCCTTCCACCCGCCGGCAGGGTCCCCTGAGTATAAATTCCATCCGATCCTGCGCCAAACGGTACCCGTACTGCACCAGTGTGCCGGAAATTTCGTACCCGGTATAGTATTCCATCTCCTGCCGCCCGGTCACCACCCAGCGGGGAGAAAAACCCAGTACATCATACTGCACACCGCAGTCTTCCAGTCCGGCAAGCCCTTCATCAATGGCATTCAGCACTTCCGCTGCCCCCCACCCGATAGGCCCGCCGTTTACATCTGCTCCGTCCGCAGGATCATACATGAAGAATATCTTCCCGTCCTTTTGGGCCAGATCCTTCAGTCTGCAGAGGATATCCCAGCCATATGTCTCATAGCCATGCCGGAATGCCGCCAGTGCCAGCTGTCCCGCCGCCACAGAAGAAACAGAACCGTTGATGTACGTACCGCCCTCATAAGAGCCGAACATGGGGTACGGCGGATTCAGGGTATACCATTCCGCAAAGGCGCCATACGAATCCCGTCTCCGGATGTATTCCTCCAGAATAGAGCATGCCTGAGCATGATTCGCCGCCCCACGATTGATGCTGTGACATTCGGACAGAGACAGCATTTCGTCCTCGTCCTGTCCCAGACCATCGTGGTTCAGATGCAGATTGTGGGTGTATATCTTCCCGTTCCACAGGTATCGGTTGATATTCGCCAGCAGCGCTTCTGCACGGCTTTCCCACAAAGCAGCCCTTTCCTCTTCCCCGAAGATCCGACGTATCCGTGCCAGTGTCTTCATGGCTGCCCATACCCCGGTGTTGTCCCCATAGAATACGGACATGGGCGAATCCGCATAAATCAGCCGCGGCTTTCCGAAATATTTCCCGTGGGTGAAGTCGAACATATCAATAGAAAATTCCCGCTTCACCAGTCCCAGAGAAGGCTCCCAACGCTTCGGGGCTGAGGTGCAGTAATCAATCCCCTTTTCCAGCCGGGGCAGCATCCAGCGGAGCCATTCGACATCCCCCGTAGCCTGATATACCTGCCAGACCCCTTCCACCATCAGGAATTCGATATCGGCTTCCATCTCGATCCGTCCCAGAGCCAGTCCGCCGGGCAGAAATTTCAGCAGTTCCGAATCCCGGTCGCTGCCGCAGATTTCCGAGCGGATATGACCATCCGTCTCCCGCTGCAGCATTTCGTAAAAGAAACCGCTTTCCGTCTGGTGTTCCGCAATCAGCGTCAGATAGTCCTTCAGCGCAAATTCCCAGTGTTTGAAGGCTTTCAGCTCAAAGATATAGTCCCTCAGCCACTTGGGATTCAGCCGGACGATCTTCCCGTCCACAAATGCGGTGAAGGTATCGAACTCCACCTGTCGTTCCAGAAGCCGCATGAACCCGTCCAGCGTCAGGGTATCCGGCTCTTTCCCACTGCCCCTTCTGTGTCCGAAGTTTGGTCGTTCGCACCGTTCCCCGGTGGTCGGAATGTGTCCGTATGATAAGCCGTGCAGTGTCACCGCAACCCTCCTGTGCTGTTATTCTGCCTTATGTTCGTCAAAGAACTTCTGCAGCTTTTCCACATGGGCAATCTGGGACTTTTCGTTCTTGGCAGCCCAGGAAGCAACATCCGTACTGGGAGTAGCCGCAGCAAACAGGTTTTCAAACATAATGTTATATGCGCTCTTGTATTCCCCGAACAGGTATGTAAAGCTGATGATGACATTGTCATGGATCAGTTCCATCATGGTGGCGTCGTCCGACTGGTCGGCATACCGGCTCTTCATAGCGGTTTCATAGTACGCCGGGAACACCAGCTTGTACCCTTCCACATTCAGCGCTTCGGTCACCAGCCCCGTGTTGTCCAGATGGGACATGGCCGTCACCGGAATGGCAAGCGGTCTGTCGGTGGAGCCGCCGTAGTAACCGTCCTGTTCTTCGTCCAGCTTGGGCATGGGCAGAATCCCGTATACTACATCGCCGTAGCTGAACTTGGTAATGGCATTGGAGAAGGGAGCATATACAAACATGGACCGGCCTTCGGAGAAGATGGCGAAGGTATCGTCCCCGGCCGCACTTACATATCCGCCGTTACCGAACAGCAGTGCATAATACTTTTCCGTCAGCGTCATCATCCGGTCCAGATCCAGATTGTAGAACAGATTGCCGTTTTCGTCTCTCTGATAGGGTTCCAGCTTGAAGGGTTCCATAACGGCATAGAAATATTTGGGAGAAATGTACCCGAACTTGTCACCGTCGTCCTTTTTGCCATCCCCATTGGTGTCCACATACCCCTGTTCCACCAGAGAAAGCATGGAATCCAGTGTCCAGCTGCCTTCATATACCTGCTGATAGGGGAATTCCAGCCCCATGTCGGTCATCATTTCCTTGTTGAAAAACATGATACGGGTCTGGGCCAGGTTGTTGTAGGAAATGTTGTTGAACATCATATACATCTGTCCGGCAACCGTCATGGATTCGGTGGTAGCTTCCAGCCACCAGGGCATGGAAAAGTCCAGATAGGGTACATCATACAGGTTATAGAAAAGGCTCTGCATGGAGGCCTGTGCCATGCTGATGTCATGTCCCTGTACCAGGTCAAAGGCGTCGTCCCCGGCCAGAATGGTCTGCTTGGCCACGTCCACAGAGTCCACCACGCCCATGTTGTCATTGTTGGTGATCTCGGTATTGAACCGTTCTTCCACCCGGGTCAGCTTGTTGTACACGGCGTCATTGATGATTTCCCCGTTCAGTTCCTCCGACCAGGTCTGAGCCAGCCGTTCCGCATCCCCGAAGATCAGCATCCGGTACGCATACCCTTCCAGATCCGCATCCGGCAGAGAGTCTTTGATTTCCGTTTCCACGGGTTCCGTTTCCACAGCAGCAGTATCGGCAGCAGTGGTTTCCGTTTCAGCCGTTTCGCCGGACGCACAGGCTGTGGTCAGCAGCATTGCCGCCAGCAGCAGAGTAAGCAGTCTTTTACTACGCATAGCATAATCCTCCCGCACATTTTATTAATGAATATACACAGAATATAGTATAGTACAAAATTATGAGAAAAGCAAGAGGAATTGTTAATAAACCGGAGCAGCAATTCCTTTTTCTTACTTTTGCGTATGATGATCGGGGTGGTTGTTTTGCCTTTGCCTCCAACCCTGCCCCTGTCAGTACCCGTCTTATTCCTGTGCATCCAGCCCCAGTTCGGCCAGCGTCACTTTCTTCTTTTCTCTGGAACCGATCCCCGTGTACCGTTCCGTCTCGCCCAGCAGGATATAGGCATCCTTATCAGGATCCGCTTCATCCACAGCATCCCTGTACACCGGATACAGCGACCAGCACCGTACACCGTCGGCTTCCAGCGTCAGGGTTTCCTCCGAAGCAAAATGTACCCGGCTGAACTTCTTCGTAAAGTATTCGTACGCCACATATTCCGTATCCTTGGGCATTCCCGGAATTACGTCATAGGCAAAGGTCTCCGTGATCTCCCGCCGACTTACGTTGAATGCCGCCAGTACCAGAGCATCATCCTTCCAGTTGAAGGTCTTCAGCAGATGTCCTTCCGCTTCACAGTTCACATAGATACAGTCCAGCGTAGGCATGGCTGCATTGTCCAGACGGCACAGATCCCCGTCCTTTCCGCAGACCGGCAGCACACCTTCCAGTGAAGTTTCGCCCACCTTGTCGCTGACATACACCGTCCCGCCGGATACCGCCCGGAGCACACCGCTCTGCACAGGAGCCGACTTGCCGGACCACCACATGTCATAGTCGCAGTGATGGATCTGGGAATGCCAGATGGCGCAGTACAGGTTCTGCTGGATATGCTTGGCGAAACCGTTTTCTCTGTCCGGGAAGAAGTCGTCGCTGTTCCGGGACACCGCAGAGAAAGGTCTGGCCAGTACGTTTTCCATATCCATCCCCATACAGTCGATGACCACGCCGCCGAAGTTCTTGTTTATGGAACGTTCAATGGCTGCATGGGCATGTCTGGCCCCTTCTGTGGTGGAAACAGTCCCCGCCAGATAGTTGTGGGTAGAGCTCTGGTTGTCCACCTTCACGAAATCCACACCGCAGTCCGCCAGATAGCTGTGCCATGCATCCCAGAACAGGTATGCCTTGTCCGGATCATCGGAGGGCACCAGCATCCCGGTTTTGGTCATCATCAGGCTGTCCGCATACTGCTTTGCCAGTTCAGATTCCGGATCCACACCGTTCCAGTACCCGTTGAAGGCATGCCACACGCCCACCTTGGGAATCCCGTATTCTTCCTTGATCTTCCGCACACATTCCTGCAGCCCTTCCGGGAACTTCACCGGATCCGCCGGGAAATCCACCAGCCTGCCGTCCTCGTAGGTAGACCAGCCGTCGTCGATAATGATCCACTTCACCGGTACATTCTTTTCCCGGAATTCATCCAGTTTGGAGTACAGCTTGGCAGAGGTCACTTCCTGATAGAACGCATTCCAGCTGCACCAGCCGAAGTCCTCAAACAGTGCGGGATATGCTCTGTCCTTCCGCAGCGGAACCCGGATCGCCCCCATCTCTTTGGCAAATGTATAATTGTTCTCCACCGCCAGAATGGGATCCGTGGACACGCTCACCGTCAGGAACGCCCCATGGAATCCGGTAAACCCGTCGCATCCGGCGTCCAGATGCAGACCTTCGGCGTCCGCTTCACACCGGAAAATATCCCCCGTCAGCGGCACCACGGAATAGTGCAGCATCCCGTTTTTCAGAAGAAAATTCTGGGTCTTGGGCATCACGTCCGCCTGGGATTTGGGCCAGCCGCAGTACATCCACCAAGGGGTATCATGATGGATCTCCAGTGCCGCATCCCCGCAGCCGGGATCAATCTGCATGGTCAGCGCCCGTCCGGCAAGAGGAGCGTCGGAAGTCAGATCCACGGAATACAGGGTGGAACCGTCCTTATACGCCGCCCGGACCGTCACATCCACACCATCCGCCGCAGCCGTCCAGACCACCTTTTCGCCCAGATCTTCCGCAGCAGGGGTCAGAGCCACCGTCTTACCGTCCGCCAGTGTCACCGTCATACCGAGTCCGGTCAGAAATTTTCCGGAAATATATTCAATACTTTTCTGCATAATAGCCTCCAACAGTTTATTCTGTTATCTTCATTGTAGCAAAACTACAGGAGAAAGTCAAGCCGTTTCCCTTTACAGAATATCCTTCAGCCACACCTTTTCCTTCTCCGGCGTGCCGATGCCCACATACCGCTCCGTATCTCCCAGCAGAATATACTTTCCCGGATAGTCTCTCGAATCGGCCATCAGGTTGTACCGTCCCTCTCCCGTGCCCAGAATCGGGTAAATCGACCAGCACACCACTTCCCCCGGCTGCAGCGTCACAGTGGCACGGGTAGCTTCCAAAGACGCATCCTTCCCCCGTACCGGCATAAAGGTCCTGGTGAAGTATTCGTATTTTACGTACCAGCCTTCCATCCCCGGAATCTCAACAGAGAAGGTTTCCGTAATCTCCCGTCCGCTGATGTTGAACAGAGCCAGCGCAAAGGCATCCCCGTACCGGTTCCAAGCCTTCATCAGCCTGCCGGAAGACTCACAGTTTTCATACAGACAGTCCGCCGTTGGCATGGCCGCATGATCCAGCCGGCAGATCGTCCCGTCCTTCCCCACCACCGGCAGCACACCCTCCAGTGCAGTCTCGCCGATCTTGTCGCTGACATACACAGGCCCGCCGGATATGGCCCGCAGTACCCCGCTCTGCACAGGAGACGCCTTCCCCGACCACCACATGTCAAAATCGCAGTGGTACAGCTGAGAATGCCACAGTGCCCCGTACAGATTCTGCTGGATATGTTGGGCAAAGCCGTTTTCCTTCTGGGGATAGAAGTCATCGCTGTTTCTCGCCACCCCGGAGGCCGGTCTTGCCAGTACGTTTTCCATATCCATCCCCATACAGTTGATGACCACACCGCCGAAATGCTTTTCGATGGATTTTTCAATGGCCTCGTGCGCCCGTCTCGCCCCGGCTGTGGTGGAAACGGTTCCCGCCAGATAGTTGTGGGTGGAGCTCTGGTTGTCCACCTTCACAAAATCCACACCGCAGTCCGCCAGATACCCGTGCCATGCATCCCAGAACCGGAACGCCTTTTCCGGATCGTCATGGGGAACATACAGCCCCGTTTCCGTCCGCATCAGCACATCCCCGAACCGTTCCAGCAGCGGAGAATCCGGCGCAATTCCGTCCCAGTAGGCATTGAAGGTATGCCAGATCCCCACCTGCTCGATGCCGAATTCCTCCTTGCACCGCCGGATACACCCCGCCAGTCCTTCCGGAAATTTCACCGGATCGGCAGGAAAATCCACCAGCAGCCGTTCCCGGAAGGTTGACCAGCCCGCATCAATGATGATCCAGTGCACCGGCACCCCCTTGGCGCGGAATTCCGCCAGCTTCTCATAGATTTTCTCCGCCGTCACTTCCTTGTAGAATGCATCCCAGGTACACCAGCCGAACTTTTCCAGAATCGCCGGATACGCCCGTTCTTCCCGCAGCGGCACCCGGATTCCCCCATTGGCACGGGCAAACCGATAGTTCTCCTCTATTGCCCGGAACGGATCTTCCGCAGATGTAACCGTCAGGAATGTCCCGTGCAGTTCCCTGTACCCGCCGCAGCCGCTTTCCAGATGGAGTCCGTCCGCATCTGCTTCACACCGGAACAGATCCCCCGTCAGCATCACCACGCTGGTATGCCGCTCCCCTCTCCGCAGCAGCAGATTCTGGGTCTTGGGTTTTAATTCCTCCGTCTTTTCCGGCCATCCGCAGTACATCCACCAGGGGCCCATATGATGACTGTCCAGCACAGCATCCGCCCCGGAAAGATTCAGTCCGAAGGTCAGCGCACGGGCAGCAAGGGGATATTCTGATACCAGATCCACCGAAAACAACGCAGAATCTCCCTCCTGCCGCATACCGATCCGCAGCTGTATCCCGCCGGCCGCCGCAGTCCATTCTCCGTTTTCCGCCACAGGTTCCAGCTGTACAGCCTCCCCGTTTTCCCAAAATATCCTGCAGCCAAAATCCTGCAGAAGTTCCTTTACAATATAGTCCATCCGCTTCTGTCCTTCCCTTTGTGTATGTTTTTCTCCATTGTATCAAAAACGGATTTTGTTGTCAATAGCTACATTTTTATTTGATTTTTCACCGATAACTCTTGACAAAACGTATGCTTTTTGGTATTATAACCGTAACCGGATACCAACCATTTGTTTATCCGTCAAACTGTATTGCAGAAAGGAATGACAACCCATGACAAAGAAAACCCTTCTGGCCGGTATTCTGACACTGGCAATGCTGGCTATCCCCGCACAGGCAGGCGTTATGCAGGACTCCGCTCCCGCCGCTGATCTGCCCGCAGGTACCTTGATCTATTATGAAGATTTTGAAGGCCTGTACGGCGAAGGCACCGATGATTCTCTGGATGCCCTGGGCTGGACCAAGTCTGAAAATCTGCTGGCCTACACCGCACAGCTGAGTATCGACAACGGTTACCTTTCCATCGACAACCTGGAAGAAACGGTCGGCACCTCCAATGACTCCTATGCTGTCATCATGGACGACGCCCATCTGGCAAAGTTCGCAAAGGGCGACTACACCTATCAGTACGACGTAACCTACCGTGACGCAGGCAACTCCTACCGGTATGTTTCCCTGCTGGTAAACTACGACGGCAACAACAATTATGACACCGTGGACATGCGTATGCGCGGTGACGGTTACAACCAGACCCGCCGCGGCTCCGACTGGATCCATTACAACGACACCACCTGCCCCATCCGTGCCACCGACAGCACCGCCATTCTGACCCAGCTGTTCGGCGAAACCTTTGACGAAAACGCCTATGCACTGCAGAACAAGACCATTACCGTCCGTGTGGAAGTAAGCCAGGCCAACGGTCCTACCGTATATGTAAACGGTATCAAGGTTTCCGAAATGGCTGCCAACACCGATAAGTGGGGCACTCTGGATTCCACCGCTATGGCATTCAAGGCTTCCAACAGAATCAAGGCCGACATCGACAACATCATGATCTGGGCCGGCACCGGTGTGGAACCCGATATGTCCGTATTTGCACCCGAAGTGGAAGAAACCGCAGCCGAAGTGGTTGACAGTGCCGCTGATGCCGTGGTTACCGCTCCCCAGACCTTCGACGCCGGTGTGATTGCTGCTGTAGGCGCCATCGTATCCGCTGCAGGCTACGCTCTCTCCAAGAAGAGATAAGCTGCCGGTCCCCCAAAATAAGCTTTCCATACATATGGCTGGGACAGACTGCCCGCCTGAAGAAACAGACATCCTGTCCATCTTCGCTGCTGCATCTGTCCCAGCCGCTTTTTTGTCAGAATACAATTTTTACACATACAAGGAGAACCATCATGAACAAGAAGATCCTGTGTCTGCTTCTGGCACTGCTGATGCTGTCTTCCGTATCCTGCGGAGACAAAACCACAGCCGAAACCACAGCAGACACTTCCGCCGCCGCAGAAACCGAACCCGTGGACACCTCCGTCAAGACCAATCTGCCTGCCGATCTGGATTTCGCAGGTGCGTCCTACCGGATCCACAATCTGGAATCCACCTCCTATTATGACACCCTCATTGCCGCAGAACAGACCGGCGACAATCTGAACGACGCCATCTACAACCGTGACCAGAAACTGATGCAGGATATGAACTTCGTCTTTGAAGAAACCATCGGCAATGCGGACGCCCACGGTGCGCTGGTGAAGGAAACCAAGAACATGATCATGTCCGGCGATGACGCATATGATATGTATGTACTTGTGGACTGGTCCGGCTACAGCGTGGCGCAGGAAGGTTATGCCCTGCCCATCTCCAGCATCCCCTATGTGGACGTATCCCGGGAATACTGGTCCCAGTCCATCCACACCGACATGTCCATCGGCGGCAAGCTGTACTTCGCGTTCGGCGACCACAACCTGTCCACCTATGACAGTGTAAATGTACTGCTGTTCAACAAAGCCATGGCACTGGATCTGGATCTGGCTGACCACTACGAAACCGTACTGGAAGGCAAATGGACGCTGGATCTGATGGAAGAATATATGCACCGGGCGTCCTATGATGCAGACGGGGACGGCGCATGGACGGAAAAGGACCGCTACGGGATCACCTCCCACTCCAAGCAGATTCTGCCCGTATTCTGGGTAGCCTCCGGTATGCGTGTCATCGAAAAGGATGAGGAAGACATTCCCGTATTCAACCTGGCCTCCAATGAGCTGTTCGATACCATGTACACCCGCATCCTCTCCATGATGCACAACGACCACCTGCTGTTCATGTCCGACGGCTTCAAGGATTACGCCAACAACACCCTGTTCATCGAAGGCGGCGCTCTGTACAACGTAGTCCGCGTGGCATTCCTGCACAACTACCGGGATATGGACATCGACTACGGCATCATTCCCTATCCCAAGTGGGACACCGCACAGGAAGAGTACCACAGCCGTACCGAAGGCGCTTTCATCCATGTATATCCCACCACGCTGACCCAGTACGAACTGGCCGGTGCCGTAACCGAAGCCATGGCCTGCGCTTCCCTGAACGATGTGGTTCCCATGTACTATGACGTGGTTCTGAAGAACAAGTACACCCGTGACGAAAACTCCACCGCCATGCTGGACCTGATCTACGGCAACAGAGTATACGACCTGGGCGACACCCTGTTCTGCGGCACCATC
This sequence comes from Clostridia bacterium, assembly GCA_017415325.1. GTDB lineage: Bacteria > Bacillota > Clostridia > Oscillospirales > CAG-272 > UMGS1696. The sequence goes on from JAFQGY010000055.1 coordinate 28,201, forward strand.
CGGGACGGCGTGTTTGCCGGTAAGTTCAAGCAGAACAACACCGACCTGCAGAGCACCATCAGCTCCATGACAAAGAAGGTGGAAGACACCATCAACACCTACGTTTCCGCATTCAGCGCAGTAGAATAAACGTACTGAACAAAAAACTCCTTCCGGAAGAGATCCCGTCAAAGGGCCTGTCTCCGCCGGAGGGAGTTTTTCTGTTTTTCTGAAAGTTTATGGGAAACACTGGATACAGTGCTTTTCTTCCCCCAAGGGCTGCCGCACTCCATCCCTGCTCCCTGAAGCAATATACTCATTCCGCCAGATAAATGCTCACCCGCTTCTGCAGCACATCCGCCGTCTCCTTCGCACTGCGGTCCCCTTCCAGATACGGCCCAAGTTCTTCGTCAATGATGGCGGTCAGCGTCGGGTCTGCAATCCGTCCGGCGTTTTCGCTGTTCAGAAGTGACAGCAGTTTACGGATGTCTTCCTCGGTGATGGTGACAGCGGTATGATCGTGTTCCCGGCCGATGATCTCCCGCAGATGCTGTTGGTATTCCTCCGATTCCGCATCGGGAAAACTGCCGCAGAAATAATATTGATCGGGTGAAGGAGAAGTCTGAAAACAATATAGGGTATCTGCAAACAATGCTTCTATGCTCGACTCCGTCACCGGCATGATTTCGTCCCAGCGCCGATCTGTGATCTGTGCGGTATCCGAAAGCATGAACCGGATAAATACCTTTGCCCCTTCCGGATTTTTCGCATTTTCAAACAGTGCCAGACTTTTGTACTCACTGATCAGAATATCCGCTCCCGGGAATCCGCAGTAGGTATACGGCACATCTCCATACAGCATCTTCCCGAATGCCGCATATCCGATCTGCCCAAGCGGAAGGGGAATATATCGAACCGTTCCATCCTGTATATAGGACGGCAGCGCAGGATTGGTCATCCTATAGACAGGTCCTCCATCCAGCGTACCATATTCACCGTTCACATATCTCTCCTGATTCCGCATCAGTTCCAGATACTCAATAAAAACAGGATCATCAAAATGGCAGGTTCCCTTTTCCATGTCAATAAACTGGGTCTGCACACAGGTTTCCAGGAAACACGATTTTCGGTTCGTCAGGAACTGAGAGGAAGAAAACAGTACCTGTCCTGCCGGCAGTGCCTGTACTTCCGCAATCAGAGATGCCGCCGTCAGTTCCTTTGTTTCCCCTGTCGTCATCAGCAGATCATATTTCATGGCATACGGAATCCGGTACATACGATCCCCATAACGGGTACTTGCCACAGTGCCTTGCAGAAGACCATCTGAAAGCTCTGTCAAATCTGCCAGATACCCCTGTTTCGCCAGATTCAGATACACCGCCTCCATAAAGGCATTGCAGTACAGCAGATCCGGCGTATTCCCCGCTTCCATTTCCGCAAACAGCTTTTTCTGAATCTCCTCTGTCCCGTCTTCACGCATATCATACCGATGTATCTGCACAAAATACCGGTCGTTCTCCCGGTTGAACAGATTGGCATAATGCTGCAGTCCCGCCACATTCCCGGAAACATAATCCGCTATCGTAATGATTTCCCGGGGTGTCAGCTCCGATTCCGGCACCTGCAGAAGCAGCATGAGACTGAACACAGTTTCACTGTCATCCAGAATCATATGTCCATATACAGCAGTTTCATCCCGTATATACACATTCGACGTTCGGATACCGGACAGACAACTGTTGCCCCAGCTGATTACCAACTCTGCGGCATCCTTCAGGTCATCCGGTTCAATTATCGGAAATTCCCCCTTTTCATCCGCCTTCATTCCGTATACACCATCAAGGGTTTCGATATAAAGATCATACGCTCCGTGACCATAGTACTGTCCTACAATCTCCATCTGATGAGGTGCCATATAGAATGGAGAATACCGTGTGATCTGTCCGGTGGCAGGATGGATCCGGGACACTTCCCAGTTCATATCGTTCCCGTACAGCATCCCGTCCTCTCCCCACTCCAATGTATGCATCTCGATGCCCAAGGGATAGGAAACCTGTACCTGCATCTGCAAATCCAGTATGGTCATGTCCACAGACTGGTTCGTTTTCTCCAGCACAGCCACACCATGCGTGGAGGCGGCAATATTTGTTATCCCTGCCATAAAGGGAAACGCCGTGGTATATACCTGCCCGTCCGGTGCAATATGAACCAGTTTCCACATAGGATTGGCGATACTTGTATGGGTGTCATCCCGAAACACCACACCGCCGTCCGCCAGCCAGCAGTGATTCGATGTCTCTCTGTAATTCCCGGAATATTCCGGCGGCAGAGCAGTTTCCGTCAGATTCCCCTGCCAGTCATATTTCAGCAGGACAAAGCTGCCCGATTTTATTCTGTCCTCCGCCAGCACAAAGATTCCCTCCTGACAGGGATACCGGGAGATCACCTTATAGGTTTCCGTATCAATGGTAAACGGGACAGCTTTATACACATGATCCAATATAACAGAAGAAGCAGAAGTTCCCCCCTGCTCCTGCGAAGTCCCGAAAATCTGCTCCATCTGTTCCGTCAGCGTGTTTTCACAGGCGACAGAACAAAGCATGGTCAGGCACAGGACAATAGCAAGAATACATTTTTTCACAACTTCTGCTCCATCAATATTTTTTATCCGGCCGGTTCTCTGCTTCCTCTGTGCTCAGCCAACCATAGAGAACTGCCTTTTTTACTCAGTCAAAAGTAGCTACCTGCTGTTCCGGCGGTGCGGCAGGAATCACAGATGTAATTTTCACCACCGGCCCGGGGGTTTCGTACACCTTATGCTTTTCAATGGAAATTTTACCTGTGATCTCCACCCAGCTGTAGGATTTCAGTGTCTCGCTGGATTTCCACTTACAAGCCACAGCACTGTACTGCAGGTCATCCGCACAGCAGGTCATCACATGACGGCCGCAGATAAAACTCCCCTTGGGCACCGTCTCATCCTTAAGAACCACACCCTTGAAGCGGATCTTCTTGCCGTCATACTTCCCCATATCCTCCGCCAGATCCCGGTACCAGTACGCATAGTCCCGGTCTTCGATCTTAATAATATCCGCATTGATATCAAAGGGCAGCGGATCTTCGATGGTATCCTGAATGATGGAACCGTCGGTCATATCGTAAATGATCCCCACATTCCGGCTGACTGCTCTGGCCAGCTTATGCAGCGGCATCCGATCCATCTCCGGCGTCACCCGGTTAAAGGCCACCAGATCGCAGGAGGTCAGCTTGTCCACCACCAGACTGCGCATGTTCCGGTTGTAGTTTTCAATGGTGTTGGAATCACAGATAAAGAGCTCCTGATAAATAACCCAGTCCTCCGGAAGATTGTCATACAGACTGGAAAGCTGCCACATCCCGTTGTATTCCATAATAATCAGCGCAGGCTTGTGCTTGTCCGAGAGAGAAAGCAGCCGTTCTTCCGAAAGTTCGTCTTCCTCATCAATCGTTTCACAGTACACATCGGAAACCGCAAAAGCGGTGGGATCAAATTCCTCAATCCCTTCTTCACAGATGACCAGCAGTGTATTTCCCTCGGTTTCCAGAGACTGCCCCATCAGCGTCTCCTGAATAAAGCGTGTTTTCCCGGCTTCCAGAAATCCGGTAATCAAATAGACAGGAATTTTCATACCTACCTCCATCCGCTCAGAGCTGGAACAGTTCCTTCAGTGCATCTTCCTGAATGTTTGCTCCAATGACGCAGAGCCGTCCGGTGGGAGCCGCACTGCCGGAACGTACATCCGGTTCTCCGGGAACATAGTCAAAGTGAATGAATCCGTCTGTCCCGTTCACGATCCCCTTTGCCCGGAGGATCACGCCGTATTTTTCTTCATCTTCCAGTGCCGACAGCGCCGCAGTGATTTCCGCAGCAGTATACCGCCGTCCGGTTTCTGCACCAAAGCTGGTGAAAACTTCATCGGCATGGTGGTGATGATGCCCATGATGTTCATGCCCGCATCCGCAGTGTTCGTCATGTTCATGATCGTGATCGTGACCGCAGCAGCAATGTTCATCGTGATCATGGTCGTGGTCGTGGCCGCAGCAGCAGTGGTCATCGTGGTCATGGTCGTGGTCGTGGCCGCAGCAGCAGTGGTCATCGTGGTCATGGTCGTGGCCGCAGCAGCAGTGGTCATCGTGGTCATGGTCGTGGTCGTGGCCGCAGCAGCAGTGGTCA
>JAFQGY010000056.1 GCA_017415325.1 Clostridia bacterium
GTATCTGCCCGTACGTCGGGTTTCCTCCATTCCGGGTCCTCTGACTCCTGTATCCCAGGGAACCGTTCTCCCCGTAGTACCCACCGCACCTGCTCTGTACAACTGAGTATTGTATAAAAAACAAAAGGGATTGTCTGAAACGGCAGTCCCTTTTTTTGTGTTCCTGCAGAAAAAAACACCCCCGGAAGAACCGAAGGTGTCTGTCAGATCCTGTTCGTTTACGGAATGCTGGTGATCATGTCCACAATATCCGGATCGTAGTGGGAGAAGAAGCAGCTTTCGCCCTGATCCAGTGTACGGATGGTGTCCATGTCTGCCTGGGTCAGAGTAAAATCGAATACATCGAAGTTTTCCGCCATTCTTTCCTTCCGTACGGACTTGGGAATCACCACTACGCCGCTTTGCAGCAGGAACCTCAGGGCTACCTGCGCCAGAGATTTGCCGTATTTCTGTGCGATTTCCAGCAGAACCGGGTTGGTGAAGAATCCTTTTCTGCCTTCTGCAAAGGGACCCCAGCTTTCGTGCTGTACACCGAGTTTTTCCATGATCTCGTGGGCTTTTTTCTGCTGCTGGTAAACATGGGTTTCCACCTGATTCACTGCCGGGATCACTTCCGCAAATTTGCAGAAATCCACCAGACGGTCGGGATAGAAGTTGGATACACCGATGGCACGGACAAGTCCCGCTTTGTAGGCTTCCGTCAGCGCCCGGTATGTGCCGTAATAGTCGTTGAAGGGCTGATGCACCAGAACCAGATCCAGATAGGGGGTCTGCAGCTTTTCCATGGAGGCCCGCAGAGATTCCTTTGCTTTTTCGTACCCGCCATTGGATACCCAGATTTTTGTGGTGATGAACAGCTCGTCTCTTGCCACACCGCAGGAACGGATGGCATCGCCCACTTCCTTTTCGTTCTGATAATTCTGTGCCGTGTCAATGGAGCGGTATCCTACATCGATAGCGTCCAGCACACAGCGGGTACAGTCGGCCGGGTCAATCTGGTATACGCCGAAACCCAGCATGGGCATTTTTACACCATTGTTCAGAGTGATAGTTTCCATGATATGTCAAGTCCTTTCTGATACATGTATATTTTCATCATTCTTCTGTACAGATTTCCATATGCTCGGTGGCCAGAAGCGCCGCTCCATAGGCTGCATGCACCTCTTCCAGCACCTTGATCCGAACCGGAATTCCTTCTTTCTGCAGTCCCTTCCGCAGATCCGGCAGAAACAGATCCGCTTCCTGCAGCATTTCCCCGCACAGATACAGGATCTGCGGATCGAACAGGGCGGTGATGCTGCCGATGGCGGTTGTCAGAAGCGAAGACATCTGCCGGAAATACGCCAGATCCTCCGGTATGCCTGCCATGGCGCCGGCCGCTGTTTTTCTGTACGGTTTCCCGGACTGCGCTTCGATCCCCCGCTCCGATACATAGCTTTCCAGACAGCCGCGTCTGCCGCAGGAACAGGGAATCCCTCCCGGAACCGCAGTGGTGTGGGCGATCTCGCATGTGCCGGGTACGTCAAACATCCGTCCTTCCGTCATGACCGCCATGCCGATACCGCTGTCCAGCCGGAGAAGCACTGCATTCGGATACAGATCCGGTTCGGCTGCCGTGTGCAGGATACAGAGCGGGTCATGTTCCAGAAACACCGGAATGCCGAAGCGTTCTTCCACCATCTGCCGCAGAGGGACATCCTTCCAGTTTTCGCATTGGGGAATGCTCACAGAAACCCCCCGTCTGCTGTCCACTTTCCCCTGGATGCCGATGCCGATGGCTGCCGGATGTCTGGATTGCCAGCGTTCTGTCCACGCATCCAGCAGTCGGCAGAGCTGATCCCAAAGACTGTCCCGGTTCCGGAAATCGGCACTGTACAGCTTTTCCGCCAGCACCTCGCCTTTCAGATTCAGAAGTGCCATGTGGATCCCGATGAGGTTGATGTCCACGCCCAGCACAAAGTGATCCGAGCCGTTTACCATCAGCCGTGTGGGGATTCTTCCGCTGCCCGGATTTTCCGCCTTTTCCTCCAGCAGATACCCGGTTTCCAGCAGTCTGGCGGTGATGTTGGATACCGTGCCCCAGCTCAGCCGGGTGTATTCCTCGATCTGCTTCCGGGTAAGACTGCCGTGCCGCCGGATCAGACTGAACACATCCCGGGTGTTGGCGGCCTTCATGTCCCCGTTGTTGATGAAGTGTTTCAAATCAGTCGTGATCCTTCATGTAGAGCATCCGCTCGCCGGGACGGAACAGATGGAATTTCAGGGAAGAGGGCAGTACCGCATTGACAAAGTCCGTGGCAGGAATTCCGTTGCAGGGGTACAGGTCATAGTGCAGGGGGATGAGCATGTCTGCGCCGACCGCTTCGGACAGGAGTACGGCTTCTTTGGCGTTCAGATTCCCGATCACATCTTCATGGAGACGGAAATAATCCCGGCCGTTTACAGGCAGCATCATGACGTCTGCGTGGCCGATGGCTTCGATGAGTCCGTCATACATACAGCAGTCCCCGCCGTGGAAAATGACAGTGTCGCCATAGGGCTGTGTATGGAAGGAGAAC
>JAFQGY010000057.1 GCA_017415325.1 Clostridia bacterium
GACTATTACTCGCAGGTACACAAGCCCGGCATACAGCTCATCGGCGCACACAATTTTGTCCGGCCAAAAACAGAATCCTATCCCCACCACTGGACGCATCAGGATGATTGCCAAGCTATCCTGCGGCTCATTGGTGCCGGACGTATAAAAGTATCGCCCATATGCTCAAGGGTTGTTGATCCGGCAGAATGCAGAGAAATCTATACACAGCTCTGTGAAAATCCGCTTTTCCCCATCGGCACTGTATTTCACTGGAAAGGATAATAAAACCAGACAGATACCGTACTATAAATAAAAGAACAGGAGTGTACATGATTATGAAAAAGAATCAAAAATGGATCGGTCTTATTCTGCTTACAGCACTGCTCACTTCGTGCGGAAATACGGCTGTGGAAACGTCCCAGGAAAGTACAGCAGAGAATCCCGTGACAGAGACAGAAACAACGGATCCGTACCTGGATGATCTGCCGTCGGATCTGACATTTGGAGGGAAAAGTGTAACATTCCTGTACCGGGAAGAAGTTTCGGCTGAATTCTTTGCGGAAGGTGCCAACGGTGAAGTAGTAAATGATGCGATTTTCAACAGTATTTGTGATGTGGAAGACAGACTGAATGTGGATATCGGTGTTGTTCTTCGGCCGGGTCACTACACAGATGTCCGTCAGGATTATAAAGACCATATCAAAAATACAGTTATCAGCGGAGATGCAGCATATGACTGGTGTGATATGATGGTGGCCAGTCCTGCCGGTATGATGTCTCTTGGAATTTTCATGAATCTGATGGAAAATCCGTATATTGATATCGAAAAGCCGTACTATATGAAAGGCTTTTCTGAACTAGTGATCGATGGCAAACTGTATGAGATTTCAGGAGATGCTTCTCTCGGATACCTGAAATGTACGGATATGCTGTATTTTAACCAGCAGCTTGCAGAGAATTATCACATCCCAAATCTGTACAGCCTTGTAGATGAAGGAAAATGGACACTGGACAAAATGCAGGAAATTGCCGAAATGGCCTCTCAGGATGTGGACAACAACGGAAAATACAACTTGGAAGATCAGCTGGGTTTTGTTATGCATGACAATAATCATTTGTTTGGATTTGTGGCTTCCACAAAGATTTCATGCTATAATAAGGTGAATGATGTCATGCAGTTCCAGGGAGGAAGTGACCTTAATATTTCTGTTATGGAAAAACTGCATACATTATTATATGAGGCAGCAGGTGTATATTTCCCGGGCATCACATCGGCTCAGCCGGATATGCAGGAAAAATACTATTCCATAGCCGATCATTTCAAAGCAGGACATATTTTCATGATGTCTGCGGAATTTGACGATGTAGTTGTTCTGCTGCGGGATATGGAAGACCCTTATGGGATTCTGCCATTCCCGAAATATGATGAAACCCAGGATGCATACTATTCCATGAGCCGCAGTACGCACAACTGCTTTGTAATGCCCGTAACATCAAAACAGCCGGAAATTGCCGGTGCTGTGTTGGAAGCTCTTTCCAGTGCCAAATATGAGACAGTATCTCCTGCTTATTTTGAAGTAGCACTGAAAACAAAATATTCCCATGACAGCGATTCTGCGAGAATGTATGATATCATTCACAACAATGTCATCATTAATTTCGGATATGTGTATCATACAGGTCTGGGCAGTGTTTGGCCGGTAATGTTTCCGGAAGCTATTAAAAAAGGAACACCTGCGTCTGTGGCAGCTTCCTACCAGCAGAAAGGGGAAAATATGCTGGAACAGTTTATAACCGATATCACTGCACTGGAATCCTGATAAATCATCGTAGATTGTAAAAACAATTTCAAAAAGCTATATTTTCAAAAAGTTGAAAAGACAACTGCTATTACGGTAAAGGAGACATATAACATGAAAATAGTTTTGGTACTTGGCGGAACCGGTGCTATGGGGCAGTATGCTGTGCCGGATCTGATCGAACACGGATATGCAGTGGATGTTGTGTCTCTTGATGAGAGAACTTCGGAGAATCCGAATCTCCGGTATTTCAAGGCAAACGTCAAAACACCCGGTTTTATGGAAGAACTGCTTAAAAACGGATATGATGCGATCATTGACTTCATGACCTACGGAGTGGAAGAATTCCGTCGTTTTTATGCACTGTATGCCAGTATAGGTGCGCAGTATATTTTCCTTTCTACCTGTCGGGTGTATTCAGATGA
>JAFQGY010000058.1 GCA_017415325.1 Clostridia bacterium
ATAGAAAAATGAACCCGCTGTAAGCAGAAGCAAATTCCAAATCAAAACATCAAAAGTCCCCCTCTGTCCAGCGAAAGAAAACAGCGAATTCCCATAAAACCCTTGACAAATCCGGGGGAATGTGGTATCATATCATTACTTTAGCAAGGTAAAGTGAAAAACCTCAACAACAAAGGAGATACACCATGAAAAAGATTCTCGCTCTCGTACTGGCAGCCATGATGCTGCTCTGCTGCGTATCCTGCGGCGGCGGCTCTGACCTGAAGCTCATCAAGGAAAACGGCAAGATGGTAATCGGGATCACCCTGTACGAACCCATGAACTACTACGCAGAAGACGGCGCAACCCTCATCGGTTTTGATACCGAATTTGCAGAAGCTCTGTGCGCAAAGCTGGGCGTTGCTCCCGAATTCCAGATCATCGACTGGGACATGAAGGAAACCGAACTGAAGTCCGGCAACATTGACGCCATCTGGAACGGTCTGACCGTTACCGAAGAACGCAAGGAAAACATGGGCTTCACCACACCTTACCTGACCAACAAGCAGTGCGTTGTCATCATGAAGGAAGATGCCGGCACCTACACCGATACCGCCAGCCTGGCCGGTGCAATCCTGTCCGCTGAATCCGGTTCTGCCGGGGAAACTGCTATCACCTCCGACGCCAACCTGTCTCAGGCAACCTTCACCGCATCCGACACACAGGCTGCTGCTCTGCTGAACCTGAAGTCCGGCAACGTGGACGCTATCGTAGTTGACATCACCGTTGCACAGGCATCCGTTGGTTCCGGTGACTACGCCGACATGCAGATCGTGGAAGGCATCGAACTGACCAACGAACTGTACGCCATCGGCTACCGTGTAGGCTCCGACCTGATCGCCGAATCCAACAAGATCATCGACGAACTGATCGCTGACGGCACTCTGGCTGCCATCGCTGAAAAGTACGGCGTAACCGATCTGTACAACGCAGCAGTAAACGGCTGAGTTCGGCCCTGACCGGGACAATTTTATACGACACCAAACAACCCTTTGCCGTATCCTGCCATCTCCGGTGGGATGCGGCAGACTGATTTCATGAGAGTTTAACGGATACATGACAAACACATCACAGTCTCTTTCCCGTGGGACAAGAGGCACTCGGACAATTTTCGTTCTGCTGTTTCTGGCGGTCTGGCTGGTTCTGTTCCTTCTGGGAAGCGTTCCGGTTTCGGCAGCAGAAGCACAGGATGCGGCTGCAGCACAGAGCGGCGGGTTTATCGACTGGGCAGAAGTGAAGTATGTAACGGTACAGCTTCTCTCGGGCTTCCGGCTGACGCTGGCGCTGTTCTTTCTGACGCTGATTTTCGCTCTCCCTCTGGGGCTGGTATTCGCTTTCGGCACCATGAGCAAGATCCGTCCCATCCGCTGGATTGTAAAAGGCTTTGTGTACATCATCCGAGGCACGCCCCTTCTGCTCCAGCTGATGATCATCGTCTACATCCCCGGCATCATTTTCCATTACCCCCTGACCCGCTGGGCGATCTTCGGCGGCAATGTTCCCATGGCGTACTTCTTCGGTGCGCTGGTGGCGTTCATCATCAATTATGCCTGTTATTTCAGCGAAATCTACCGCGGCGGCATTGAATCCATTGCCAAAGGCCAGTATGAAGCCGGGCAGGTTCTGGGCATGACCAAGACCCAGATTTTCTTCCGGATCATTCTCCTGCAGGTCATCAAAAACATTCTCCCCCCCATCGCCAACGAAACTATCACACTTGTAAAAGACACCGCTCTGGCCCGCACCGTCTCCGTTATGGAAATCCTCTTCATGGCCAACGAAATCCTCTCCCTCAAGCAGCTCATCTGGCCCCTCTTCTACACCGGCGTCTTCTATCTGGCATTCAATGCCATCGTTACCTGGATTTTCGGCAAGCTTGAATCTAAGTTGTCTTACTACAAAGTATAATAGGTGCTGCTGTTAGGAGGGAGATACGGGTCGCTTTCTTGAAAGAAAGCTCGGCAAAGAACTTTAAACAGGGGTGCAGCATTGTTTGTTGGGTGCAGTAGGCACGGCACTGCTTTTGTGATGTATTTAGGGGAGCGATCCTCGGCAGTGTGGCAACTGTTAGCGAGCTCGCAGGGGCCTCCTCCCTGCTCGCCACAGGTCGTTTGCGATTGCATAGCATTCGTTTGGTTTCGGGTGCTTGTGGTAGGTATTCTATAGGAGTATAGAATTGTTGAAAGTTTTCTAAAAACAAAGTAATCCCACATCGGGCAACGCCTTCAATAAGCCAATCATCAAAGCAACCGTCCGTTTGACCGCTCAACTACAAAGCCCTAACGAAGCAGCGCGCCGCCGCTTATTCCTCCACACTCCTGGCAGGCACTCCCCTACTAAGCCCGAACGTCCCGAAACCGTACGAAAACCGCTGTCAGTTCGCTAAGGCTCTGCCTGCACAAACTCCACGGCTACAATAGTTTAAAGTTTTTGCCAGGCTTTTTTCAAAAAGCCGCGTCTCTCCTCCCGAACGATTTGAACTACTCCCCCTCTATAGAAGAAAAACGAAAGGAAACAGAAACTATGTCTATCAAAGTAGGTATTTTAGGGCTGGCACACGGCCATGTTATGTCATACGGAAGAAAATGGATTGAGAATCCCCAGTGGGAAATTGAGCTGGTGGGCGGATGGGATCATGATGCGGCCAGACGGGATGCCAATACATCCTCTCTTGGAATCAAGGCGTACGATACACCGGAAGCACTGCTGGCGGACGTGGATGCCGTAGTGATTTCTTCCGAGACTTCTTTCCATGTGACGCTGACCGAAATGGCAGCCGCTGCGGGGAAGGATATTATCTGCTATAAGCCCATGGCGCTGACTCTGGACGAAGCGGACCGGATGGTTGCGGCTGTGGAAGCGTCCGGCGTGCGGTTTACGCTGGGGTATCAGATGCGGGTAGACCCCCAGAATATCAAAATGAAAGAACTGGTGCATGACGGTACCATCGGCAATATCTGCCATTACAGACGCCGCCACGGCCTGTCCACCCATACATGGGGCAACTTTGAAAACGCATGGCATGCAAAGGAACACTATAACCGGGACATCTTCGCCGACGACAGCGCACATCCCATCGATATGATCAACTGGATGTTCGGCGTGCCGGAAACCGTTTCCTGCGAAATGACCACTATGGTGAACCAGAAGGTCAAGAACGACAACGGCGTGGCTCTGTTCCGGTATGCCAACGGCATGATCGCCGAAATCACCTGCTCCTTCACCTGCACCGCCTCCGAAATCACCACCGAAATCTACGGTACCAAGGGCTCCATCCAGCAGTACTACGGCGACGCCGTTTCCACAGGTCTCCCCAGACCCGAAGGCCAGCCCGGGCTCAAGTATTTCGTGCTGGGCAACAAGGACTGGACCGACAGCGAAATTCCCAGCCCCGCTGCCCACGGCGAACGCATTGCCGCACAGGGTGAATTCTTTGCACAGTTCCTCAGAGGCGAAAGAGAACCCATCTGCTCCGTTTACGAAGCAAGAGATTCCCTGAAGATGGTGCTGGCATGCTACGTTTCCGCCAGAGAAGGCCGCAGAGTCCGGATCGATGATCCCGCACTGTACGATATTCTGTAAGAGTACCAAGGAGAAATAAATGCCGATATTGGAAGTTAAGGATTTCCGGAAGAGCTTCGGAAGCGTCAATGTTCTGAAGGGAATCGATTTCACGCTGGAAAAAGGCGAGGTGCTGGTCATCATCGGTTCCTCCGGGAGCGGGAAAACCACACTGCTGCGGTGCCTGAATTTTCTGGAAACACCGGATACCGGGGTCATGAAGGTGGGCGGCGAAACGCTGTTTGATGCGGCGGAACTGAAAAAAATGTCCGACCGGGAGATCCGGATGCGCCGGCTGCATTTCGGTCTGGTGTTCCAGTCCTTCAATCTGTTCCCCCAGTATACCGTACTGAAAAATATCACACTGGCGTCGGAACTGCTGGAGGACGAACGGCTGAAAGCGGAAAAAGCGTCTCACGAAGAAAAAGCGGCGGCACACGAAAAGATCCAGGAAAATGCCATGCACCTGCTGGCAACCGTGGGACTCACCGATAAGGCCGACAGCTACCCATGCCAGTTGTCCGGCGGACAGTGCCAGAGAGTGGCCATTGCCAGAGCCCTTGCCCTGTCTCCCGATATTCTGTGCTTCGACGAACCCACCTCCGCACTGGACCCGGAACTGACCGGGGAAGTGCTGCGGGTTATCCGGGGCCTCAAGTCCAGTGACAGAACCATGATCGTCGTGACCCATGAAATGGCCTTCGCCAAAGGGGTTGCCGATAAGGTGATCTATATGGCCGACGGCGTCATCGAGGAAATGGGCACACCCGAGGAAGTTTTCGACCATCCCCAGAGCGAAAAAACCAGAGCATTCCTGGGCGCCGGGAAGGAATTCCAGATGTAACTGCACAGAAAAGCGTTTCTTTCAGCAGAGAGAGGCGCTTTTTTTCTGCCTGCGGGAACAAATCCGGAAAAAACAGCGTCTAATGGAACAGAATGGAAACGAAAGGATGGTTGGGATATGAAGAAGATTGTATGTGTACTGCTGGCGGGACTGATGCTTGCCGGATGCCGGAACGGGAATGGGAAAGAAACGGAGACGCCTGCTGCAGAGGATAGTGTACTTCCGGCAGAGACGGCTGCGGATACCGTAGAGGAAACAGAAAAAGTCCCGGCGGAAATCATCGTGGAAGAAGGAATATCCGGTGAGATGATTACGGGATCCCCCACCCCGCCGGAAGATGAGACAGAACCGGATGCGCCGGGGAAGCAGGAAGCGCCGGGGGAACCGGATGCGCCGGGGAATCAGGAAGTGCAGAGTGAACCGGATATGCCGGAAAATCAGGACGGACCGTCAGAACCTGCCGGAACGGAAGAACCGCTGACATGGTACCTGTACCAGTACACCACCGGAACCGGGTGCTTTGCCGATACCGTTATGCGGCCGGAACACAGCGGGTATATCCAGTTCGGTTCCTTCTGTGAAGATCCGTGGACACTGATCGATACCTATACCCCCGATCCGGAACAGCAGAATCTGTACATCCAGGATGTCACCGATGGACGATATATCATCCGGGACGGAGACTGGTTCCTGTACGATGCCATGCTGGGGACAAAGGAACCGCTGGACTTTCTGCCGGCGGATGCGGTAACGGTGTCTGCCCTCACCAAGGATACCCAGGAGATTATCGGGTATGAGGTGCAGCTGCAGGAAAATGGGGACAGAGCGTATTATGATCTGACAGCAGGAAAATGGATTACAGAGTATGTATGGGAAAATTATTCCTACAGCGGTGACGGAGATTATATCGCTGCCTGGTCGCAGACGGAAGCCGGGGACCATTATGAAGTTCTGATACACCGGCTGACGGGAGAAGAAAAGGGACGGGCGGTGTTTGCGGATACGCTGTGCAATGAGAATGCCTGTTTCTTCCTGATGGGAACAAAGGATGTCATGACCCACAGAATGCGGATTCTGACCGAAGAGGGAGTGCCTGTGTCGGATCTGGAATATTCTTTTGCGGCGCTGACGGAGGATGGAACCCTGCTTGCCGTACCGTCCGGTACCGAAGAAGATCCCTTCCGCCGGTATTTTCAGGTGTACGACAGCACCGGAACCCTGCTCCATACCAGCGGGCAGTACGGCAATGTGCTGTTTGCCTGGCGGGACTGGGTGGTGGTCACCGACGAAAACCGGCTGCTGGTGCTGGACAGGGATGAAAACGTGCTGGTGAACTTCGGCAAATGGTCAAGAGATATGACCCTGCACTGGAGCTTCTCCGGCTGGAAGGAAAATTATGCCCAGACAGGGGATGTGCCCCGGGAATACAAGTACCGCTATTTTGATCTGAACGAAAACGGGGACTATATCGGCCGCATTACATACCAGTGCCCGGACGGACTGTATCTGCTGGCGGAGGATACCTCCATCCCCGTGGGCGGACTGGGACGGGCAAAGTGGTATTTCTGGAATCCGGAGGACGGGAAGGCGGGGATGCTGTCCTTCAGTGCCCTGCTGAACGTGTATACAATTCCGGAGATATAACCCGCTTGCAAAACAGACGCATCCGTGCTATAATAAAACCGTGAAAAAGTTTTTCCATACCGGAAAAGGAGGTGACACGGATGCGTCAGAGTCCGCAGCTGCAAACCATATTCCATGTCCTGCTGTCCTATGCGGGATTTCTGCTGACCAACCGGATCCTGTGTCCCCTGCTGGGCAGACTGCCCCTTCCGCTGGGAGACTGGGTGACCGATCTGGCGGCGTTTCTGACGGCTGTGCTGGTGTTCTTTGGGGTGTACACCCTGCTTGGCCGGCAGTCGGAACAGAAAGCCATCCCACGGAACGACCGCAGACGCTGCAGTGTGCCCATGGCAATTGTGCATGTGGGATATGGCTTTTTCTGGCTGGTGTTTTTGATGTTTCTGGTGCTGCTTGTTTTTCCGGTGGAAGGGGATCCGGTGCGGGAGGAACTGCTGCCGCGGCTTCTCACTGCCGTGCTGGTCCATCCTCTGCTGGAGGAAATCCTCTTCCGCAGAATCTGCCAGGACCGGCTGCTGACTTTGTCGGAAGTGCGTACGGAAACCGAAATTGTGGAGGATGGACCGGCAGAACCGAAGGAACCTGTGAATACCCGGGCAGGGATGCTCTTTGCGGTGCTGACCCAGGCACTGCTGTTTGCGCTGGTGCATACGGGCGGCGGCGGGATGCTGTACGGATTCGGCGGCGGTGTGGTACTGGGAACGCTGATGCTCCGGACGGGACGGCTGTGGGTGCCGGTGGTGTGTCATATGCTGGTGAACCTGCGCTCTATGGCCTACCCGTATCTGCCGGAAACTCTGACATACGGACTGGATTTCCTGTGGCTGGCAGTGGGACTGGCCTGCGGGGTGGTGTTCTGGATTCACCGGTACCGGAAAGCCGGAGAGGAGAAGGCATGAGAGAAGAAAAGATCCGCCGCCTACTGGAAAACTGGCAGACCGACGGAACGGATGAAAACTATATGCGCTGTGCCCTGGCTCTGGCGGAAATGGGGGCGGCGGCCGGGGAAGTGCCGGTGGGGGCGGTTCTGGTGAAGGACGGCACAATCCTCTGCGGTGACTACAACGGGAGAGAAGAAACAAAGGACGCCACATACCATGCGGAGCTGTCTGTAATCCGGCAGGGAAACCGGATTCTGGGGGGCTGGCGGCTGACTGGATGTACCCTGTATGTGACGCTGGAGCCCTGTCCCATGTGTGCGGGCGGCATCTGGAACGCCAGACTGTCCCGGGTGGTGTACGGCGCCAAGGATGCCCGGGCGGGGGCGATGGGATCGGTATTCCACATCAACAGCTATCCGGTGAACTGGAAACCGCAGGTGGAATCGGGTATTCTGGCGGAGGAATGCCGGGAAGTGATGCGGAAATTTTTTATGGGACGGCGGTGAGCAGAAATCTTCTTGACGGAAAGCGTATTCTGTGCTATACTGTCCCCAGTGAAAACCATAAGTGAGGGTGAATCATCATGTTAAATACAATCCATACACAGGTAAAAACCGCCGCAGAAGCACTGGTGGAGGCGGCAGGACTCCAGAGAGACGATATTCTGGTGGTAGGCTGCTCGTCCAGTGAGATCATCGGCTCGAAAATCGGATCCAATTCTTCCCCGGAGGTGGCAGGTACGGTCTTCACGGCGCTGATGGAAGTGCTGTCCCCCAAGGGAATCTGGCTGGCGGCACAGTGCTGTGAACATCTGAACCGGGCCATCGTGGTGGAACGGAGTGCGGTGCCGGGAGCGGATATCGTCAATGTGGTACCCCAGCCCAAAGCAGGCGGTTCCTTCGGTACGGCAGCCTACAGGGGATTTGTCCGTCCGGTGGTGGTGGAAAAAATCCGTGCGGATGCGGGACTGGACATCGGCGGTACCCTCATCGGGATGCACCTGAAGGAAGTGGCCGTGCCCGTGAGACTGCCTGTGAAGAACATAGGCGAGGCAATCCTGCTGGCCGCCAGAACCAGACCGAAATTCATCGGCGGCGTCAGAGCGGTGTACGACGAAAATCTGCTGTGACAGATCCATACAGGCAGTGATGGCAGAAGGTACATACGATGGTTTCTGCCGGAGCGGCGTAACGGAAGCAGGAGAGCAGATATAAGAAGGCAAATAATACCACAGTGCAAAACGGCTTGCAGAAGGGGAAGATCCCGGTTCTGTAAGCCGTTTTTGAGATATGGACGATTTTTCTTTTCCTTTACGGGGAATTCCTCAGCTCAGGTTTCTCCTCTGCAGGATGCAATGAACTCTTCCAGCGCCTTTTCTGCTTTGGTCTGCAGGGATGCATAAGAAGATACGAAATTCTTCCGTGCGCCGATGACGGAACCGCGGAGCAGGGCGGAGGAAGTACCGAAGTCCATGATGGTGTTGAAGTCGAAAGCGGTGTTTTCGTACATCATCATCATGATCTGGTAGGACTGGGCGTCACGGGCGGTTTTTCCCAGCGTTTTTTCCATGATGGCAGGCAGAATGTAGTCGTAGGAATAGGCCGCCATGGTTTCCATAATCAGACCGGTGCGTTCCGGATCGCCGTTTGTCACCGGGACACCGATACCGGAGGGAAGCCATGTGTTGCAGGATACCAGATAGGGATCTCCTTCGTTCACCACCGGGATGGGCAGTACGCCGAAGTTGCTTTCCATTTCCCGGAAGGATACGGCGTGACGGATGGTGGCGGAAATGAACAGACTGCGGCCTTCTGTGAAAATACCTTCATACAGAGGCTGGTCGATGGAGTTTTCGTCGGTGTATACGGAATTGGGATCGCTGAAGATGGCGGCGCATTTTTCAATGAAGTCCACCGAATTGGCATCCGCAATGTGCAGCTTCCAGTTGCCGTTGTCGTCCGGGTATACACACTGGAACCCGGCGGCCATGTACAGCGCATTGCCGAAGGTGCCTTCCACCAGCATGGCGTACCGGTCATCCTGGGGCTTCATGACACCGTCCCCGTTCAGATCCACGGCAATGTTCTGCATCATGGACTGCATGGTGTCCAGGGTCCATTTGCCTTCCAGTACCGTTTCGTACAGATCGGGCAGATTGTTGTCTTCGGCAATTTCCAGATTGAACAGTACGGTCTGGGGCGTGTACAGGTAGCTGACTGCCGTGACGCCTGTGGTGAAGTACTGCCTGCCGTCAATGCGCATGTGTTCCGCCATGGAAGCATTCCAGCGTTCGCTTTCCAGAGTCAGGTGCGGAATTGTGTTCAGATCCAGCAGGCAGTTCTGCATGGTCAGGGTGTTGATCCCGGCGGACAGAGCAGTCAGGATAATGTCGTAAGCGTCGTCTCCGGCGCGGATGGTCTTGGCTACGTCGTTCTGCAGCACACTCCGGTCTTCATAGGCAATTTCATCGATTTCGATGTTCAGCCGTTCCATGGTGGCCTGTTTCCGCTGGAGTATGGCGTCCTGCAGCACTTCGCCGGTCATTTCTTCCGTGAGCGCAAAGTTCTGGCGGGTGTCGGAATGCTGTGCGACCATGCGGTAGGTGTATCCTTCCAGATCCCGTTCTTCCAGCGTGTCGATGTAGGCGGTTTCCGGTTCTGTTTCCACAGGCGTGGTTTCCGCAGCGATGGGGGTGGTTTCCGTGTTTTCTGTCCCTGCGCCGCAGCCGGTAAAGGCAGAAGCCGTAAGCAGAGCGGCCAGCAGGAGGATAAACAGTTTCCGTGTCATGTTGAACTCCTTTCCTGTGATCAATTATTCACTCATCCGCTTGATTGTATTTTCCAGATCGGTCTGGATTTTCTTTTCGTTGGCAGCATAGGTGGAGGCGATGGTGTTTTCCGGTCTGTCCACCATATTTTCGATCATCATCCGCATGTCCCCCCAGTTGAACAGGGCGCCGATATCATAATACAGGGTGTCGTGTACGATCTTCAGCATTTCCACGGATTCTTCGTCCCGCACCAGCTTGGTGTGCATATAATTGTCGTAGAAGACCGGCAGTACCCGGTAGAAGGATTCGTAGCTCATGGCTTCCAGCAGGAAGGAAACGGTGTCGGCATCACTGCAGGAGATGGGCACGGCTGTGGTGGGGCTGTTGCCAAGGCTGGCGTCGTGGTAGTACCGATCCTGCATTTCGTCATATTTGGGAGAAGGCAGAACGCCGTAGTCGTCTTCCATTTCCCGCATATTGTCTCCCAGAGAGCCTACCCGGAACAGCCAGCATCCGTCGGTTTTGGCCATCACAGAGTAAGCGGACCACACATCAGCCACACCGGTCATTCTCTGGGCAAACAGGGCATATTCCCGGCTGCCGGCCAGAGCCATAACCGTATTCAGAATGTCCAGATTGTGTTCGGTATTGAATGTAACAATGGGTAAGTCGTTCTCATCCTTATCGGCACAGCGGAATCCGGCCCCCAGTGCCAGTGTCCAGGTTATATAATTTTCCCCGATAAGACCCCACAGGTCGTTGGTGTCGTAGGTACCGTCCCCGTTCAAGTCTGATTTTACCAGTGCGGCATATTCCGTCATCTGATCCAGTGTCCATGTATCTTCATATACGTGATTATACATGGAATCCGGATCAATACCGTTGTCCCGGGCTACCTGCTTGTTGAAAATAACGTGAAAAATATTCCCCTTAGCGGTGGTACCGTACGCACCAACGGTGAAATACAAACGTCCGCCCAGACTGATTCCTTCGTTGAACTCCTTGTTCCACCAGGGCTGGGAGAAGTCAAAATATTGCAGGGAATTCAGGTCCATAAAGTTCTGGGAGTTGGCTGCAATGAACTGACCGCCGTCCATCAGTACATCCACGGTGTCGTCGCCGCCCATGACGTACTGTTCGATTTCCGTATTGGGATGCTGACTGGGGCTTTCCTGTATTTCGATGGAACAGTTATAGGCTTCTTCCAGAAACAGGTTTCGTTCATAAATGGCATCCGGCACGGCGTCCCCGGTCAGCTCTTCCGTCCAGATTCCTTTTTCTATGAACTTGACACCGGAACGCAGGAAGGTCAGCACAAAGCCGTTCAGATCCATGTCAGGCAGTCCTGAAGGCAGTTTTTCGGTTTCGGTTTCCACAGGAGCGGTTTCTGCGGCGGCAGTGTCCGCTGTGGTTTCGGTGGCTGTGTCTCCGCAGGAAGTCAGAGGCAGGAGCAGGGCAGCGGAGAGAAGCAGGGCGAGCAGTTTACGGTTCGGCATACAGGTTTCTCCTTTGCAATTTTGGATATGTCAACAGTATAGCATAAAAGTGCATAGAATTCAAGAGAAATCTCAATGAAAACAGGGAATATTGTATAGAAAATATAAAAATCAAAGATGGTACTGTATAAAAAAGAAGCACCCGTTTGTCCGGATGCTTCTCTGCAGGATTCAGTTGCCGAATTTGTCTGCCCAGTATACGGCGTGTTCCACCCACTTTGCCATGGCGGGATCGCTGTACTTGGGATTGCCGCAGCGGGTGATGTCGTTTCCCAGAGCGATTCCATGGGGGGCGTCCGGGTAAATGTGCATTTCAAAGGCCAGTCCGGCTCTCTTGTAAGCGTCGGCCAGCAGCAGCGCATGACGGATGTCCACAACCTGGTCATTGGAGGTATGGATGAGGAACAGGGGCACGGATTTTTCGTCCACAGCGGCTTCCAGACTCACATTCCGCAGTTCTTCTTCGGTGGGATCATTCTTCCCCAGCAGATTCTGGAAGGAACCCAGATGGGTGAATTCCGATGTGCCGGATACCACAGGGTATACGAGAATCATACCGTTCGGTCTGTTTTTGCCGTATGCCATACCGGTGGCGTCATATACGCACTGTCTGTGCCACATGGTACCCAGAGAACCGGCCAGATGTCCCCCGGCGGAGAACCCTGTGACAAATACCTTGTCGGGATCGATGCCGTATTCTTCCGCATGGTCACGGATGTGGGCCATGGCGAGGGAGGCCTGAATCAGCTGTGCCGGATAGGTTTTGGTTCTGGCCACATTATACTGCAGCACAAAAGCGTTGTATCCGTGGGACATGAACGCCAGCCCGATGGGTTCTCCCTCTCTGTCAGAGCAGACACAGCCGTACCCGCCCCCGGGAATCACCAGAATGGCCGACCGGGTAAAGTCCTTCACCGGATCCGCCACATAACAGTCCAGCCAGCACTGGTCGTTGCCTTCTTCCAGCATCACTCTTTTGATATACATTGCAAAGTCCTCCGCTTGGGTAGTATTTTTCTCCATTGTATCACGCTTTGGGAATTCATATGTAAACAAACTGTGAATTTCCGGGAATCCGACGGGGATGTATGGTATACTGAAAATATATGATCCGAAAAAATATGGGAACAGGAGCCGCATATGTCCACCAAACACCATTTCACCTATCCATCCGCCGACGGACAGACCGAAATTCATGCCATCTGCTGGACCCCGGCGGAAAAACCCCGTGCCATCCTGCAGATTGCCCACGGCATGGTGGAATTCATCGACCGGTACGACGACTTTGCCCGGTATCTGAACGAACTGGGAATTCTGGTCACCGGGAACGACCATCTGGGGCACGGGGATTCCGTTACTTCCCGGGACAACTGGGGGTATTTTGCCGACAGAGACAGCCTGGATGTTCTCCTGCAGGATATGTACAGCCTGACTGTCCGTACGAAGGAGCGGTACCCCGGCGTGCCGTATATTCTGCTGGGACACAGTATGGGTTCTTTTCTGGTGCGGAACTGGCTCTGCCGCTGGGGAAGCGAGCTGCAGGGTGCCGTCGTCATGGGTACCGGAATGCAGCCGAAAATGCTGGTACAGGCCGGAAAAATGGTCTGCGGACTGCTGGCAAAATGGAAGGGCTGGCGGCACCGGAGTCCCTTTGTGGACAACATGGCCTTCGGCAGCTACAACAAAACCTTTGAACCGGCCCGGACAAAGCGGGACTGGCTGACCCGGGATGAAGAGATTGTAGACCGGTATCTGGCGGAACCACGTTGCTCCTTTCTGTTTACGCTGAACGGGTATCATACGTTGTTTTCCGCCATCGAACGGCTCCACGACAGAGAAATGCTGCGGAAGATGCCGCCCGATCTGCCGGTGCTGTTTGTGTCCGGGGAAGCGGATCCGGTGGGGGATTTCGGCAAAGGCGTACGGATGGCGGCGGATACCTTTCTGGCGGCAGGCATGCGGGATGTGGATCTGTGGCTGTACACCGGCCGGCACGAAATCCTGAACGAAACCGACCGGGATCTGGTGTATGCGGAGCTGGCCCGCTGGCTTGTGGACATTGCGGAAGGAAACCACAGACCCGCCCACGCTCCCGCCCAATGCCGAGATGAGAACTGTGCTTGCCGTCGGCAGGAATTGGGGGGATTCTACAGGGGGAATTTAGCTTTATGATTTTGTACGGGCGTACAGCGGGGGTGGGGGGGCGTTATTTTTTCAATTTGGTTTTTCGTTCGCCTGACAGCGGGGGAGAGATTTTATGGGCATAGAAAGGGGGGCTTTTGCGTCTGCTTACAGCGGGTTTGTTGGTACGATGACCATCGTAGGGGTGTCCTTCCGGACGGGACTCAGAGGATAGGGAGGGGAGAGGTAGGTGCTCAGATGCCGCTCCTTCTCCCCTCCCTACCCTCCGAGACCTCCCACCCTCCCCTCTCATCCAGGCTCTTCCGGAGTTTGGGTGC
>JAFQGY010000059.1 GCA_017415325.1 Clostridia bacterium
CGGATATACTCAAAGGAATACTGGGACGACATACCGCAGGGAGTATGCCATGTGTGCCTGTCCAAACAGATATCCATAATCTTCGCATACAGATTCCGCTGTTCCACTTTTACGAGTTCTTTCCAGTGCCCGTTCCGGCGGGAATACCGGTACAGTCGCAGGGCATGATAGGTCAGTTCTTCCTGTGAGGCATATTTTTCCAGAAAACCGTCGAAAGCCTCATCCTCCACCCATGCGGCCAGAGATTGGATCAGATAGGTGGAAGTATTCTGCTTGGTTGTGTACCGCAAAAAGGCTTCTGCTGTTTTCACAAGCTGTTCAATGATCCGGGGATCTTTGTCCAGTTTGTACTGTTCCAGCGGAATGGTGATGGGCATGAACAGCATCTCACTGTAGTCTCTTGCGGACAGTGCAATGTCCTTCAGAATGTCCAATGCCTTGTCGATATTGTTCTCCCTGGATGCTTCATCCAGTGCCTGTGTATGCTGCCGGAACCGCTCCTCCACCGATTCCGTGGTGGCAAGCAGTGTATCTGTGGTCACTTCAAATATGGAAGCAATCCGCGGAATCAATTCCAGATCCGGATAATTCTCCTCATTTTCCCACCGGCTGACAGACTGATACGTCACCCCAAGCCGTTCTGCCAGCTGTTCCTGTGTCATGTCCGCCTGTCTGCGCAGGGTACGGATGTTGGCGCCAATGTGCAGTTTCATTTGTTTCTCCCTCCGTTCTTTTGTGATACCAGTATACCAGAAGTACGGAAGGAATGCAATAACGCATAAAAGGAGAAAAATACAAGGGGAGCGTGAGTCAGCTGTCCTGCTTCGGGCGGGTGATGATGCAGGCACGGACTCTGTCTACATAAGACTGGTACCGGGGATCGGTACGGATGGGATCGAACCATGTCCAGTCCGTATACCCCCAGCTCCGGCGGTCTGTCATACAGCAGTAATAATTCCGGGGAATGACCCACCAGCAGGTGCCGTCCGCCAGATGATACTGGAAATGCTTTTCTTCCACTCCTTTTTCCGCACCTGTGAAGGTATCCCCTTCCATCCAGTAGAATTCTGCAGGGATGGTGAAGTCTTCCAGTGCCGGGGAAGTACAGGTCAGTTCCTTTATTGTATCCGGCAATGCCATGACAGCCTCCAGCAGAGACACGGTGTCTTCGAGCGTGATATAGGCTTCTTCTGCCTCACCCAGAACTGCCAGACATGCCGCCCGCCGGAAGCCCATGGAAAGGCGTGCTTCCACCCAGATGTCGATACCGTTCTTTCCCCGGATGGGACGGAGCGGGTCAAATGCTTCGCTGTTGATCTGATGGAGAAACTGTAAGGTAATACTGCTCTGCCACAGGGCATAAGAGGGGTCTTTATTCATTTTGTCAGTCTGCCACAGATCGGGTCCCGACCAGAGCACATTATCCAGTGTCAGGCAGAGATGCCGTTTCCGTTCGTCTTCCAGTTTGTCCCACTGTCCCCGCATCCGGTACCGTTCCCGCAGAAGGGCATGTTCGGACAGGTCGTATTCTGTGGCATTCTCCTGCAGAAAAGCAGCAATATGCGCATCGTCTTCCATACATCCCATTTCCCGGATTGCATAATTTTTCCGTTCTTTATTGTTGCTGTTCTGCAGAATCTGTTCCGTCAGACACCGCAGGGCATCCAGTGTGCCGGGATCAAGGAAGGCTTTATATACCCAGGCATGATTGTAAACATAAAAGAAATCCTGCCCTGCATAGGCATCCCAGTCCCGCCGCATTTCCTGCAGAACGGAAGCTGTCCGGGTATAGTCTTTGACTTCTGCCGCTGCCCGGAAATCTGAAACCAGTTCCGTGAAACGTTCTTCCACTTTTTCATCCGGAACCCCCAGCAGCATATCCGTTGTTACCCCGAATATTCCCGCCAGCACCGGCAGCAGCTCCATATCCGGATACGTTGTCCCATTCTCCCACCGGCTCACCGACTGAAAGCTCACCCCAAGCCGTTCTGCCAGCTGTTCCTGCGTCATGTCCATCTTCCGGCGGCATGTACGTATGTTTTCTCCAAGATTCAGTTTCATATACTTTACCTTTCCGTATGTTGATTCGGTACCGTTGTCTACAGTATACCAGAGCGGTATGGCATTTACAATAACATGATGTATGAGAAAAATTCCCGGAATGTGAGAACCGGATGCCAAAGGGGAACATTCTGCAGGAGTCCCGTATTTTTCTTGACAGACCTGCGGAAATATTGTATACTAAGAACAGCACAGGTAAAAACTGTACAGAATTTCCAAGGAGTATTTCATGCAATATCTGATTACATTTCTGGAGGGACTGATTTCCTTCATCTCTCCCTGTATGCTGCCCATGCTGCCGCTGTATATTTCCTATTTTGCCGGCAGCGGGGACAAAAAGCATCACACCTGGGCCAGGGTTGCCAGCTTCATTCTGGGCTTTACGCTGGTGTTCACTGCCCTCGGTCTGTTTGCCGGAACCCTCGGCTCTCTGCTGCTGCGGTATCAGAGAATCGTGAACATTGTCTGCGGCCTGCTGGTGATTGTGTTCGGGCTGAGCTATCTGGAGGTGATCCGCCTGCCGTTTTTCAAGGGTATCCAAAGCAGCCAAGAAGCCGGTACCATCGTGTCCGCGTTTCTGTTCGGTGTGGTGTATTCCGTGAGCCTGACCCCCTGCGTAGGGGCGTTTCTGGGTTCTGCCCTGATGATGGCGTCCACTTCCGGTACGGCTCTACAGGGAGCGCTTTTGCTGGTGACCTATTCCCTGGGGCTGGGTGTGCCGTTTCTGCTGTCTGCCATTCTGATCGACCGGCTGGGCAGTGCTTTTGGATGGATCAAGTCCCATTACCGGATCATCAATCTGATCTGCGGGATTTTTCTGATTGTGGTAGGCGCGGCAATGATGCTGGGACTGATGAATGCTCTGCTGGCTCTGTTCAGCTGAATATTTGATATGTGAGGATTTATGAAAAACTGGAAATCTCTTGTGCTGCCCGGTATTTTTCTGGTCATCATCCTGGCCGGTGCAGTATTTGCCTATACGGAACTGACCAAAAATTTCGCACCCGAAAACGAAATGGTGCTGCCCTCCGATTTTACCGCCATGCAGAATATTCCGGAGGAAGTGGAATCTGTTCCCGCAGAACCGAAAGAACAGGAACAGCCGGAAACCGAAGCAAACCCGAACGCCGCGCCGGATTTTACGGTGATTGACGGAGAGGGAAACGAGGTAAAGCTGTCGGATTTTATCGGCAAGCCTGTAATTGTCAACTTCTGGGCAACCTGGTGCGGCCCCTGTCAGGTGGAAATGCCCTACTTCAATACCGCATGGGAGGAATACGGCGACAGGATTGAGTTCATGATGGTGAACCTGACCGACGGATTTCAGGATACCGTGGAAGGGGTCAAGGAATTCATTGAAGACGCCGGATATACCTTCCCGGTATATTACGATACGGAATACAGCGGTGCACAGGCCTATGGGGTGCACTCCATTCCCATGACAATCATGGTGGATCCGGAAGGGGGACTGTATTATGGTTTGCTCGGTACCCTGTCCGAAGAAAAGCTGCAGTCCGCCATTCTGTCTCTGCTGGATATGACAGAATGATCCGGACAATATACAGGACCTGTAAAAGACTTCTCAGCCGACAGAAATGCCGGTTTGAGAGGTTTTTTTGTTGTTTCATAAATTCCTTGCAATTCCGTTTCAATCTGTTCACAAAAACTTTCCGGAAACCCTTGACAACGGTTCTAAAATATGGTATCATAATTTCACATTCAAAGAGTAAATAACAGTTAACCGTAAATATAGATGAACCGTAAATTGATGTTTACTGAGAAAACTGGCGATTGCGGCAGAAAGAAAAAGGCAGCACAGGAGGCAGGCATGGGTTTTCAAATCAGCGGTACCGGGAGCGCATTCCCGAAGAAGGTTCTGACCAACGAGGATCTGTCCCGGATGGTGGATACAAACGATGAATGGATCATGACCAGAGTTGGTGTTTCGTCCCGGCATATAGCGACGGAGGAATCTACAGCGGATCTGGCCACGGAAGCCGCCCGGAAAGCGCTGGAAGAAGCAGGCGTGACTCCCGCAGAACTGGATCTGATCATCACCGCTACCATCACCCCCGATGCGGTCTGTCCTACGGTAGCCGGAACGGTGCAGCAGAGACTGGGGGCATCCTGTCCCGCCTTTGACATCAGCTCAGCCTGCAGCGGATTCCTCTTTGCGCTGGAAACGACCAACGGATTCTTTGCTTCCGGCAAGGTGAAAAAGGCACTGGTGATCGGTGCGGAACGGATCAGCAAGATTCTGGACTGGGAAGACCGCTCCACCTGTGTGATTTTCGGCGACGGTGCCGGTGCGGCTGTTCTGACGGAAGGGAACGGATACCTCTGTTCCGAACTGATGACAGCAGGCGGCGATTCCGTCATCAAAATCCCCGGATTCGGCGGAACATCCCCTTTCAGCACACTGGAACCCGAAAAGCCGGTGATTTTCATGGAAGGGCAGGAAACCTTCAAATTTGCGGTGAATGCGCTGGTGGATCACATCGTTTCCATGTGCGGCAAGCTGGGGATCGAACCGGCGGCACTGGATCACATTGTTCCCCATCAGGCCAACATCCGCATCATCCAGATGGCAGCCAGAAAACTGAAGCTTCCTCTGGAAAAGTTCGTGACGGACATCGAAACCGTAGGCAATACCGCAGCCGCCAGCGTACCCATTGCACTGGACGACCTGAACCGCTCCGGCAGACTGCAGAAGGGGGATCTGGTTGCCATGACGGCATTCGGAGGCGGCCTCTCCAGCGGCGGATGCATTCTGCGCTGGTAAATCCATCGTAAGCAAATACAGCTTAAATATAAAATCAAAAAATCCAACACAAATTTTGGAGGTACATTATGATTCTCGAAAAGCTGAAGGAAATTATCGCAGACCACACCGGTGAAGAAGCTGACACCATTACCGCAGAAACCGCTCTGGCCGATCTGGGCATCGACTCCCTGACCACTGTGGAAATCCTCATGGATATCGAAGACGAATACGGCGTAGCACTGCAGGCCGGTGAGATCGGCAAGACCGTGGGTGACCTGATTGCCAAGATCGAGGAGGCAAAGCAGTGATCCGCACACCCCTCTGCGACATAGCGGGCATTGAATACCCCATTTTTCAGGGTGGTATGGCCCATGTGTCGGATGCGGGACTGGCCTCTGCCGTATCGGAAGCCGGCGGACTGGGCATCATTTCTGCCATGAGCAGAGACGGTGCCTATATCCGGGAGCAGATCCGCCGTGCCAGAGAGCTGACAAAGAAACCTATCGGCATCAATGTGATGCTCATGAGCCCCTATGTGGAGGATGTGGCGGACGTGATTGCCGAAGAAAAGGTGGAAGTGGTGACCACCGGTGCCGGAGATCCTTCCAGGTGTATGGAACGGTGGCTGGCTGCCGGATGCAAAGTGATTCCGGTGGTGGCTTCCTCCGGGCTTGCCAGAATGATGGAACGGCAGGGAGCCTGTGCTGTGATTGCCGAAGGCGGGGAATCCGGCGGGCATATCGGCGAAATGGCAACCATGCCGCTGGTTCCGCAGGTGGCGGATGCCGTGTCCA
>JAFQGY010000060.1 GCA_017415325.1 Clostridia bacterium
AAGGGCACCAGCGATACACTGGAAGTTCTGGTGGAAATGACCCCCGAACTGTTCTCCGACACGCTGGGCGCACTGACCAAGAAGGAAAACCAGATCACCGAAGCCCTCAAGTCCATGCTGGGCATTCTGGCCAAGGTTACTATCGTGGAACCCAAGTCCATCGTCCGCAGCGAAGGCAAGGCTGTACGTGTCATCGACAAGAGAAAGCTTTACGACAATAAGTAATACAGGAGGAGCATCATGACTATTAAACAGTTATCCGTATTTGCAGAAAACAAGAACGGTGCGCTCTATAACGTCACCAACATCCTCGGCAACGCCGGTATCGACATCCGGGCATTCAGCGTAGCAGACACCCAGGATTTCGGCGTGCTCCGTCTGATTGTAAGCGACACCGACAAGGCACAGGCCGTTCTGTCCAGCTTCGGCATCGTGGTTTCCATTACCGAAGTCATCGGTGCAGAAATTCCGGACTCTCCCGGCGGACTGGCTTCCGTACTGAAGGTTGTGTATGAAAACAATATCGCCGTGGAATATCTGTATGCCTTTGTATCCGAAGAAAACTCCCACAAGGCATATGTGGTTCTTCGCGTGAACGACAATGATACCGTTGCCAAGACCATGCTCGACGCAGGTATCACCCTGATCGACGACGCCACCATCGCTGCATTCTGAGTCTGTGAAACAATCTGACCGGGGTTCTTACGGGATTCCCCGGTTTTTCTTTGGAGGAAGTTTTATGCATTACCCTTCCGGTTCCGTTGTCAAAGCGGCATTCATCCGCCGTCCCAACCGGTTTATTGCCCATTGTCTGCTGGACGGGGAAGAAATTGTCTGCCATGTCAAGAATACAGGGAGATGCCGTGAGCTGCTTGTTCCGGGAGCGGTGGTGTATCTATGCCGGGCGGGAGAAGGCACGTTACGGAAGACCCTGTATGATCTGATTGCCGTGCAGAAAGGGGACAGGCTGATCAATATGGATTCCTATGCACCCAATCTGGCAGCGGGGGAATTTTTGCGAAAGCGGTTTGATTCCGTGCGGGCAGAAGTGAAATACGGGGATTCCCGGGTGGATTTTCTGGCAGAAAGGGATGGACAAAAAACGTTTGTGGAAGTCAAAGGGGTTACACTGGAACAGGACGGTGCTGTATTGTTTCCGGATGCCCCTACCGAACGGGGTGCCAGACATCTCCGGGAACTGATGCATGCAGTGGAGGAGGGGGACAGAGCGGCAGTACTGTTTGTGATCCAGATGGAGGATGTGCGGTATTTTTCGCCAAATGATGCAACAGATCCGGTATTCGGGAAGGCACTGCGGGAGGCTGCTGCTGCCGGGGTGGAAATTTGGGCCTATGCCTGCCGGGTGAAGGCGGACTCCATGGATATTGCGGATCCGGTTGAAGTTCGGTTATAAAGTTATAAAATAGAACAGGAAGATCTCCTTTTTCGGGAAACCTTCCTGTTTTGTCTTGTTCAGCCGATGCACATCCAGAAATGCAGGATATTCAGATCTTCTTCCATATCCAGTCCATGGCTTCCGGCACCGCCGTCAATTTCGTGACAGCCGTGGTCCGGCGCAAAGGCCAGTACGGTTTTCCGGCCGGTTTCTTCGATCAGGGATGCGATGTGGGCAAATTCCCTGCAGTTCTGATCCAGTGCGGCCAGTGATTCTTCGGATTCCGGGCCATACCGGTGCATGATGGAGTCAAAATTGGTATTGTAAATCACCAGAAGATCGTATTTGTCTTCTTTGATCAGTTCGTGTGCCTTTTCATTGACTTCGTCCATAGTGGGATAAATGAAGTAGTCCATATCCCGGTTCAGGAAAATCATGGAAATGCTGTCGTTCGCCGTGGAAACAATGGCGCACTTCTTCCCTGCCCGGATACAGCAGTCGAATATGGTATCATGGGTCAGTACAGGTTTTTCGTATTTCCGGATGCCGTGAACTTCCGGAGAAACGCCGGTATACATGGATGCAAAGCACACAGGGGTCACGGATGGCATTACAGTGCAGATCGGGATCGGCAGGGGAGACAGCTCCATCACAGGGGTGAACAGCCGGGGATATTTCTG
>JAFQGY010000061.1 GCA_017415325.1 Clostridia bacterium
CGTAAGCACCCGAAGCCAAACGAATGCTATGCAATCGCAAACGACCTGTGGCGAGCAGGGAGGAGGCCCCTGCGAGCTCGCTAACAGCTGCCACACTGCTGAGGATCGCTCCCCTAAATACATCACAAAAGCAGTGCCGTGCCTACTGCACCCAACAAACAATGCTGCACCCCTTTTAAAAGTTTTTGCCAAGCTTTTTTCAAAAAGCGTCCCGTCTCTCCACCCAAACGCCATGTACTACTCCCCTTCAAGCAGCTCAGTCAATATCCGGAATCACTTCAGCCGGAGGGTTGTCCAGCTGCCAGGGGTTTTTGAAGATGCTCTTGAGGTGGCGCATGGCGGAGGCATAGTAGTAGCCGTCGCATATGCGTTCGTCCAGTACAAAGGTGTAGTCTACGTAGGACTTGCGCTTGATGTTGCCTTCGGCATCGGGCTCATAGACACGGCGCTTGGCTCCGAATGCAAAGAAAACGGGACAGGTGCCGAAGTCGTAGAGGTGGTGGTGGATGGGGGGAATGCCGAGAGAGCCCATGGAAGTGATGAAATAGGAGCAGTGGAAGGGGCTCAGGTCGGTCAGGAATTTCGGGATCAGGCCGAAGTAGTCCATGGCACGGAGGAGAGCGATAACGCCTTTCAGCAGGAGGGCGGGGATGTAGCTCAGCACCTTGGCGGTTTCGTCAAAGTTTCCGCCGGGGTTGTCGCGGTAGCCTACGATTTTTTCGTTCAGGGCGTTGTAGACATCCTCAATGGTGGCATCGGGGAGAAGGCTGATCTTCACCACCGTATCGGGGGATTCCAGGGTCATTTCCTTCTTGATGGTCAGAGAAACGTCCACGTGACGCTTGGTCCATACACGCTGGCCGCGGATAAAGCGGTTCAGGGCGGGACGGGCGGCCACCAGACGGACATAGGCGGCAATCATGATGTGCATCATGCTGATGTTGGTCATGCCGGCCTGCTGCTTTTCCTTCATGTATTTTTCCAGCTTCTCCACGTCCATGGTATCCGCAATGAAGTTCTGGGAACCCACACGGTCTACCATAATAAAGGGGATCATGGTGGCCATGGGGGAGATCCCCTTGACCCGGCGTGCTTCTTTGATTTTCTTTTCCTTCTTCGGCTTCTTTTCCGGTTCACAGAGAGCTTCTGTCGGCGCAGGAGTCTGCACGGTTTCTTCTGTCACAGGGGTTTTCGTTTCTTCCATACGAGTACCTCTTCCTTGTATGTAAATACTTTTATTATTTAAGTGATAACGCCATCATTATACCATGCCTGCCGACAATTTGCAACCGCAGAACCGATATTTTTACGTTCCCCTTGCAAAATCCCGCTGTCCGTGCTATACTTTTCCCAAATCATCCCATCACAAAGGAACCACACATCATGTCTATCGAAACCCGTCCGTATACCCCCGCCGATATTCCCGCCATGACGGAAATCTGGAACCAGATCGTCACCGACGGCATCGCCTTCCCCCAGACCGAATGCCTTTCCATCCCCGAAGCCGAAGCCTTTTTCGCCTCCCAGACCACCTGCGGTGTAGCGGAAGAAAACGGTACCGTGCTGGGGCTGTATATCCTCCATCCCAACAACATCGGCCGGTGCGGACATATCTCCAATGCCAGCTATGCCGTTTCCCGGGATGCACGCGGAAAAGGGGTGGGCCAGTCCCTTGTCCGGCACTGTCTTGCGGCTGCAAAGAAATACGGTTTCCGGCTGCTGCAGTTCAATGCGGTTGTGGCCACCAATACCCCTGCCCGGCGCCTGTATGAAAAACTGGGCTTTGTACAGCTGGGCGTGATCCCCGGCGGATTCCGGATGGGTTCGGGACAGGACGACACCCGGTACGAAGATATCGTGGTATATTATCACACCCTGTAAAAATCCCCTGCCCGGGAATACCAGTGTACCATATGAAAATTCCACGGATTTTTCTGTGATTTTTTCCAAAATAACATTGCATTCCGGCGAGTCCTATGGTATACTATCCATGTATCCGCCCGACGTTCTCTCCTGTGCAGACAGGAATGGACTGCGGGTAACTTAGCTACTATTTTGTAGGGAGGCACTTATGGAACAGGTACGTTTTGGTATCGTAGGGCTCGGCAACATGGGTTCCGGCCATCTCAAAAATCTCTTTGGCGGTAAGGTTCCCGGTGCGGTTCTGACGGCTGTCTGTGATGTCAAGCAGGATCGTCTGGACTGGGCAAAGGAACAGTGCGGCGACGCGGACATCGCATATTTCCTGGATTACAAGGAAATGCTCGCTTCCGGCAAGATCGACGCTGTCATGATCGCTACCCCTCACTATTTCCACCCCATCATCGGTATGGACGCCTTTGACGCAGGCATTCACGTACTCAGCGAAAAGCCCATCGGCGTATACACCAAGAAGGTATACGAATTCATGGCAAAGGCCGAAGAACATCCGGAACTGACCTTCGGGATCATGTACAACCAGAGAACCGACCTCTTCTATCAGAAGATGCGTGAAATGGTACAGAACGGCGAACTGGGCGAGCTGAAGCGCTGCATCTGGATCATCACCGACTGGTACAGAACCCAGGCATACTACAACTCCGGCGGATGGAGAGCAACCTGGGCTGGCGAAGGCGGCGGCGTTCTGATGAACCAGTGCCCCCACAACCTGGACCTGTGGCAGTGGATTTTCGGTATGCCCAAGAAGATCTTTGCCAACTGCGCCATCGGCAAGTACCACGACATCGAAGTGGAAGACGACGTAACCGCTATGGCTGAATACGAAAACGGCGCTACCGGTGTGTTCATCACCACCACCGGCGAATATCCGGGCACCAACCGTCTGGAAATCACCGGTTCCAAGGGTAAGCTGGTTTACGAAGCCGGCAAGCTGATGTACACCAAGCTGGAAATGGACGAACGGGAATTCACCTTCAACTCCAACCAGGGCTTTGCTTCCATTCCGAAGGAAACCATCGAACTGCAGGTGGAAGGCGGCCACGGCGAACAGCACGTCGGTATCCTGAAGAACTTTACCAACCACATCCTGCACGGCGAACCCCTGCTGGCTCCCGGTATGGAAGGCGTGAACGGTCTGTCCATCTGCAACGCCATGATGCTCTCCTCCTGGACCAACCAGTGGGTAGAAGTCAAGAACGACGGCGAAGCATTCTGGGCCGCTCTCCAGGAAAAGATCAAGAATTCCAAGGCCAAGGAAGACTCCGGTATCGTATTTGACACCGAAGGCACGTATGGCAACAAGTAAGAGATAAGAGATCAGAAATAAGAAATGCATACAGCGCAGCCTGTTTCCGGGATTTCCGGAGATGGGCTGTGTTTTTTTGTTTCCGTTACAGCAGTCAGAATGTACATATGCCTCACGGAAAATCCGACATAATACACACTTGACAAATGTTGTTTCTGTGTGTTACAATATTAAAAAAAGAAGTCCCAATTCGATTTTGTGTTCCTGATCTATAGAAACGTGTTCGATAAATAAGAATTTGACAACAAGGAGAACAGATAGATGATTCGAATATCATACACATCAATGGTGGTGTTCATAAGTATCATTTGGTGTTTGGTAAGAGTGATATGTGCAATTAAAACCAAGAGAGCAGATTGGAAAAAAGAACTGAAACTGCTTTTGGTATATGTCTGCATTGTCGTTGTTGCTCGCTTTACCTTTTTCCCATTTTCTAAAGTGAATGGAGAAATACAACCGCTTGTTTATGAAAGTGCAAAAGTATATCCGTTTCGGATAAATTGGATTCCGCTTGTTAATTTGTTTGATTATCCCGAAATGAGAGACATTTTGATAAATGTAATTGGAAATACAGCAATGTTTATTCCATTGGGAATTGTTTGGCCCAGTGTATACAAGGGGTTGGATACACACTGGAAAGTCATTTCCGCAGGTATTGGTGTTTCTTTATGTATTGAGATTTTACAGCTTC
>JAFQGY010000006.1 GCA_017415325.1 Clostridia bacterium
AGCTTGCTGCGGAGCTTGGTCATATAAACATCCACAGCCCGGGGGGCGGTATCGGTGTCGGCATCCCAGAATTCGTCCATGAGCTGAGAACGGGTGAAAGTTTTTTTCGGATAGGACAGCAGCTTGTACAGGAGCGCAAACTCCCGGGCAGTCATGGGAATCTCTTCCTCCTCCAGATATGCCGTATGTTCATCCGCATCCATCACGAAATTTCCCACTTCCAGACGGCGGGAAGATGCAATTTTCGCCCGTCTCAGCAGTGCACCGATCCGCAGGAACAGTTCATCCAGATCAATGGGTTTGACCATATAGTCATCTGCCCCCACACGGTATCCCTTCTGCTTGGCGGCGAAATCGTCTCTTGCCGTCATGAACAGGATCGGTATATTCTCATTTACGGCACGGATACTTTCCACAAACGAAAAACCGTCCACATCCGGCATCATGATATCCGATACAATCAGATCGAACACAGTATCGTACATGGCGTCGCAGGCATCATCGGCATTCAGGCAGCCCGTAGCTTCATAACCGTTCCGGTTCAGAAAGGTGCAGACTGTGCGGTTCAGGTCGGTGTCGTCTTCTACAACAAGGATCTTAAACATGATTCTCCTCCGGGGTATATGTTTCTTTCTGATTATACCACATGAATGTTAAAGTTTTGTTTCTGTTTGCTCTTTCCGTGAAAAATTGCGGCAGAATGGCATGGGATTCCCCTTCCCCTAAAATGTACAAAAGCAGAGCTCCGTCTGCCAGACGTGCCCCGCTTGCCGATTTATTTCTGTTTTGCGTCGTCCCTGCGTTTCTGAGCAGCGGCGATGCGTTCGTTTGCTTCCCGAATCTGTGCGTCCCGCTGTTCTTTCCGGATTTTCTTCATGGTTTCCGGTCTGCCTATGGCCTTTGCTTCTTCGAACTGTGCACCCGCTTCTGCTTTGGCTGCGGCGAAATTTGCCTTGTCAACCATGTGCTGTTCCTTTGCGGACTGCTTCATATCGCTGAATGCATTTCTGAAAAAGTTCTTGATCCCCATTTGTATCTCCTTACCTGTTCATGATCTTTTCACTGAGCGCCAGGATTTCGTCCGCATACTGTTCCCGGCGGCTGTTCAGAATGTTTCTGTAAATCGGATAATTTGCGATTGCCATTGCCATACCAGCGATTCCAATCACGATCCCCACAGCCATGGGACTGCCGATCCCCAGAGTGGAACCGATGTCCGTCATGGTCAGACTCATGCCGGCCCCCATGATGATGGCGCTGACGGTCCCGAATGCATACCCGAAAATATTGGCGGGCTTTTTTACTTCTGCATCCAGTGCCCGGAGTTCGTCCAGTTCGGACACCTGCTTTTCCATATACTGTGCGCGGATCTTCTGTGCGATAAACTGTTTGTCGTTTCTGTTCATTCTGTTACCTCTTTCTGCGTTGATTTCGTTTTGATGGCTGTATTATACACCGGCGTTGTTTATGATTTTTTTGAAAAATGTTTGAGAAATGTTAAAATGAAAATTTCTGCAGAAAAAATTTTTCTTCCATACCGCTGCATCATATTCAAACAAAAAAAATGCAGAACTTCTCTTTATATGTTCATAAAAATATGGTATACTTCCGTACAGAAAGTCAAAGCAGCTCAATATCCTGAAAAGAAGGCTGAAATATGGTACATGAATATTTTGTAGTAACCCTCGCAGCAATGCTTGCCGGAATCGGAACCGGACTTGTGGGACTCAGCGCGGCAACGGCAATGGTACCGCTTCTGATTGTGCTGTGCCCTTCCTTCGGCGGAGAACACGGGGCATACATGGCAACGGCAATTGCTCTTGCCAGTGACATTCTCGGTTCAGCGGTAACCACTGCCGTTTACGCCAAAAACAAAAAAATCGATCTGAAACACGGATGGCTCATCGCGGCATGCATCATCGGTATGTGTACAGTCGGCTCCATTGCCGCATATTTCACCCACCAGGCCGTACTGGGCGGCTTTTCGCTGTTTTTGTGCGTGGCAATCGGGATCCGCTTTCTGGTCAGTCCCGATTCCAAAGAACGGCCGGAAAAAGACAGCCAGGGAAAGCTGACCATCCGGGAAATTGCCGTTTCTCTCTTTTTCGGTTTGACCATCGGCTTCGGCACGGGCTTTTTCGGCTCCGGCGGCGGCATGATGATGCTGATTGTTTTCACGGCAATGCTGGGATATGAGCGGAAAACCGCTGTGGGCACCTCCACTTTCATCATGACCTTCACGGCACTGATTGCATCGGTCAGCCATATTCTCATTGAACCCACCATTATCCTGGAATGCTGGGAATACCTGCTGATTTCCATGGTTGTCGCCACCTTCTTCTCCCTTGTCAGCGCCAGATTTGCCAATCGGGTCAGAGGAAAAACCGTCGGATATGTCACGGGAACCGTCCTGCTTCTGCTGGGACTTTCCATGCTCACCATCAACCATCTGGACAAGCTGAACATTCCCTTTCTGCTGGAATACCTGAAGGTACTGGGCATCTACATCGCATTCATCGTCCTGCTGGCGGCTTCCCTGATTGTCGTGCGCTTCACCACAAAGGTACCGGACTATATTTTCAGAAAGCTCCTGCACATCGTGGCGTTTACCTCAATCCTTCCGCTGGTTCTGTCCACGGATATCTGGTGGATTGCCGCCGCGGTGGAAGTCCTGTTTCTGCTCCTTGTTATCTTCTTCCTCCATTTCTTTGAGAATTTTTCGTTCTACAGAGGTTTGTTCGTAGAAAAAGCCAGACATGAGGTGATCCGCAGCTTTATGGCACTCTTCGGACTGATGACGGTGATGATCGCAGTCTTCTGGGGCATATTCGGCCGGGAACATCTGTATATCGCCATCGGAGCCATCATGGCCTGGGGCCCGGGAGATGCCGTTGCGGCGATTGTCGGGAAAAATTTCGGAAAACACAAGCTGCAGGGCCGAACCATAGAAGGAACCAAATCTGTGGAAGGAAGCGTCGGCATGGCCATCACATCTTTCGTATGTCTCCTGCCGGTACTGCTCACCATGTCGTCTCTGCCATGGACTGTGTCGCTTCTGACTGCTCTCATCGTGGCACCGGCTTCCTCTCTCACGGAGCTGTTTACCAAGGGCGGCTGGGATACCATATCGGTACCCGTCGTATCGTCTCTGCTTCTGTGTCTGACTATGATCTGGTGCTGAATTTCATGAGGTAATTGTATGGCAAAATACGCAATCAAAAGAGAATTTTTTCCGTTTTCCCATTTCACGCCGCCCATCAGTGAAAGCTTTCTGGCAAAATCCGTACCGCACATGAAAACACCGGGGTTCATCTACCGGGACAAAATGCTCTCCGTCACCCGTCATGAGATCAGAAGTTATGACGGTGCGATGATCGAGTGCTTTCTCATGTCGCCGAAAAATCAGAATGGAAAAGCCCCCTGCCTGCTCTACCTTCACGGCGGCGGATTTGTGCTTCCTGCGGCAGGGTATCATTACAAAAATGCCATGCGGTATGCCAGAGAATCCGGCTGCCGGGTCGTATTTATGAACTACAGACTGGCACCGCAGTTCCAGCATCCTGTATTCTTTGAGGACTGTTATGCCGCCATGTGCTGGGTGTACGATAATGCCGAGCAGCTGCATATCGATCCGGAGCGCATCGGCATCGGCGGCGACAGTGCAGGCGCAACCCTGGCAGTGGGTGTCTGCATGATGGTACGTGACAGAAAGCATCCTGTGAAATTCCTGTTTCAGATGCTGCCGTATCCCTATCTGGATGCCCGCGGAACCAGCGAATCCTGCAGGAAATTCACAGATACGCCCATGTGGAACTCTTCCCTGTCCGACCGGATCGGCCCCATGACAAAAGCAGACCGGAATGCGCCGGAATACGTGTATTATTCTCCGGTGGAGGCAGAGTGCTTCACGGGACTGCCGCCTGCGTATATTGAAACCGCAGAATTCGACTGTCTGCACGACGACGGGATTCTGTATGCGGAGAAACTCCGGGAAGCCGGTACCTGTGTGGTGCTGAACGAAACCAGGGGTACGATGCATGGATTCGATATTATGCAGAAAGCACCCACCACACAAGCGGCAGTGGCGGCACGGATCGACTTCATGCGGCGGATGTTCTGCACTGCGACTGTTTAAGAATATACAAAAGCCGATAAGGTTTCCAAACGATTCCTCATCGGCTTTGTTTTATCTTTTTTTGTACATCACAAGTTCCGGATTTTCTCCGTTTGCTTCATAAGTGCAGACCAGCAGAAAATCCATATTTGCGGCAATACCGAAGCATCTCTCCCCGCCGAAGACACATTCCAGCTGCGTCCCCAGGTAGGTGGCGTTGTCGTTCAGGAATTTCACCTTCTGACCGTTCGGGAGCGTATACTCAAGATTGATATACCCACCGGGCAGAAAACTGAGCGACTGTACTTCGGGCATTCCTGCAATGTGCAGATCATTCAGTTCCCGGATCAGCTGCTTTTTGTATTCCTCAAATTCTGTATCTCCGCCCAGTTCCCGGTACCGCTTCCAGTAATTGAGCTGCGGAAGCTGCTGTTTA
Organism: Clostridia bacterium; assembly: GCA_017415325.1. Taxonomy (GTDB): domain Bacteria; phylum Bacillota; class Clostridia; order Oscillospirales; family CAG-272; genus UMGS1696. The sequence goes on from JAFQGY010000006.1 coordinate 4,551, forward strand.
AAAAATGCCCTTGCCTGATCTGCCGGCCAGTTTTCGTTTGACATATGATTCACCAGAAAATCCGTCAGTTCCTCCAGGCTTGTATAGCAGAAATTGCCGTCGGCATAACACCACTTGCAGTACTCCTCGTTGAAGAATCCGTCAGGTTCCTTACTGATATTCTCGTCTTCCAGCGGCATACCGCAGCACTGACAGATCAGCTTTCTGGGTGAGCCGAGGAGTGTATTGATCGACACATCGTACAGCTTCGAGAGCAGTTTGAGCGTCTCGGTATTGGGGGTGGTTTCTCCGTTCTCCCAGCGGCTTACTGCCTGTCTGGTGACGAAAATCTTTTCCGCCAGTTCTTCCTGAGAATACCCTTTTTTCGTGCGCAGTTCCAGTAAAATATCCTTTGTTTCCATATGCTCACCGCCTTTGTTTTCTGGAATTCCATTATATCACAGCAGCACGGATATGACAAGCAACACGCTGTTGCTGTTTTGTGTCTGCAGGCTGAATAGGGATCCCCGGCTGGAATACCGCATCATTCCTGCTTCAATATCGTCTCAATGACAGCGAGAAAATACCCGTTTACCGCTTCCGGCGGCTCCTTCATTCCCTGGGACAGCCACCACCCCACCGTCTCCACAAAGGATGATGAGATATGATTCACCAGATAATCCTCCGGAAGTGCAGACACCGCAAAAAGCCCCTTGTCCGCATACTGCCGCAGAATGAGCTGTTTCAGATTGCTCTTGAAATACCGGATGAATATTTCATTGTTCTGGGAAGACAGCAGCTCTAAAATATTCCTGTCGTTTTCCTGCAGGTGGCGCAGAAGATGCAGAAACACGGAATCCGTATCGCTGCAGCAGGAATAGTGGTAATGCGTATGCGGCAGTCCCATGGCAGTATCGATAATGTGACCGAACAGCTCTTCGCACAGATCCTTGAGCAGATACTCCTTTGTCTCAAAATGGGCATAAAATGTGGTGCGGCCTATATCGGCACGGTCGATGATATCCTGAACGGCAATCTGATTGTAGTGTTTTTCCGACAGCAGTTCCGTAAATGCCTGAAAAATCGCTTCTCTTGTTTTTTTCTGTCTTCTGTCCATACTCGCCTCCCGAACAGTTTTCCGGAAATGTTCTGTATCGTACAAAGAAACAGAACTGATTCTTGTTTTTGCCTGAAAAATCCGTATAATCTATATTGTACCGAACAGATCGTTCCGTATCGGTATCAGTATACACGATTTACAACGCAAAGTCAATGAAGAGAGGTCTGATTATGATCAAAAAAATCAATGACATCCTGGCGGGCGTACCTGCTACCATTGTTGCCGGGCTGTTTCTTTTGCTGGATCTGATTCCCCACATCATCGAAAAATTCGGCGGTTCTGCAGCGGTTCCGGATTTTCTCCCCTTTGATCCTGCGTGGGTGACAGTCATTATCAGCGGAATCCCCATGCTGTACCTTGCCATCTGGCGTATAATCCACAATCCCGGCATCCGCAAGATCTCCTCCGCTCTGCTCATCAGCATTGCCATGATCGCCGCCATTGCCATCGGGGATCTGTTCGCCGCCGGTGAGGTTGCCTGGATCATGGCGATCGGTGCAATTCTGGAAGACATGACCACCGAACGGGCCAAAAAAGGACTGAAAAAGCTGATTTCTCTGGCTCCCACCCAGGGCAGACGGATTGCCGGAGGGAAGGAAGAGATGATTCCCGCCGAACAGATCGGTGCAGGGGACATTCTCCGGATCCTCCCCGGTGAAACCATTCCGGTGGACGGTGTGATTCTGGACGGTGAAACCTCCGTTGACCAGTCTGTCATGACCGGCGAATCCCTGCCTGTGGATAAGACTGCCGGTGACGGGGTTTACTGCGGTACCATCAACCGCTTCGGTTCCATAGACATCCGTGCCACCAAGGTAGGTGAGGACAGTTCCCTGCAGAAGCTGATCCGCATGGTACAGGAGGCCGAAGACAAAAAAGCACCCATGGCAAGAATTGCAGATACTGCTGCCAGCTGGCTGGTTCCCGCGGCACTTCTGATCGCTGTTATCGCAGGCATTGTTACAAAGGATATCGTCCGTGCCGTAACCGTTCTGGTTGTGTTCTGTCCCTGTGCACTGGTACTCGCCACGCCCACAGCAATTATGGCGGCAATCGGTCAGGCCACCAAACACGGTGTGATCATCAAATCCGGCGAAGCACTGGAAAAGATGGGCAAGGTCAATACGGTTGCCTTTGACAAAACCGGCACACTGACCTATGGACGGCTGGAAGTCAGCGATGTGATTTCCTTTGATCCGTCGATGGATGAAAACACACTCCTGTCCCTTACCGCATCCGCAGAATCCAAAAGCGAACATCCTCTGGGAAAGGCCATTGTCGCCTGTGCCCATACCAGAAGTGCCGCCGTTGTGGAATCCGATGGTTTCAGAATGACTGCAGGCAAAGGAGTCTGTGCCGAAGTGGCCGGAAAGAAGCTGTTCTGCGGCAGCGAGAATTACCTTGCAGAAAACGGTATAGCGCTGCCTGATACCGTCAAAGAAACCGTTGAAGCACTCCGTATGCAGGGCAAGGCATCTGTTCTGGCAGCAGAAGGCGGCAGATGCATCGGTGTTCTGGCAATGTCCGACGTACTCCGTCCCGAAGCCGGAGAAATGGTGAATCGTCTCCACGGTATGCACACCGACATCGTTCTGCTGACCGGCGACAATCAGAAAACTGCCGACTATTTTGCAGGTCAGGTCGGCATCCGGCAGGTGAGGGCTCAGCTTCTTCCGGAGGAAAAGGTTACCAATATCACAGCACTACAGAACGAAGGAAAGACCGTCTGCATGATCGGCGACGGTGTCAACGATGCACCTGCCCTGAAAACCGCCGATGTGGGCGTTGCCATGGGCGGGCTGGGCAGTGACATTGCCGTGGAAGCTGCCGATGTAGTACTGATGCGGGATGATATTTCCAAACTTCCCTATCTGAAGCGGCTGTCCGATGCCACGGTCAGAACCATCAGGTTCAACATCATGCTGTCCATGTGCATCAACATTCTTGCGGTTGTGCTGTCGGTTCTGGGAGTACTGACCCCTACCACCGGTGCGCTGGTGCATAATGCCGGCTCCTGCTTTGTGGTCCTGATCGCCGCCCTGCTGTATGACAGAAAATTTGTGTGAAACAGAAATACTCATTTATTGATTAACACTTGTACGCTGTTTCCTGCCTGTACCCTTTCGCTCACCATATGCCCGTAGTGCAGCTTTGTCACACCACGGGAGAGAATCTTCTCATAACTCTTCAGAACCGTTTCATCGTCCATTGCCGTAAGTGCGGAGTATGGCGGCAGATCCCCCACAACAGCATTGCCGTCATCCAGAAGCAGGGAAATGCTGTCCTGACTGTGGCCGGGTGTATGTATGACTTCCCCTGAGATGCCGAGGGAAGCCAGAAACGCCCGGCTCCTGCCGCAGCTGAGAACCTTTGCCCGGTTTTCATCAATGGGTTTGTAAAAACGGTTCTTTTCCTTTTTATATATGCTGTCCGAAAAATGGATGTACGGCAGCTGCACATCGAAAAGAACCAGCGGCACTCCCAGTTCCATCAGTTCCGTTATGATTCCCATATGATCGGGATGATAATGCGTCGCGAGAACACAGGATATACCGCTGATGGACAGATTCTGTGCTTTGATGGCCTTATAAAACGCCGGCAGTGTCCCGGCCCAGTCGGTATCCACAAGCAGATTCCCACAGGTTCCGCGGATCAGATAGGTATTGGTATTGCCGTATCTCAGTTTTGTCAGCATGGCTTTCCTCCCGGAATTCTGTCATTCGGATACACGCCGCAGCCTGTCCGGACATACTTCTTATACATCCAGCGTCCAGCCGCAGTCCCCGTGGTAGATCATCTGCCGGGTCATGCCGCCGTCGATGCAGATATTTTCTCCGGTGATAAATCCTGCCATGTCCGAACAGAGATACAGTACCATATTGGCGATGTCCGGCGGATTGCCCACTCTGCCTGCAGGCTGCTGGACAGCATCTGCCCCTTCATATACGGTATACGCCGTGTCAATCCAGCCGGGGGAGATGGAGTTCACCCGCACCTTGCCGGCCAGGCTTACCGACAGTGCATGGGTGAGTGCGGATATGCCGCCCTTTGCCGCCGTATAGCTCTCTGTCTGCGGCTGGCTCATCCGGTCACGGGAGGAGGAAATATTGACTATACCTGCTCCTTCCGCAAAATACGGTGCAAAAAGCTTGGAAAGATAAAACGGTGCTGTCACGCCCACCCGCAGTGCATACTCAAAATCCTCATAACTGCCGTCGGTGATCCCACACATTTTCGGTGCAGCGTTGTTTATGAGGTAATCCACATGTCCGTAATCGCCGAGTACCTTTTTCGCAAACGCTTCCAGAGTTTCCCTGTCCGCAAGATCTCCCGTAAAATAATCGTTTTCCAAAAGATCAATCACACAGACCTTCGCCCCTGCTTCACGGAATTTCTCACAGATACACTTGCCGATTCCTCTTGCTCCGCCGGTTACAACAGCGACCTTATCTTCAAATGTAAACATACTTCAGACTTCCTTTCTCAAAAAACAACAGACCCGGTCGTTGAAATCTGCCGCCTCCTCATATGCCGAGTGCCCCAGATCCTCGTACATATACAGCTCACAGCCAAGGATACCGGCAATTTCAAGGGATGCTTTTCCTGTTACAATTTTATCCGCCGCACCGCCAAGTACCAGAGTCGGACAGGCAATCTCACTGAGCCGGTCATACGCTGTACAGGTAAGACAGGCTTTCGCCAGACGGATGAACCGTGTCCCATTCTTCGGCTTCGCAAATCCTGCCAGAACCGGAAATATCCAGCCGTAACGCTTCCTATAGTTTGCTGAATACATGACTTCCATCATATCCGTCACAATCCCGCCGAAATCCCCCTGACTGGCAAGGTCTATCCATTTGCCGACAACAGCAGTCATCGTATCATTCACCCGGGAAGCCGTCACACCAAGAACCAGTTTCTGCACCAGCTCCGGATACCGTATGGCAATCTCCTGTGCAATCATACCGCCAAGGGAAACGCCCAGCACACAGGCACCGGAGATTCCCAATGCCCTCATGGCAGCGGCAGTATCCTCCGCAAGATCGGCAACGGTATATCCTTCGGCAATGTCGGATTTTTTGTCAATCACATATACACGGTACTCTCCGGCAAACTGCCTGTACATCATCGCAAGTCCCGCACCGGCTCCCCTGACATCCCGCAGGGACAGTCCGGGAATGATGACAAAAGGCTTGTCCCCGTACCCGAATACAGCGCAGTCAACACTGCCGTCGGCAAGGGGGATTGCAGATTCTTTCATATTCCAAAACATGGACAGCACCTCACTTGGCACGGGAATTTTCTGCAGAATTTGCTTACAGTTTCTCCGCTCCACAGACAATCCTGTGTTATTGATATTATATCGGCATACCGCATCCCCTGTCAATGGGATTCTTCCAAAAGATATACAGTATTCTGATTCTTTTCCATCTCCAGACCGCTTACAATAGCACCAGCGTTATACCGCTGAAATCGATAAACCCACGCATGGCAAAGTATCCGCCGAGGATTACACCGAAGATGGCTACACCAAGCAGGAGTGATATAAGCAATCCTTTCTTCTGAAAACGGAACAGTGCCTTGAACTCGCTCCATTCCTCCCGCCAGAATGCAAAGAACAGCATCGGAAGCGCCAGGAAAAACAGAATCTTGATCGGGATTTTTGAGAAATACGGCGGATGTACAACTGCATCAATGAAGGTTACGGCAAGGGAAAACAGAAGGACAGACAACAGAATATACATTTTTTTATACTTATTCATATTGATAAACTAAAATCACAAAATCGCTTCATTCGTTACCATTCTTATCCAACAGCCAGAACCCACCGCAGGAATATCTTTCTGTACCACGGCAGACTGCGGACTGTCTGCAGAATCTGCTGACGGAAACCGGAATACACCTCCAGTTCCTGTCCGGTAAGGGTATACTGACTGAATTTTGCTTTCAGAGCCAGGGATTCCAGAACAGCAGGCATTTCCGTACCGGTCAGTTTTGCCAGAGATGCGGACTGTCTGTAACGGCGGAGCGCCATTTCATTGGGCGTCCCACTGTTCCAGACGCTCCGCTTCCATGCAATCCGGATTTCTCCCTGCAGCGGAATCATCAGCAGAAAGACCAGCACCCATATAACCCCGTCCGCCCATTCCGGTATCACAAAGGGTTCCTCCTGCGCTGTTCCCTCTCCGGTTCCGCCGGGATAAATTGCAGTCCCACCGGAAGAACCGGATCCTGCACCGGGATTCCCATCTGTACCTGTGCTGTCTGTTCCGCCCAGCATTCCGGGATTGTCCGTATCATCGGTTGTTTCTGTTTCCTGAGGTTGTTCCCCCGGGGATGGTCCATCGGTTTCAATTATCTCTGTTTCCGGTTCTGTTTCCGGTTCGGTTTCTGCCGGAATATCCGTCTCCGGTACAGAACCGCTGGCCGGTGTTGCTTCCAGAATATGCCAGACAGCGGATGCGGAATCGTAATATTCCACCCAAGCATGGGCTTCCTGATTGGTTACCGTTACCTGCTCATCTGCCTGACAGGAAACCATGTACCCCTCCACATACCGTGCGGGAACCCCGATGGCACGCAGAAGAACAGCCGCAGCGGTGGCATAATGGACGCAGTATCCGCTGTCACTTTCGGTGAGAAACCACTTTGCAAAATCGTCGGCATCGGCAGACATGGCTTTGGTGGAACGGTCATACACAGCACTGTTCCGGACATATGCCGCAATCTGTTGAATACAGTTTCTCACATCCGGCTGATCCCGTGTAATAGCCTCCGCCAGCTCTCCTGCCCAGATATATGTTTCATCCGGAAGGTTGATGTATGCGGAAACATCCGTCATGATTCCTACGGGATTTTTGGCTGTGGAAAAGCTGTATTCTTTTGTATTTCCGCTGTTTTCCATCATACCGTTTTGCAGAATTACCTCTTCTGTGGTGTAGTAGGGGAGGTACAGCACGTTCCCAACGCCGGAAGTACGGATCGTCAGGCTGCCAATACCATCCGCTCCTCTTGCGAATGTTTCTTTCCTGCCGCCGGAGGATTCCCATGCGGTACCGTTGTATATGTCGTAATCCCGTCCCCGCAGATATACGGTTCCGTCATAGGATGCTGTGACACGCATGACATTGTAGGTAAAATCGCTTTTCGGGCCTACCGTTTTCAGATTCAGTTTCTGAAACGCAAAACTGCCGGTGATATTTTCGCTTACCACGTTTTCGGCTGTGGTCTGGATCTGCCGGAACCAGTCGGTTACTTTCTGCTGCAGTCCCTCTGTGGGATTCACATAGGTTTCCTGGGGATGCAGAACAAACAGCAGAGCCAGTGCCGCCGCTGCCGGTATGGATGTCCGCAGGGTATGGGATGCAAACTGCCGCGGGGTCTTTCTTCGTTCCCAGTCGGTCATGAACAGCACCGCAAGACCCAGCATCACGAGATACAGATACAGGGTGTCCGGCAGGGTATCCGTTGTGATCAGGCACAGCACCAGCGGCAGAAGCACCATAGGCAGCGCTGTAATACTGTGTTTCCGGCAGCAGATACAGAAGCTCACACTGAGTGCTGTCAGATACGCCGTCAGGATCATGAGAAGACTGAAATTCCATGTGATCTGCGAACCGACAACGGGCCAGGTATAGACATCGTGAAAATGCCAGCTGACCCTATAGGCAAAGGACTGCATCTGCTCCCACAGGGCACCATCCTGCCAGAGGGCAAAGGCACCCCGTATCGACAACAGCAGAATACCGCACCAGCCGTACCGGAAAAACAGCAGAACGGCAGACAGTACGGAAAACAGTCCGCACCAGAGAACCAGCTGTCCGAAAGAAGTGACTGCCAGATCCCATCCGGTTACAAGAATTCCGACGGTGCTGACCGAGAAAAGGAAGGCAAACAGCGCACCGATCAGGTACTGCGGCCAGGATTTATGCTTCATCCGGCTCACCTCCTATATGGTACTGCCATACCGCGGTACGCTTCCGTTCCCGGATGGATCCTTCCGGGGTAAACGGTGTACAGAGCAGTGCGTCCACACAGTCCGAAAATTCCGATTCTTCCCGGACAAACCATGTTTCGATGCCGTTTCCGGTCAGGGCAATCACCTCAAAGGCGGCCCCATGGCGTATCAGATACTGCCCATAACATAACAGACGGCTGAATTTTCTGTCCAGTTCCGTGGGAGTACCCTGCAGATCCATGGTCAGAAGCATCATCCCCTGCTCCGGCTCCATGGGTTCCCGCAGCATCAGGGCATCCGCCTTTGCCGACAGCTTCCAGTGTACCAGATTCAGTGTGTCACCGGGCCGGTATGGACGGATTTCATGATTTTCCGCATATCCGCCGCCATGCTTCGGTTTCCATGCTCTTGCCAGCACATGGGTGATTTCCTCCGGGACAGGCAGTTCTGTTTTCTCAGGCAGTACCCGCACCATGCTGACCGGCGGCTTTTTTATTTTTATGCGGAAAGTCCCAGAAAATCGTATACTTTTGCCTTCTCCACCCGCACGGAAAGCCCACCGCAGTGTTCTGTTGGCAATGCATCTCCCGGGCGCAGAATCCAGTTTTCTCCGGTACACGGTTTGCTGACCCGGATCCTGCAGCCAAAGGGCGGACGGACACCGGTACCATGCAGATCCAAACGGATATTTATGTCTGCCCCCTGTGTGATCCGATCCGGAAGTGTCAGCCTCAGTTTCAGGCAAAACATGGCCCGCAGACTCAGAAGCAGAGAAAACCACGGCAAAAACAGCACCGTCAGCAGAACGATCCAGGCAAACCATTTCTGATAGGCTATATAAAATCCCACACATCCCGCAAGAGCAAGGATGTAACAAATTCTGCGTCCTGCCATATCAGCGCATTTTGGGAGCCGGGGTATGCTCCAGGATGTCCTTCAGGATTTCTTCCGCCGTCTTCCCTTCTCCTTCCGCCCTGGAAGAAAGAAGCAGTCTGTGGGCAACCGTCCAGGAAAACACTTCCCGCACGTCGGAGGGCACCACATAATCCCGTCCGCGAAGCTGTGCTGCCGCTTTTGCCATGGCAGTGACAGCCAGTGTGGCACGGGGACTGGCACCCCGCAGAATGTCATCGGAATGCCGGGTCGCCGTAATCAGATCCACAATATATTTGACTACCGCTTCATGAAGATAGGTGCTTTCCACTTCCGCCTGCAGCAGGACAAGATCCGCCCGGCTCATCAATGGCTGCAGCTTTTTCAGGGGATTTCCGTCCTGACGGTGGATGACCATGGCCATTTCGTCTGCGGGACTGGGGTAACCCAGACTCAGCCGGATGGCAAAACGGTCCATCTGGCTGTCCGGGAGCATCTGCGTCCCCGCGGCACCGGTGGGATTCTGGGTGGCAATCACAATGAACGGCTGGGG
>JAFQGY010000062.1 GCA_017415325.1 Clostridia bacterium
CAGATCCTTTGAACGGGCAATACACTGGGCATAGCAGGGGCCCGGGTAGGCTTCCAGATACAGAACATAGTAGTACCCGTCGCCGATGGCGTAAATGGCGGGGGCACCGGCGTACCGGTCTTTCTGGAACACGCATTCCGTGGGGGTCAGCGTCCAGTGGAGCATGTCCTCAGAGGTAGCAAAACGGAAGGTGAAGGGGCTTGTTCCCGCTTCTTCCGTCGGTTCCGAGATCTCCATCAGCAGGGTGTAGACGCCGTTCATCTTGCACACGCCGGTGTTGAAGATTTTCCAGCCGGGCAGATGCAGTTCTCCGGCACATTCCCAGGTTTCCAGATCGCCGGAGCGGAAGATGTGCAGGGTATCGCGGCCCCATTCACCGTCCACACCGATGGCATACATGACGCCGCCGTCGGTAAAGGCCGAGCCCAGATGATGGTTCTTTGCAAAGGACGGGGTCTGGCGTCCTGTTTTCAGATCGATGAAATGGAAGCTGGACCATGGGTTGGGGTTATATTTGTTTTCCGCTTTCAGGTGGTCGGATTTTGCGGGACGGTTGTATTCGAAGCGGTACAGCGTATCCCCGAACACGATGGGAGTGGATTCCACTGTACCGTACTTGATGGTGCCGTGCCGCCGGATCTTCGGTGTTTTCGGATGAGACATAGGCTTTCCTCCTGTGTTTTCCCGGACAGATTATTTCTGCAGCTTCTGGGCCCGTACGTCCACACCCCGGAACAACAGCGGCTTGTATTCGCCGAAGAGACGGCTGGCAATACGGTCCGTGTACCGGCTGCGGATTTCGGACTGGGTCAGGTTGGTGTTGATGATGGTGGACTTACCCCGGTTGATGCGGGTATTGATCATACTGTACAGGCTGGATACGGTGAACTGATTGGTCAGCTCCGCGCCCAGGTCGTCCATGATCAGCAGGTCGCAGTCCATGAGACTTTCCACAGTGCGCCCTCTCTGGTGCTGGATCCCTTCCCCGTGGCTGAAGCGGTCTTCTTCGTACACGGCCAGAATCTCCTGTACGGAGTCGTAGATCACGTCAAATCCACGGCTGATGACCACACCGGCCACTGCGGTAGACAGGTGGGTTTTCCCCAGACCTGTGGCACCGAAAAAGAGCCAGCTGTCCGTGGTTCCGGCCGAAAAGGTTTCCGCAAACTGACGGAGTCTCTTCACATTGCTCTCCATCATTATTCTATCATGATTTTCGTAAAAATCAAGTCTGAATGTATCAAAACTTTGTGTTTTTATGAGAGAAGCCAGCCCTGCGCTCTCAATCCCTGCCTGAATCAGTTCCCGGCGCATACAGGAGCACATTTCAATCCCACGGTATCCCGTATCGGAGCAGGCTTCGCAGGCGTAATGGATGTCGGTATAATCGGCGGGATATCCGTACCGCTGCAGCAGGGCACCCCGTTTGTCCCGCAGGATCCGGTTATCTTCCCGGATGGAAGCGACGGTGGCCTCGTCCAGAGTATGGGAGAAAGCGGCCTGCATGATCCGGGCACCGGTACCGGCCAGGGCTTCTTCCAGCTCGCGATACCCGGGAATCCGCGCTTCCATTTCGGCTTTCCGGCGCATACTGGTGGTAACAGCTTCCGAACGGCGTGCAGCCAGAATCTCTTTCACCTTCTGGATATTCTCACGGTTGTATGCCATACTTCCTCCTAATCGTTTTCATAGGATCGGCGCAGGGCCGCTGCAAAGAAGTCGTCCGTATCGAAGCTGGTGCCCTCGGGTTTGGTTTCGCTCTTTTCGTGAGCCTTCTGGTATTCCGCGATGGAGGCTTCGATCTGCTCCAGCGTCCCCAGCCCTGCCTTGTACCAGTTTTCCAGCACTGCATTGGCGTAAGAGATGGAGGGCTTGCCGGTGTTGTTTATGGTGACCTCATAGGCTTTTTCCAGAATGGGTCTGTCGTAGTGCATGGTCAGCACCCACTTTTCCACCATGGCTTTTTCCTTGGCAATCAGCGCCCGGCTGTTCAGACCGAAAAGCTGCCGTATGTACTGCTCCACGGTGTCCACTTTTTCAATGGACTGAAGCCGCTCTTCCAGTTCCTTGTACCCGGTGACCCCTTCGTCAAAGAAACGGATGGCCAGGGTTTCCACGTACCGGACGGACTTTTTCCCCAGCTTTTTCGCATGGGCAAACAGCAGCATGATGTATTCCGGAGACAGGGCCAGATAATCGTGGAGACCGATGAGGATTTCCGTCTCGGCGGTACTGAACATGTCTCCGCTGATATTCTGGCAGCAGTCCACCAGACTCCGCATTTCTTCATGCCGTTCCAGATAGTCCGCTGCGTCTGCGGTGGCGTAATGGGGCAGTTCCCGTCTGGCATGGACAGATTTTTTGACAGGCCGTTTATCCGTGACGGCAGCTTCCCTGACAGGTTCTTCCTGCTTTTTCTCAGGTTCGGCAGGGATCGGCACATCTCCCACTTCCGCAATGGTCAGCACGCCGCACCGCTGCCAGCCTGCCAGAGCGTCCAGAAAGGTCTTTTCCGTCAGGTTCAGGGCAGAGGCACGGTCGGAAGGGGTGAACACCGGATCCGCCAGCACCGACAGCAGGACGGCCAGTTCTTCTCTTGTGGCTGTGGATAACCGCCGGCAAACTTTATCCTGCGGCACCACAAATACCTGATTTTCGTAAACGGGTATGATTTTCATAAATCGTTTTTATGGATCTTTTTCATTTTATATCACAGTATTTCGTCAGTTTCGTTAAAAATTCCGGGAAATCCGATCCTGTGGAAAACATATCGTTCTGTGGGGAATTCCACCGGTGTTTTCAACAGGCTGTGGACAGTTTATTCCAGATTGGCAAAGGCATTCAGCGTGGAATCCGCCCGGACGCCGCAGCGGTACAGATGATACCCGCAGGCAGACACCATGGCGGCATTGTCCCCGCACAGGGAAAGCGGCGGCACCACAAATTCCGTCTTCCGCTTCCGGCAAACCGCTTCCACGGCCCTGCGCAGATGGGAGTTGGCAGCCACACCACCGGCCATGACCACCGTGGAGTAGTTCCCCCGCACCAGTGCCATATCCAGCTTTTTGGCAATGCCTTCCGTGACGGCACAGGTAAAGGCAGCGGCGATTTCCGCACAGGTTTCCTCCGGCAGCTGTGCTTCTTCCCCGCCCATCCGCTGCTTGGTGGTATGGATATGGTTAATAACCGCCGTTTTCAGACCGCTGAAGGAAAAGTCCAGGGTATCGTCCGGAGTGGCGGGAGAGGGGAATTTCAGTCTGCCCTTCCCTTTGGGATCGTAGGTTTCCAGTCCTTTGGCCGCCAGCTTGTCCATGGCCGCACCGCCGGGATAGGGCAGTCCCATCACACGGCCCACCTTGTCAAAGGCTTCTCCGGCTGCGTCATCCCGGGTACCGCCGATTTCCGTAAAGGTTTCGTAATCGGGGACTTCATAGAGGGATGTATGCCCGCCGGACACCACCAGCGCCAGATACGGCGGTTTCAGCTGGGGTGCGGTCAGGTATGCAGCCGCCACATGGGCTTTGATGTGATCCACCGGAATCAGCGGAATCTTATGGACAGAAGCGAAGGCCTTGGCAAAGCTGACGCCCACCAGCAGAGATCCGATGAGCCCCGGCGCATAGGTCACGGCAACCGCATCTATGTCTTCCGGCCGGCATCCCGCTTCCGCAAAGGCGTCGGAGGCCACTTTGGAAATCGCTTCCGCATGGGCACGGCTGGCAATCTCCGGCACCACCCCGCCGTACAGGGCATGAATGGCAATCTGGGAGGAAACGATGTTGGAAAGGAGCTTCAGGCTGTGTCCGTTTTCCGTTTCCGTAGCTTCCAGTATGGCCGCCGCCGTTTCGTCACAGGAACTTTCTATAGCAAAAATAAGCATGATGATTTTCCTTTTACTGTGGTGTCAGACGGCACTGCATCAGCACAGCGTCCTCCACCGGCTCTTTGTAATATTTCTTCCGCAGACCGATGGCTGTGAATCCGTTTTTTTCATACAGATTTCTGGCAGGGGTATTGGACTGACGTACTTCCAGAAAAATCTGCTCTGTTCTCCGGTCTGCCGCTTCCGTCAGCAGTGCCGTCATGAGCCTCTGTCCCAGTCCCAGCTTCCGGTATGCAGGAGACACGGCAATGTCCACCAGTTCTCCCTCGCCCGCCGCCAGCAGGATACAGCCGAACCCCACTGCGGTATTCCCTTCCGTTACGGTGAGAAAAATGCTGTTCTCCATTTCCCCTACCTGCCTGAGACTTTCTGACGTCCAGGGGGTAGAGAAGGATTCCCGCTCGATGGCCACAACATCCGCCAGCACTTTTTCCGTGTAAGGAGCAATGTCAAACGTATCCATTTTCGTCCTCCGCAGGCAGAAACATCGCCGCCAGTGCTTCGTCAATCTGTGCCAGACAGGCTTCGTACACCGCTTCATCACCGCCGTAGGGATCGCCGATGTCCTTTGGCAGTGCCGTAATTTTCGATGCATAAGCCGGATACGCAAACATCAGCTGCATGGCATGCCGGCCTGTGATGCCCACAACCAGATCCGCTTTTTCCAGATCCGCTTCCGTCACCGTATGGGACACATGGGAAAGATAGTCATTTCCTTCGGTGGAACGGATGCCCCTGGAAAGCAGAGCCAGAACAGCGTTCCGGGAGATGCCGCTGCCGTCCGCTGCAAGCCCCGCCGACACTGCAAAAGACTCCCCATCGGCATACTTGGCGTTATACAGCGCAGCCGCCATGGGAGAACGGCAGGTATTCCCGGTGCAGACAAACAGAATTTCGGTTTTCTTCGGTTCTTCCCCTGCATTTTTCTGCAGAGTTTCTTCCAGTACAGAGTTCATATCGTTCAGCCTTCCCAGCTGTTTTCGATCCAGTTTTCCAGCAGATCGCCGATTTCCACGCAGCGCTTGCTGTTCCGGTCGTAGATGTAGATGCCTTCTTCGTATTCGTAATAGGTCAGATTGTAATACAGGTGGGGATGGGTGACGGAAACGAATTTCAGCTCATAGGTATCCAGCGAATCCAGCATGGGCCATTCCACCGCTTCACCGTTCATGTACAGATCCACCAGCTGTCCCACCACGGCAGAATCTTCCACGGAAGCCACGCCGTATGTGATGGTTTCTCCTGTACAGATATGGATTTTGTTGGGTGACATCTCCGTCAGGGTGGGCAGGGTCTGGTCGTCACTGTAGAAAATCGTGGTAGCGCTTCCGGCGTATTCCTGGGTAAGCCACTCCTTGGGATCAAGACCTGCAATTTCATACAGGGTCATGTCCATATCCTTATAATATCCGTAGGGATTTCCCACAGACACAGGTTCGTAATTGGTAGGGGCGGCGTTGTAGGCAAGTTTCAGCCGCTTGTTGATCAGCTGGCCTTCTTTATACTCCAGATTCACCAGATTGGCGCTGCAGCCGGTCAGAACAAGAGCCGCCAGTACACAGCAGAGCGTTTTTTTCATCTTCTTCGCTTCTTTCTATAATAATATATCAGTAACCCATGGTGCCGGACAGACTGTCGTCATCCTCAATCCAGGAGTTTGTGTCGATCACGGTGTATGTATCGGCGGTTTCCCGGATGATGACAGTGGAGATTCCGGCGTTGATAATCAGCTTCTTGCACATCATGCAGGAGTTGGTGCCGCCGATGACATGACCGTCGTCCGGATCTGTACAGCACATATACAGGGTCGCACCCAGCATGTTTTCCCGGGGAGCCGCAATGATGGCGTTGGCTTCGGAATGGACGCTGCGGCAAAGCTCATACCGTTCCCCCCGGGGAATCTGCAGTTTTTCCCGCATACAGGAACCGATTTCGTTGCAGTTGGCCCGTCCTCTGGGAGCACCGTTGTAGCCGGTGGAAATGATGCTGTCATTTTTGACAATGATGGCGCCGTACCGTTTCCGGAGACAGGTACTCCGCTCCGACACGGTCTGGGCGATATCCAGATAATAATTTTCCTTGCTGACCCGCTTGATGATTCGTTCCATAGGCACCTCTTTTCTGCATATGCGTCGTACATGGGCAGTTTTTCTCAGTATTATTATACCCTGCGAATATGAATAAATCAACATGATTCTGCAGGATTTCACCGAATTCCCCGCTTCCGTGTATTCTGTGTATTCTGAAATTTTTCGTAAATACCCTTGACAAGCATCCGGAAATGTTGTATAATAAAAAAGCTGTGAATCCCATATTCACGCTGGTATGGCTCAGTTGGTAGAGCAGTTGATTCGTAATCAACAGGTCGCCGGTTCGAATCCGGCTACCAGCTTGGTGTTTCGGGATTCACAGTTTTTTAGTTTTTTCAGAATGTCACACGGATGATCTGGGGCATACCGTCGCCGGGTTCCGGGATATTCCGCAGGCGCAGTACAGGCGCACGGTTCACACCGTAGGTACCGGTGTAGTCTTCCGGATAGGTTTCCACCACACATTCGACGGATTCCCCGGTGTTCAGCAGTACGGCGGATTCCGGCAGTCTGTCAAACGGTGCCAGAGACAGGCCGCTGCTGATAAGGGGCGCTTTGGTGTGCAGATAGTATGTATTCTCCGTTTTCGACACCCACAGGGCACCGGAGGCAATCTCCGTACAGGGTTCGGCACCGGAGACAAAGGCTTCCTTCACGGAACAGTACCATTTCCCCACCGTCTCCACGATTTCTCTGGATTTTTCCGGGATCACACCATCCCTGTCCGGCCCCACATTCAGCAGATAGCTGCCGCCCATCAGGAAGATTTTGTCCATACTCCGTGCCAGAAATGCCGGAGTGAAGTAATCCTCATATTCCCGGTATCCCCAGCTGTACTGTCCCACAGACTGACAGGCTTCGGTGTATCTTGGGAAGGTGTCTCCGTCGGGTACACTTCTTTCCGGGGTGGAAAAATCCCCTTCCGACCAGCCGCGGTCATTGATGAGGATATCCGGCTGCAGGGAGCGGACATATTCGTTCATGGACGGATCATCAATCTTCGGCGGGATGTCCCAGAACCACGTGTAAATGGGGCCGTATCCGGTCAGCAGTTCCTGTACCTGCGCTCTGACATAGTCCCGGTAGGCTTCGGCGTCGGGTGTGTCTCCTTCTTCCGGAACGCACTGATGGGTGGACAGGCTGTTATATGCACAGGGGTGATTCCAGTCCGGGATGGAATAATACAGTGACAGGGCAACCCCGTGTTTCCGGCAGGCTTCGGACAGCTCCTTCAGGATGTCTCTGCCGCTGGTTTTCACAATATTGAAATCTGTCTGTTTTGTATTCCACATACAGAAGCCGTCATGGTGCTTGGTGGTGAAGCAGATGTACTCCATGCCCGCATCCTTTGCCAGCTTCACCCAGGCTTCCGGGTCGTATTTTTCCGGTGCAAATCCGGACGCCATCCGGGCATATTCCGCCCGGGAAATTCCTTTGCGCATCCGGATCTGTTCGTGCCATGCGGGAATGGCATAAGGCCCCCAGTGGACAAACATCCCGAAGCGTTTCGGCATTGTGATCATGGTGGTGTCTCCTTTTGGTGTATTATGGGTTCAGTGTAGCACAGCCATCCCCAAAAGTCAATTGTTCCACGCAAAAAAGCTGTCCGTTCATGGGATTTCTCCCGGAAGCAGGCAGCTTTCTTTTATTTTGCTTTGCCGGACGATCAGCCGCCCAGGTAAGCCTTGCGGATTTCGTCGGAATGGATCAGCTCATCCCCGGTACCGGACAGGGTAATTTCCCCGGTTTCCAGTACATATGCCCGGTCAGCCACGGAAAGGGCCATCTGGGCATTCTGTTCCACCAGCAGGATAGTGGTTCCGGCTTTGTGGAGGGCACGGATGATCTCAAAAATCTGCTCGATCAGAATCGGCGCCAGACCCATGGAGGGTTCGTCCAGCAGCAGCAGCTTGGGATGGCTCATGAGGGCTCTCCCCATGGCAAGCATCTGCTGTTCTCCGCCGGACAGGGTTCCTGCGATCTGACGGCGGCGTTCCTTCAGACGGGGGAACTGCTCGAATACCATTTCCAGATCGGCGGGAATACCGGATTTGGGCTGGGTGTAGGCGCCCATTTCCAGATTTTCTTCCACCGTCATCTGCTGGAAAATCCGGCGTCCTTCCGGTACATGGGCAAGGCCTTCTTCCACGATCTTGTGGGGGGCGGTCTGGGCGATGCTGTGGCCGGCGAACTGTACATCCCCGGTTTTGCTCCGCAGCAGTCCGGATACGGTTTTCAGAATGGTACTCTTCCCGGCACCGTTTGCCCCGATCAGGGTCACCACTTCCCCTTCGTTTACGTGGAAGGACACATTATGGATGGCGTGGATGGCACATGCGTAACTACGCTGTATTGCACCGTGCGTTGGGGCA
>JAFQGY010000063.1 GCA_017415325.1 Clostridia bacterium
AATCTGACGGAGATGCCGCCCCGGACTGCTCCGCCGGAAGAGCTGCCCCCGCTCGCTGCTCACGTAGAAGAAGTACCCCCCGCAGAGATCCTTTCAGACGGACAGGACGATGGAATCGATAACCCGGTACGGGAAGTGATTGTGCCGGAGCCGTCCTTTTCACCGGCGGAAGTTGCAGTTTCCCGGTTCGGCGACATGGCGATGGATCCGGAAGGCGGGTACTATCTGGCAGAGGAGGACATGGGCGAGATCGAATACGGCTGCGGGATCACTATGGACTTACCGGATTCCTGGGAACTGACGGTTACCACGGCGCAGGATATTCCCAGAGCGGAAGCCGGGATTTACTCCACCAAACGGATGGAATTCTATTCGTTTCTGTATCGTACCCCCGAAACGGACAGGGAGAGCATGGACTGGGCAGAAAGCACGACCCCGTCCGGACAGTCCTACCGCTTCTGGGAAGAAACCGGCAGTTCCATGGACAGACTGGGCGTGATCTGGCATCACTGTGAATACCCGGTGAAGGTGGGAACGGAACTGTTCTGGTTCCATGTGTATTTTCTTACTTTTTCCGATGATCCTGCCGGGTACTTTGAGGAGTACATCCAGCCTGTGATTGACAGTGTATCGATCCGGGTGTCTCAGTGAGGGAGGATGCGATGAGAAAATTATTATATTCACTTCTGATGCTGCTCATATTCACCTCCTGCGGGAATACCACATTTTCCGTAACCATGCAGGAATCCGGTACCCCCGCCGGGACAGTCACACTTACCGTAACCCTGCCCCCGCCGCCGAATGAAACTCCGGTATTTACCATAAACGGCATTCTGTATCAGGTGGTTTCTTCTCCGACTGTGTCTGATCCGGTGTATGTGCTGGATACCCCCGAGGAGGACGGGATGCAGTCTGTGACACTCCATATGCAGAAAGATTCCGTATCTTTAACGGAACTGCACATGCTGCCGGAAGCGGGAACCGAACGGGTATATACCGCCCCGGATGCAGAGGCTTTCAGACCACTCCTGAACCGGGCGGGACAGAACTGAACAAAAAGATGCTCCGCAGAGCCGTAACTTTGCAGAGCATTTTTCATTTTGTCCGATTTATTCAATTCCACGCAGCTTCCGCAGGGCAGTCACATCCACATCTGCCGGATCATATCCGTCCTGGATGCACATGGCTGCCGCAGTCCCCGCCGCTTCTCCCAGCTGCAGCATGGTGCGGGAGAGTCGTGTGCTGGACGCCGCCAGATGGGTGAAGGAAGAACCCCGGCAGGCCACCAGCAGATTGTCAATTTCTTTGGGAAGCAGGCATTCGTAGGGGATCCCGTACCCCGGGTAGGTGTCCTTGCAGCGGCTACCCCGTCCGTGGGTGTCTGCCGGATGATCCGCTATGGCAACGGTGTGTTCTGTTCCGAGGGAGGGAGCGAATCCGTTGTAGATGTCCTCGATGGTCAGCACGTATCTGCCAACAAGCCGCCAGCTTTCTCTGAGCCCCAGCAGCGGGAACATATGGGTGATCTCCCATCCCCGCAGGTATCCCTTTTCCGCCAGCCACTGCACATACCGGTATGCTCTGGCTTCGCAGATATGCTTCAGAACGGGCAGGTCGTACTGCAGGTACAGATCCCCCTCCCCGGTTGGCAGCATATTCACGTAGATCCCGCCTCTGGGATACACGTTGAAGCAGCTTACCGGCCCCATGGTGCGGTTCATGTGCTCCACCCATCCGGTCAGATCCACATCATTGTATTCTTCCGGTACCCCCGGCATGTCCACGCCTGTTTCGGTGATCCGGAAACACTGGGTCAGACCGTTGAGAAACCGGGTGGCCCCGTCGGGAGCGGCTTCTTCCCCATAGGTTTCCCGGGCGTCTTCCCCGATGACACAGGTACATCCGGCCATGCGGGCAGGCAGAAGATCCCCTGTGCAGTCGATGACCTGTTTCGGACATACGGTTACCGGTCCCGACGGGGTATCCAGTACACAGGTGCGGATCCGGCGGTTCTGGGTGTCCAGGGAAACAAAGCGGGTGTTATAGAACAGTGTCAGCCTGCCGCCGGAATCTGCTTCTTCCATCAGCTCCTGCAGCACCGCCGACATGGCATCCGGCTCATAGTGCAGACGGCGCATATCGTCCGGGTGGACGCCGAAGCGCTTCAGGGTGGTTTCGTACGGATCCCCGGAACGGTCGGAGGTGGCGAAACGGTTGGCGGCGGAGACATATTCCGTGGTCTTTCCCACAAAAGCGTCACCCCGTTCCAGCAGCCGGCGGGCAATTTCCCGGTGCATCCCCTCAAAAGAGACCCCCGGTTCCCAGTTGTTGACACCGCCGTAGGTGGATGTCCCGCCCGGGCCTGCCATTTGTTCCGCACCCACCACCGATGCACCGCCCTGCAGGGCACGGTACACAGCGGCAGATCCGGCAGAACCCAGACCCAGGACGAGTATATCGGTATGGAGTATTCTCATGGCATGCCTCACTTGTTCAGCACAGCATCATACAGATCCGCCATGACCTTTTCGACAGCTGTGTGGGTGGATTCATAGAAGGAGATCACATCGGTGGATGCCTTGCCCATAAGCTGGGACAGGAAGTATACGCTGCTGTTGCCCTCGGCATAGTTCCACAGTTTGTCGTACACCAGAGAATTCTTGATGATGTCGAACATGGCGATGGAATCTTCGTCCCGGAGATATTTGTAGTTGAAGGCGGTTTCATACAGGGCGGGCAGAACATGCTGGTTGGAGTAGATGGCCAGTGCTTCGGAAATCACGCCAGCCATATCCGGATCCTCGATGTCTGCGGGGATTACCATGACATTGGACTGGGCGAGGGAATAGTATTCCTTCTGTGCCGTATCAAACTTGGGCTGGGGCAGGATCCCGAAATCGAATTCCAGTTCCCGCAGGGCCTTGATGTTCTGGGTGACATAGTGGAGGAACAGTACCCGGCCTTCCATGAAGGGAACCAGTTCATCGGCGGAAGCCAGCCATGTACCGTCATTTTCATGCAGAATTTTGTAGTATTTGTTCACGATATCCACTGCCTTTTCGGATGCCATATTGGATACCACCGGATAACCGTTTTCGTCCAGGGAGGAAGTGATCAGTCCGCAGGAGTAGGACACGGGCACCATGCGATGGTTGTTGATGATGGAGTAGCCATACTGGTCGCTGTTGTCCATGACACCGTCCCCGTTCAGATCAGCGGCGGCAGCGGCAGCCATTTCTGACAGCTTGTCCCATGTCCAGGTGCCTTCGTATACCAGTTCGTAGGGGCTTTCCAGATTGTAGTTTGTCAGGATACCCTTGTTGAAATAGATGGCGCCGGAGTTGAAGTAGATGAAGTCGCTGGAGGCGCAGGGCAGGATATCGCCGATGATCAGCTCTTTGTTGAAAGACTGGTTCCACCATTCCTTTGTGAAATCCACATGAGGAACTTTGTTCCAGTCGTAGGTGTACCCGCCGGCAATCATGCCCGTCAGTCCGCCGAAGGGATGCACGATGCCCAGAGAATAGACATGGTCGCCGGCTGTGACGGATGTGGTGATGGCCTGGGTGGCCTCTGTAAAGCTTCCGGGCAGCATTTCGTATTCCATGGAAATGTTGTACCGTTCTTCCATGGCGCGGTTTCTCTGGTAAGCCGTATCGTTCAGCAGGTCGCCGTTTTCTTCCTCTACGTTATAGGGCGAGAAGAAGAACCCTTCGCAGGTTACGATCCGGTAGGGCTTGCCGCCGAAATCATAGGATCCGAGGGCATCCAGCGGATCTGTGGTTTCCGGTGCGGTTTCAACGGTTTGTGCGGCGGTATCGGCAGATGTTTCGGAAGCGGGAGCACTGCCGCAGGATGTGAAGGCGGGCAGAGTCAGAATGAGAGCAAGAAGCAATGCGGTGAATCTGTTCTTCATATAGACCTCCTGAACAAAAGTTGTTGTATGCATTATACAGTATAGAAACGGGAATTGCAATGGATGTATGGTATTTTTTTCGGATTTGTCCTGCAAAAAAAATCCGCATATCCGTCCAAAAAACTTCTCCGACACCCTTGACTTATACGGAATTTTTGTTATAATAAAGGTAGACGTATCCCTTTCCTTTGTGCAATGCCACGAGAGGGAGCGAAATCTGAACAACTGCCCCGACAGGCGGGCTTTCTCAATATACTGCCAGGGAAACGGCCCGGCGGAGAAACGGAGACTATACTTATGAAGAAAAATGCTGCTGTTATCGGTTACGGCGGAATGGGCGGCGGCTTCCACGTGAAGCACCTCCAGTCCAGCGACGTGTGCAATTTTGCAGGGATTTACGATATCGACCCCGCAAAAACCGAACTGGCCCGGTCCCGCGGGATCAAGGCCTATAACTCCAGAGAAGAACTGCTGGCCGATCCTTCCATCGACATGGTGACCATTGCTACGCCCAACGACGTACACGAAGAAATCGCCATCGCCGCTATGGCTGCCGGGAAGCATGTCATTTCCGAAAAGCCCGTGACTCTGTCTCTGGAATCTCTGGAAAGAATGATTGAAGCTTCCAAGAAGTACGGCGTAATCTTCTCCGTACACCAGAACCGCCGCTTTGACGTGGACGCTCTGGCTATGAAGCAGATCAAGGAGTCCGGCGAAATCGGCGAAGTCATCAACATCGAATCCCGTATCCACGG
>JAFQGY010000064.1 GCA_017415325.1 Clostridia bacterium
GACCGTCCAGCAGCATCTGGTCGCCGGTGTAAGCGTGGATGGTGCTCATCAGACCGCTCTTGATGGGAGCCAGCTTGTTCAGAGCATTTGCCATGGGAGCCAGGCAGTTGGTGGTGCAGGAAGCAGCGGAGATGATCTGGTCATCAGCGGTCAGGGTCTTTTCATTTACGGAGTAAACGATGGTCTTCAGATCGTTGCCTGCGGGAGCGGAGATAACAACCTTCTTGGCGCCGGCAGTGATGTGAGCCATGGACTTTTCCTTAGAGGTGTAGAAACCGGTGCATTCCAGAACTACGTCTACGCCCAGTTCGCCCCAGGGGCAGTCAGCAGCGTTCTTTTCAGCGTAGATCTTCAGAACCTTACCGTCAACAGTGATGGTACCGGCTTCGTCGTCAGCTTCCACGGTGTGACCGTCATAACGACCCTGAGCGGTGTCATACTTCAGCAGGTGAGCCAGCATCTTGGGGCTGGTCAGGTCGTTGATGGCAACAACTTCGTAGCCTTCAGCGCCGAACATCTGACGGAAAGCCAGACGACCGATACGACCGAAACCGTTAATAGCAACTTTTACAGACATTGGTGTAATCCTCCGATATATATAGATGTTTTTTGGGAACAACTTCACGTGCGGGACGGACATAGTTATCCCGCTGACAGGTATATTTTATACCATTTTGCGCCGACTTACAAGTGTTTTTTCACATTTTTTCGCAAATTTACCATTTGGATAAAAACAGTACACAAAAGGGCAGGGTTCTATGGACGGTTTGCCGATAGAATTCCCTGCCCTCTGTGTATTCTATTTTATAAATGTATGTTCATGCGAAAATCAGTCCGCCAGCACTTCCATGGCAGAAGCAATTTTGGCATCCACAGCCTTCTGGATGGAGGCAAGAGAAGAGGCCAGAGGCTGCTTGCTGTTGAATGTGCTGCCGAGTTTTTCCCTGACTGTTTCACACCATACAGTATCGCCAAGATCAAAAGACCGGCTTTCTCTGATCACATCAAACATCTGAGAAGACATTTCATCTCTGGAATACTTGGCTTTCAGGTTGATTTCGTAATAAGTGGGAATCACATTCTTCAGAGAATCCGTACCCATAGCTTCCAGTACAGCACCGACAGCTTCCTTGTTCTGGGCAATCAGAGAGATCCCGATGGCTTTCGCGCCGCCTTCCACCCAGGTGTAATACCGTTCCTGTTCTGCATTGTACTTGGGATATACAATGATCCCGAAGTCGCTGTCCATATCCCGTACAGCGCTCACATAGAAGAAGGTCATGTCGGTGATGAGCATCTTGTTTTCCTGAAACATGGGAGATTCTGTCAGGAAGTTGTTGCCGAAGCTCTGCTTGTACCATGCGTTGCCGTCATAGAAAATGGAAGTACACCAGTCATACACATCGCTCAGCTTCTGATTGGCGGGGGCGGTAAATTCCGGAAGCCCGTCTGCGTTCATTTCCACAGTTCTCAGACCGGCGGCGGTATACATCAGCGGGAACTGGAAGCCGCCTCTGGTGTGGAAGCCGTACCGGTCGTTTTCGTCCATGGTACCGGTCCCGTCCAGGTCATCATATACGGCAGTAACCAGCGTACCGAAGGAATCAAAGGTCCAGTTGTCCTCAGTATAATAGTCCCAGGGGCTTGTCAGGCTGTATTCCCTGATCAGATCCTGATTGAAAGCCAGCAGATGACAGTAGTCATAGGTACCCAGAGACATTTCTCCGAATACTGCCAGCTGTTTGCCGCCTACATTCAGTACCTCATTACCGTCCGCATACCAGTATTCCTTTTCCAGATCGATATACGGCATATCCTTGGCTACATCCAGCAGATACCCTTCCAGACCGGTGTTGAACACTACTCTGTCCGCGCCGTGGAAAATCTGATAGGAATCATCGCCCGCCGTGATGGTATTCTTGAAGGTGTTGGTAACATCACTGGAAGCCGCCGTGATTTCGGTAATCTTGACATTCAGCCGTTCTTCCACATTCCGGTTCCGGTTGTAGATGGACTGATCCAGCACAGAGGTGGTGTCATCATATTCCGCCACATCCATGTATCCGTGGAAATGTACGTTCACGGAGGAAGCAATCCCGATGGTGGCGCCGCCGAAGTCCAGATCTGCAGGCAGTTCATCCACCTGTGCGGAGGTGTCTTCCGTGGTTTCCGCAGGCTCGGTTTCCACAGGCACACCGGCTTCTCCGGCATCGGTTTCCTCCGTTTCCCCGCCGCATCCGGCAGTCATGGACAGGCAGAGCGCAAGAAGCAAAAGAATGGAGATTCTGCGTTTCATAAATGTTCGTCCTTTCCGGTTCAGAAATTGTCACATTTGGATGTATGTATTCTATCACAGCGCAGCAGTCTTGTCAATAACAGACGAAAAACTTCAGCAGCATTATTTCTGATTTCTTACCTCTTATCTCTTATTTTTATTCGTCCTCGTCTTCCAGTTCCGGCGGCAGCTTTACATCCCCGTCCCGGAAGAGCCAGTTGTAGCAGTGCACCACATGGGGAGTGCCGCCCCTGTACCACTTTTCTTCTTCCAGCTCCCGGCCTTCCATACCGTCCATGAACCACTTCACCGGCACCCACGTGGTTTCCATCACGCCGAGAATGTTGCCCTGGTCGTGTTCCTTCGCATAGTCCAGGAACAGCTTGGCGTTGGCGGCTACGTTGAAAGGACAGAGATATACTTTCAGACCCGCTTCGGCAAAAATTTCGGCAGAGGGGAACCAGTGCCAGTTGTGATAATGCCAGTCGGTGATGATGATTTCCTTGCGAACCTTTTCCAGGGCTGTCCAGGTACCGTTGCGGCTGGCATCCCAGGGGCCGTATCCCAGCTTTTCAGAGTTCAGCAGACGGTCACCCCACATCATGGGGGTGATTCCCTTGGCCAGCAGATGATCCGCCAGAGCGTTTACCCAGCCTGCCAGCAGATCCCCGGGATCCTTCCCTGCACAGCGTTCGCACTGTCCGATGTAGAAAATTTCGTCCATACCCATATGGAACATGGTAGGATGGAAAGCATCAATCAGCTCGTCCATCAGATCCGTGACCACGCCCAGGATTTCCGGATGGCTGGGGCAGAGGCTGTAGCAGTATTCCGGTTCTTCGTCCAATGGGGTTTCGGAAAATTCCGGATGTCCCCGCAGCAGGCCGTCGGGATCCTTGTAGTCCTGTACGGTCTGGTGGCCCATCAGGTTCATATTGGGGATCAGGTTGATGCCGCATTCCCGACAGGTGTTTACCATCTTCTGTACGTCGTCATAGGACAGCGGGAAGTTCCCGCGGCATTCGGGATGGGACTGGAACACATAGTTGTAGCGGACGATCATCATGATGGTGTCGATGCCGTCCGGTACCAGCTGTGTCTTCACGAATTCACAGAACCGGTCCACCTGATCCGGATGGGGAGCGAAGATGTTCAGGGCTTTGGATTTCCAGGGATAGTTGTTCAGAGACATAACAGAAACTCCTTTGGGAGAGATTTTTCTGTATTATACCATGTCCTGCCGGCTTTTGCAACCGTTCTGCGGGAAGGAACACAAAGTTATCCAAAAATCCCGCCGGAATCGGGCGAAAATCAGCAATACGCACAGAGGATCCGGACACCAAAACGCTTGACAAAAGGGCGGAAATATGGTATACTATTCCCTCGAACGGGATAATTCTGCCCGTCTCTCTGCCGCTCAAAATCATCAAATGGGCGGTCTGAAGTCCATAGGGAGGTAAAAACAAACATGGAAAAGATCAAGAATTCCTACGAAACCCTTTATGTTATTGACCCCGATCTTTCTGAAGAAGCCGTAAAAGGCCTCGTTGATAAGTTCAATGCACTTATCGCAGAAAACGGAACCGTCGGCGAAGTAGCCGAATGGGGTAAGAAGCGTCTGGCATATCCCATCAACGATAAGCCGGAAGGTTACTATGTTCTGGTGAACTTCGAAGCTGATCCCGCTTTCCCCGCTGAACTGGAAAGAATCTTCGGCATCACCGAAGGCATCATGCGCTCCATCGTAATCCGTCACGAAGAAAAGAAGGCCAACGCGTAAGTCACCTGCCCATCCCGGGAAGAAGAAAGGCTGAACACTATGGCAAACTTTAACTTCAACAAAGTAATCCTGGGCGGTCGTCTCACAGCCGATCCGGAACTGAAGACCACTCCCTCCGGTATTTCCGTTACTTCCTTCACCATCGCTGTCAACAGACGGTTCGGTGCCAAGGCCGGTGCGGAAGAACCTCAGGCAGATTTCTTTAACGTGACCGCATGGCGCCAGACCGCTGAGTTCATCACCCGGTATTTCCGCAAGGCCAGCTCCATCTGCGTAATGGGTTCCATCCAGACAAGAACCTGGATCGACCAGCAGGGCATGAAGCGCTTTGCCACCGAGATCGTAGCGGACGAAGCATTCTTCGTAGACGCCAAGAGCGAAAGCCCCCTGGCCGTGCAGCAGGCAGCCGCCATGTACAGCCAGAACGCATACGGACAGGCCCCCGCCATGGGTCAGGCTCCGTCCTATATGCCCGATAACTACGGTTCCTACGGCAGCCCCGCACCCGCTCCGGCAGCAGCTCCTGCACCGGCAAACGGCGGTTATGCAGCGGCTCCCGCCCCCAAATTCGAAGAGATCGCCGATGACGACGAACTGCCCTTCTGAGGACAGAACCATCGGCAAAAGACAACAATAACAGGAGGATTTCTACACAATGGATACTGAAAAGATTGAAGTTGTTACCGAAGAAACTGCTGCTCCCGCTCCTGAAAAGACCGAGAACGCAGCTCCCGCACAGTCCGCAAGACCGGCTATGCGCACCAACAGAAGAAGAAAGAAAGTTTGCGCTTTCTGCGCTGACAGCATCGACGAAATCGACTACAAGGACGTAGTTCGTCTGCGCAAGTGCATTTCCGAAAGAGCCAAGATTCTGCCCCGCCGGATTTCCGGTACCTGCGCCAAGCACCAGAGACAGCTGACCACCGCCATCAAGCGGGCCCGTCACGTTGCACTGCTGCCCTACATCAGCGACTGATTTTTCAGGCTGCGGCTTATAACAGTCAGGCGTAATCTTTCAATCAACAATCAACAAACCCCGGCGATACAAAAATCAACAATCAACAACAGCAAAAGGACTGTCACATCGGCAGCCCTTTTTGTTTTGTTTATTCCGTTATAGGATAGAATACCTCTTCTCCCGTTCGGGGATAGTACACCAGTCTGCCCGTGTTTTCTCCGTCGTGGGCCTGTACACTGATGGTTCCTCCCACTTCCCGGATCCCGTTCGCACCAGTGTTTAAGGTGATGGAATCTGTCTGACAGGCCAGCCGCACTTCTCCGGTTTCCTTATGGATCTTCTGCAGGGATGTTTTGTCCGCATAATACAGCCAGTCGCCGGATACCGGGAACACCCATTTCTCAAAATTCGCCAGCAGCACCTTGTTTTCCCGGGTACGCAGGTCATACCGGTACAGATGCACGCCATCCTCATACAGAGAACTGTTCCCTGTCCAGAAAACGGCATCCCCGTCATACCGGCAGTCCCGGACAACGGCATCGGCAAACAGCAGTTCCTTCACCGGCGGACGCTCCCCGGTTTCATACAGATTCTGCCGGTAAATGCCGCCGTCTCTGCCCCGGGCACCATGGATCAGGTAATAGGCCGTATCCCCATCCACCCAGTCCGGCATACTCCCGGCAGGGGATGTGTCTTCCCGCCAGTCCGGCAGGTATATGCGGTGTGTCAGCTCCATGGAATTGCCAACGCACAGATAGTCTCCCAGCACCTGAAAATTTCCGGGATGGCGTATTTTACACACTGTACGTTCTGTACCGCTTTCTGTGCTGTACGCCGCAAGAACATACCCGTCTGCGGTTTTCTTTCCCCAGAACACGGTGTCCCGCCATGGAATAAAATTGGGATCATAATACCCTTCGCTCCAAAACAGACAGTCTTCCCCGTGGGATGTTTCCCCGCAGACGGCTGCAGTCTCCCCTGTAGCGGGATCGAACCATGCCGGTATACGAAATTCATTGTCTTCCCCCGCATTCTGTGTCAGTTCCACCAGTTCATAGGGCCATGGGGTAATTTCCGGCTCTTCCCTGCCGCAGGAGGTCAGAAGAAACAGCAGTCCCAGCATGTATAGAAAGATTTTCATAGCATCCCCCTGCGGTTCCGTTATCCCTTCCCATACGGAAATGTCCGTCTCCGGCTCTCCCCGGTTTCCAGATCAAACCAGATTTTTTCCTGCGTTTCTCCGTTATCATGCTGCAGATCCGCAATGAGATACTTTCCCACAATCTCCAGCGTGGTCATTTTCAGCCTGTATCCTTCCTCCGGCACATACAGGATTTTCTGATCTCCGTCGGTGGTATGCACCTGCATCAGCACATTGCGGGTTTCGTCATGCCGCACCGCATACAGGTATTCCCCGTATACCACCGGCATACTGCTGCCGAAATTTTCCACAAGCAGCCGGATCTCCTGGTTTTTCCGGTCAAACCGGTACAGATCATGCACCACCACATCCGGGTTGTCCCGCAGCTTGTTGTCACCGATCCAGTATACGGCGTCTTCTTCCAGCAGAGGATAGGACCCAAGATCCACTTCATGCAGAAGCAGTGTTTTCTCCGGCGGGGTTTCTCCTGCATTGTACAGCGGCTGGCTGTAGATTCCGGATACAATATATGGGCTGGAATCGGTCAGAAGATAGTAGCCTGTACCATCCTGCACCTTCCACGGAATCGGATGACCGTTCATGTCGGTGACTTCCCCGGTGGGCAGATGCATCCGCCGGATGTTTTCCTTATAATTTCTGTTGTTTTCGGTTACAGAGTCCCACTGGTACAGATATTCTCCCCGCAGCTGACAGGTGGAACGCCATACAGTCTCCGGCGCAGTGTCCAGCAGTTTTTCCCGGGTTTGGGTCTTCAGATCATAGGCAAAGAGTTCCCCATACACATCCTCACACGTAAAATAGTACAGCTTTTCACCGACCTGTCTGCATCCGTTTGTATTGGTAAACGCAAAGAACGGACACGCATCCCCATGCACATCCTCCGGACAGTCATCCACATTCCCCAGACACCGGTGCGGACATCCCGGACAGAGATACTCCACATCTCCCGTTTCCGGATAAAACCAGGCCGGTGCAGTCACTTCCGTCTTCCCCACGGTATATTCCGGAAAGAACAGCTGTCTCACCGGCTCCTCTTCCTTTTCACATCCGATGAACAGCAGCACCACCGCCGCCAGTCCCACAAGAATTCTACGCAAAACACTCCCCCCTTCCGTCATATTTCTTATCTCTTACTTCTTATTTCTTACTTTTCAAAGCGCCTGTATCCGCTTGTACATATCCTGCATCCGTCTGTCCAGTTCGGCAATCTCGTGGGAGCAGGCCAGCAGTTCTTCGGAGATTTCTTCCGGCGGATGCTTCCCGGATTTGTACCGCAGATCGTGTTCCAGAGACGCCCAGAAGTCCATGGCCACCGTCCGCAGCTGCACTTCCACCGACACGTATTCCGTCCGTTCGGAAAGGTAGATGGGTACCTGAATGTCCAGATGGAGACTGCGGTATCCGTTGTAGTTGGGCGTCTGGATATAGTCCTGCCGCTTCACAAGCCGGATATCCGACTGCCGCAGAAGCATATCCGCCACGCTGTACACGTCGTCGATGTAGCAGCAGACCACCCGGACGCCGGCAATGTCGTTGATGCTCTGTCTGGCGGATTCCAGCGACACGGCTTCTCCTCTGTCCATGAGCTTTTTAACGATGCTTGCCTTGGATTTCAGGCGGCTTTCGATGTGGTGGATGGGACTGCGCTCAAACTTGATTTTGAACTCATCGTTGAGGGTCTCCAGCTTGATCTGCAGCTCCCGGATGGCGGCGTTGTGCAGGTGATCCAGTTCCAGCAGTTCCCGATAGCTGGCGAACATATCCATGGCTTCCCATGCTTCTTCGGTTTTTTCTTCCCGTGGATTCTGGAACAGGAATTTGGCGTTATCCATGATGTATCACTTCCCTGATATGGTTCTTTTGAGAATAGTATAGCATATGGGCGGGGGGAAATCCAGTGGTTTTTGTGAATATTGTATGGATGAAGAAAACAGGCGGTACCCTGTTGGAGTAGGCCTGTTTTCGTTGGTGGAGTTTATGGGACATAGTTGTAGTGGATTGTGGTATATTTATAAAACCAACTCTCTTTATCAATATCAATTGTAATTAATTTCCATTGTTCTTCCGACCCTGTGTAATACACATCGCTCAAATAACAACGTCCAAATGCATCCTCAATTGATACAACAGTTGATGGAATTATTATGCTGGTCATTCCACTACATCCATCAAATGTACCTGCTTCAATTTTGCTCACACATGAAGGTATCTCTATAGTTATTAATTTTTCGCATTCATAAAATGCCTCCTCTCCAATTTCTGTTACATTCGGCGGGAGTACTATATCTTCCAGCTCCACACATCCATAAAAAGCACTTCTTCCTATCTTTGTAATACTATATGGTAGTATGATATTTTTCAATTTTTCACATCCATAAAAAGTACTGCCTTCAATTGATGTTATACCTAAAGGAAGTCCAATTTCAGTCAAACTACTACACCCATTAAACGCAGAACCCCCAATTGATTCAACACTTTCAGGTATATCTATATATGTTAACCCGCTGCATCCAGAAAATGCACCGTTTCCTATAGTTTTAACACTTTCCGGTATTTCTATTGTAGTCAATCCACTACATTCAGCGAACACTGAATCTTCAATAGATGTAATACTTGATGGAATTTTTATAGAAGTCAGACCGCTACATCCACGGAACGCATCGTTTTTTATGGATATAATACTTGATGGAATTTCTATTGACTTCAATCCACTACACCATGCAAAAGCATAATGTCCAATAGAGGTAGCATCTGCAGGTATCTTTATAGTACTTAATCTACTACATCCTACAAATGCATTGTCTCCAATTGTTTTAACTTTTCCGGGAATATTAATTGAAACTAGATTACTACATCCATGAAATGCTCCATTTCCAATTGATGTAACACTTGATGGAATGTTTATTGACTTCATCCCACTACATCCATAAAAAGTTTCCCAATCAATTGACGTGATATCTGATGTTATATTCACATCTGTAACATTTTCACAATCATAAAAAGCTCTCCACCCAATTGATGTAATGCCAGACGAAATCTCTATACTCTTAAATCTACTACATCCATTAAAAGCACCACTACCAATTGAGGTTACATTATCATCAATGATAATTTTATTAATTTGTTCATTATATGAATACCATGGCCCCTTTTCATAGCCAAAATCCCACATATCTCCAATCCCGCTGATTGTCAGGGTTCCGGCTTCATCCAGAGTCCATGTGAGGTTGTCCCCGCATTTGCCGGAGGCGATGGGGTTAACTTTTTCCAGTTCTAATGAAATTTCACCAAGACAATAATGATATCCTTCAAGTTCCAGATTTACACCCTGCTTAATTTCAATCGTTTTCGTAGAATATCCCTCTGCTTCGATAATTGCTTTATGGAATGCATACTCCGACTGGAAATAGTCATAAATATGCCCAAACGAATCTGTTTCGAAGATATTGTCATACGTAATGGTACTGCCATCTTCCCGCTCCGATACCAATGTCACTTTCGCACCTTCCAGAGCTGTATTGGTTTCGGATTCTGTTACATGACAGGTAATCTTGGAATTTGTGTCAATA
>JAFQGY010000065.1 GCA_017415325.1 Clostridia bacterium
CACCATGGCACATAAAATGCAGTTGGATGTGGCTCCTCATCTGCTGCCCCATCTGAATTTCCTGCCGTACTGGGAAGGACAGGAAAAGACCTTGCTGAAGTTCCCCAGCTTTACCGAATGGGCACAGCACATGGCCGATACCGCCGATCTGAAGGTGCTGTGCTATGACTGCTACGCCCAGATGAACCCGGAAGAAGCCGGTACCCACACCTATTTCACCAATCTGCGGAAGTTCATGGAAGCTGCCGACGCCACCGGGATCATCCCCTGGACCACACTGCTGTCCGTTGGGCATTTCCGGTACCGCTGTCCCAGTGAAGACGACCTGCGCTGGCAGCTGAACACCGCTGTTGCCTCCGGGATGAAGGGGATTCTGTGGTTCTTCATTTACGAACGGACCCCTGTGTCCAACTACCGTCTGCCCCCCATCGACGAATTCGGGGAACGGACGCCCACTTTCCAGGCCCTGTCCCGGGTCAACCGCCATTTCCTGCACCAGTTCGGGGACTTTTTCAACAGCGCCAAGCATATTTCCACCTACCACATCGGCAAATCCTTCGGCGGATATGAGCTGTTCAAACCCGGTGAAACAAACGATGTGATTCTGGACGTGACCTGTGACCATGGTCTGCCCGGCGTGGTGAGCTTCTTTGAAAAGGACGGCGGACGGTATATGGCAGTGGTCAACAATACCACCACCGAAAGCGGCATGTTCAAGATCCATGTGCCCAAGGGAACCACAAAACTCCAGCGGTTTGACTGGAAACACAACTGCGTAGACATGAAGACCAACGCATGGGACGCCCACTATTCCGAAACGGATACGGAATGCATCGGCGGGGACTGGCTGGCTCCCGGACAGATGAAGCTGTATCGGTACGAAGCATAACGGCATACGGCAATGCAAAACGCCCCCGGCTGGATTTTCTCCGGTCAGGGGCATTTTTCCGTCTGTTTACTTTTTTACATAGGTAACCATATCCACACCGCACAGCACAAGTCCGGCGGCACTGGTTTCCGTTTCCCGGCACACCACGGTTTCGATTCTCTTGTCCGGATGGGGATTTTTCCATTCAAAGCCCATCACAACCACATCCTCACCGTCCTCCGTTTTAGCACGCAGAACCGGATCCGCCGTCCAGGTGCAGACATATCCCTGATGCCGGTAATACTGCGCCGGTTTCGGGGAGGCAAAACGGTCACGCCAGCACCGGATGTTTCCGTCGTATTCCACCGGAATGACCTCTTCCGTACCGTCGCTGTACTGTACCGTGTAAGTTCCCACCACCGTCAGCGGTTCCCATGCGATCCGTTTTTCTTCCCGCAGGGTGGTGTGCAGGAACCGCAGGGCATCGGCCTGTTCATGGATATGTACGGTAACAGGCGCAGACAGCAGACAGGGGGGGCGTTCCATTATCATGCAGGCTTCCCGCAGGGCTGAGGGTACCCGTCCGGCAGTTTCCGGCTGATCCAGCATACGGTATTCCCGGGCAATATCTCCCAGTCCCCGGATTCTGTCCCGGAGGGTGGGGATTCTTCCGGCCGGAATGTGGGCATAGGCTTCTCTGGCGTCTTCCCGGTAAGTGGGCGACCAGAGCATTTCCCCGGTGTACAGCAGGTCATAGAGCTTACCCTTCTTTGCCAGGGTATATTCATCCATCCGGCACCATGTGGATACCTGTCCCCCAATCATCCGGTCTTTGGCAGCACGGCTTTCATACCGGGGGTAATGGCTGGAATACAGATTCCCCATCATCACATCGTAGCCATAGGGCAGCAGATGGTCTTCCATATCCAGATCAAAGTGGAAATACCAGATGAAGTCCAGCAGAACGATGTCCCGGGGCAGCCGTTCGATGGCAGGCCAGCTCTTGTACCGTTCCGTAGGCTGCAGCATATCTGCCCAGAGCATCATCCTCAGTCCCTTTTTGGCCAGGTAGCTGTGCAGTGCGGTCACATGCATCTCATACAGCTGGTCATGCGGCACATCCCTGCATTTCGGACACAGGCCCATCTGGTAGATTTCGTCATGTCCCATATGGACAAATCGGGGCGGACGGACCACATCCACAATTTCGTCGATCAGGTCATAGATGATGGCGTAGCTTTTCGGATTCTGGGGACAGTAGGAATGGTGGTAGTAGGTGCTCGGCGGCTGGTCGGTGTTCCGGGTGTCCATCTGCCGTTCGCTGACACTTTCGTCCGTTTCGGCAATGTCCGGGTGGGCGTAGGTGATGTACTGCACATGCCCGAAGGACTGTACTTCCGGGATCAGCTCAAAGCCCAGTTCTCTGGCGTAGTCGCAGAACTGACGTACTTCGTCCTGTTCCAGCAGTTCCCCGCCGCTGTTCATGGAACCATGAGGGAAGGTGGGAATTTCACCCGCCCGGGATTTCCGGTTGCCTTCCAGCCATGCTTCGCTGATTTCCGGATGGGAGAGAAACCGCATGCCCCCGGCAAATTCCATGATGAGCTGGTTGTAGTGATAGGGAATCAGGATGGTTTTCAGCAGATTTTTCAGGAAGGGAATCTCTTCTCTCGGCGGCAGACCGAAGTGGAATCCACGCATTTCCTTGTAGGGTTTGTCTTCCACCACACAGCAGGGCGCGCCGTCTGCGGTGGTCATTTCCATCATCCGCTCGATGGCGTACAGCAGTCCCAGCCGGTTGGATGCTTCCAGAACAGCGCCCGTGTCGGTGACATTCAGCCGGTATCCGTCGGGAACAATGTCCTCCGCATGACAGATTTTTACCACAGCAGATCCCGCTGCAGCAGGCTTGGGGGCGGGAACAGTGCGCATCCATGCGGCAGGGATGGTATACAGCTTCACCGTTTCCGCCAGCCGTTCTTTGTAGTAGGATAGCGCAAACACACAGTCCGGATGTTCTTCGGCGGCAGCGGCATCCAGCATTTCCAGCGGCAGTTTTCCTTCTCCCCACTGTACGGTATCCGGTGTAGGGTACAGCAGCGGCTCGTCCGGTACCATACCGATCACGGCGGGTTCCGGCAGTTCCAGATGGGTCAGGGCAGGGGTGAGACGGAGGATGAAGGTGTCCGATACTGTACCAACGGGAATTACCACGGTACCGGTAAAAGTGTTTCCTGTTTCAGCACGATGGATTCCCACAGCCTTTTCACCGGTTTCGGCAGGAACGAAAATCTGTGCACAGGTCAGCGCTCCCTTGATTTCCAGCCGGATGGATGCGGCAAAGACTTTCTTTTCGAATGTCATATGCAGTTCCACATCGGTGAGCATGGTATCCGTCCAGCTCCAGCGGTACATTCCGGCAGCGGTTTTTTCCGGTTCGCAGAGGAGTTTTCCGCCGCCCCTGTGGAAACGGAGGGTACAGCCAATGCCGGATGCAGGTGCGTTCAGTTGTCCGATTTTCATAAAAATACCTCCCTATTTTGTACATATAGCAGAAAATGCAGGCTGCCCGGGAAAGGGAATACCTGCATTTCGGATGGATTTACTGTTTGATGGCTTTGGTCTTCCACTTGCCTCTGGCATAGAAGATGGTGGTCAGCACAGCGCCGATGACCCAGGAGCACAGCAGAGAAATCTGGATACAGATACTCTGACCGTGGGGCAGTTCGGGTGTGGTGGTCAGCCAGGAGATCCCATAGGCAACGGGCACACGGATGGCAACGGTGGTGATCAGAGAAATCCACATGGGGGTAACGGTATCTCCGGCACCGCGCATGATCCCGGAAAGGCTCTGGGTCACGGCCATGGCAATATAGCCTACAGCCAGGATTTTCATCAGATTATAGCTCAGATCCACAAGGGATGCGGTTTCGGTGAAGATACCCATCAGGCCTTTGCCGAACAGCAGAATGGCCAGTGTGATGACGGTGGAGGTACCCACAGCCATCAGCGTTCCCTGCTTGGCGCCCTTGGTAACCCGGTCATACAGTCCGGCACCCACGTTCTGACCTGCATAGGTGGTCAGGGCAGTACCGAAGGAGAAGTTGGGCATCATGGCGAATCCGTCCACACGCATGACGACTACATTGGCGGCAATAAACTGTTCCCCGAACTGGTTGGTCAGGGACTGTACAATAATCATGGCGGAGGAGAAGATGGCCTGGGTCAGACCGGAAGGCAGACCAAGACGTACCAGGGTTTTCACATACTGTCCCACAGGCTTGAAGTATTTCAGCTTGAAGTCAAAATACTGCTGCATCCGTGCCAGCTTCAGGAGACACAGGGCAGAAGAAGTAATCTGGGAGATAACGGTAGCCAGCGCTACACCGGCAACACCCATTTTCAGACCTGCCACAAAAGCAATGTCCAGAATGATGTTCATGACGGTGGCCACCAGCAGATAGATCAGTGCGGATACGGAGTCCCCCATCCCGCGGATGATCCCGCTGAGAATGTTATAGTAGGCAAGTCCGGCAATGCCCACGAGACAGATGGTCAGATAGTCGGTACACCAGTCGATGATGGAGGGCGGGGTATTCAGCATCACCAGCATGGGGCGGATAAAGGGCGTGGCAACCAGGATCAGGAACAGACAGCAGAGGGCGGTTACAGTGATACAGTTGCCGATGGTCCAGGACAGGCTTTCCCGGTTCCGGGCACCGTAATACTGGGATACCATGATGCTGGCACCGGCGGAAATGCCGATGAACAGAACCAGAAGCATGTTGATGATGGGACCGGCACTTCCCACGGCGGAAAGGGCATTGTCACCCACATACCGACCCACTACGATGGTGTCCACCGTATTGTACAGCTGCTGGGCGATATTGCCGATCAGCATGGGGAAGGTGAAGGTGAGAATACTTTTCCAGGGGGTGCCGACGGTCATGTCCGTTGGGGCGAAGATACTTTTGGGCACGGTGGTGTCTCCTTGCAGATTTGACAAATTTTCACAAATAGCAGTATATCACAAATCCCCCGGGAATGCAAGGGCGGGAATTTTTTTCCTCCCTGTAATTTCACATTTTCTGCAGAATTCACAAATAGCGGCTTTTCTTCGGCGGAATCCTGCTGTATAATGGAAACAGATACTTTTTCAGGCAAATTGAATCAATCGGAGGGTTTGTCATGTCCCGGATCCATATCGACTTTACGGAGAAAAAAGGCCCCATCAAGCCCATGCATGCCGTCAACAACGGTGTGGTGGAAGGCCGGCAGAGCAATTTTGAAACCTATAGGGCGGCAGGTTTTCCCTATGCCAGAAACCATGATGCCTCCTACTGTGAGGAATACGGCGTGGAGCACTGTGTGGATATCACCGCCATTTTCCGGGATTTTGATGCCAATCCGTATCATCCCGATTCCTATGACTTTGCCGTTACCGATGCATATCTTGCCCGCACCTTGGAAACCGGCACGAAGATTTTCTACCGTCTTGGCCAGCGGATCGAGCATACGGTGAAGAAATACAATATTTACCCGCCCAAGGATTTTCAGAAATGGGCAGTGATCTGTGAACACATCATCCGGCACTATACCGAAGGCTGGGCAGACGGATACCACTGGGATATGCCCTACTGGGAAATCTGGAACGAACCGGATGTGCAGCCCCAGTGCTGGGTGGGTTCCACGGCAGAGTTCTGTGATTTCTTCTGCACGGTATTCGCCCATCTGAAAGCATGTTTCCCGGAACTGAAAATCGGCGGCCCGGCTCTGGGCGGTTCCTACAGCTTCTGGATGATGGATTACCTTCTGGCGATCCTGCAAAAGCGGAATCTGAAGCTGGACTTTTTCTCCTGGCATCTGTACACCACCGATCCCCATAAGCTGACCGCAGACGCAGAGGAATTCCGCAGACGGCTGGATGCAGCAGGGCAGGAACAGGCAGAGAGTATTCTGAACGAATGGAACTACTGCGAGAGCTTCCAGGGAGAGGCCTTCACCCGTACCGTGGAAACCATCATCAGCATGAAGGGCGCGGCGTTTGATGCGGCATTCCTGTGCGAAGGACAGAAAACATCGGTTGATATGCTGATGTATTACGATGCCCGGCCGTCTATCTTCAATGGAATATTCGATTATTATACCATGCGGCCCATCAAAGGGTACCATGTATTCTGCGGCTGGAACGAGCTGTACAAACTGGGAACGGAAGTGCTTTCCGAAACGGACGATCCGGAACTGTATGCGGCAGCGGCAACGGACGGAGAGAAAAAAGGTATCATGATCGCCTATTACACAGATCGTGCGGATGCGGAAGAAAAAGAAGTGCATATTGATACGGAAGGAATATTTGACTCATACATTGTGAGCAAACTATGTGATAACAAAAAAGCGGATACACTGCGATTTCCGTGTACACTGACACTGCAGCCCAATACGGTGTATCAGCTCCGGGCTGTGGAATCATGAGAAAAATTAGAATTATGCCGGGATTTCTGGCAGCGTGGATGTTTATCGGTACTCTTCCCGTATATGCACAGCCGGAGCGTATGGAAATCTCCATTCTCAATTACAATGTGGCGGGACTGCCGAAGCTGTTCGGGAATGGGGCGGAGGATGTGGAAGCCAACCAGAAGCAGATCGGTGAGATCCTTGAGGAACGGGGATATGATATCATCGCTGTGCAGGAGGATTTCGGATACCATACGGCTCTTGCTGCCGGACTGTCGGGATACCCGTATACCACCATCCATTCCGGCGGGGTTCCGGGCGGGGACGGGATGAACCTGTGGTCTGTATACCCCCTGTACAACGAAACCAGAGAAGCCTGGGAGACGGCATACGGGGTGATCGATGACGGAGCGGATTCCATGACGCCCAAGGGGATCCTGTACACCGTGGTGGATCTGGGAAACGGGGTGTATCTGGATCTGTACGACATCCATGCCGATGCCTATGGAGATGCAGGATCCGTGGCGGCGAGGGAAGTTCAGTACCGGCAGCTGGCGGAGATGATTCTGGAAAATTCTGCCGGTCGTCCTGTGATTGTTACCGGAGATTTCAATACCTCTGTGCATCACGGAAACGATTCCGGGCTGCTTGCCAATCTGATGGAACCCTGCGGCCTGACGGATGTGTGGATCCAGCTGTACAACCATGGCGACTGTACGGATTTTTCCGCATGGGAAGGTTCGGCGGAAAAGTGGGATTCCATTGAAAAATTCCTGTACCGGGACGGCGGCGGTGTGGATCTGGAACCGACATCCTTTTCGTATGAGTATATCTGCGGTGAGGACGGTGTGAGCCTTTCCGACCACCCGGCGGCACATGCGGTTTTCACGGTATCCGTGACGGAAGAATTCACGCCGTATACCGGTATTCTGCAAGCGGCGGAAGACAGACCCGTCCGGCGGTTTTTCTCGATTCTGGGTGTCATTCTGCAGGATCTGGGAAAACTGATTACGCATCTGGATGAACTGATCGCCTATCTGCAGTGATGTGCAGACGGACAGCTGAACAGATATACAAGCCTCTCTGACCCTGTGTCCGGGAGGTTTTTTGCGGAAAGGTGCGGAAAAGCCAAAATCTTCCTTATATATCCTTGCACATCCGATGGAATTGTGTTATAATTTTTTCATCGGTATATACCGGACTTTGGTTCGAAGAAACGCAAAGGAATGTGAATGACATGAAAGTTGTACTGCAGAATCTGACAAAAAAATTCCCCAGCCGCAATAAAAAGGATCCTACGGAAGTGGTGGCTGTGGATAACTTTACCTTCGAGATTCCGGACGGCAAGCTGATCGGCTTGCTCGGCCCATCGGGCTGCGGTCAGAGCACCACGCTCAACCTGCTCAGCGGCCTGCTCAAGCCGACCTGCGGCAAGAGTGTCTTTGGC
>JAFQGY010000066.1 GCA_017415325.1 Clostridia bacterium
ATCACCCACTACATACTTGAGTTTCGTCGGCATAGTGACCACCTGAATACCGGTGATTGCTGCTTCTTCCACGGTGACGGAGAAGGTAGTGGTTTTGCCTCCATAGGATACATGCACGGTTTTCTTCCCGGCAGAGGACAAATCACACTGCACTGACCATCCGCTGCGCACGGTTTCTGTGGTTCCGTCCGTATACTGAACCTTCAGTGTCATACCGGCGGTGGTCAGAGCGTCTCCGGCTGTGTAGGTGGTTTTTGTGGGCAGTGCATCCAATGCAATGGAACGAACCTTCCGTTCTGCTACCGTCACATCAAAGTGGGCAGATACCCCTTCCACAGTAACCGTGACACGACTGGTTCCTGTTTTTCCGAAGGAATACCTGGTGGTAAATCCGGATGTGAAGGTTTTGGTGGTTCCGTTGCCATATGTAACTTTTACTTTCAGTCCGGCAGTGTCCAGTGAATCGCCGGGGCTGTACTGGAGTTTGTCGGGCATGGATTCTATTTCCGCTTTTACAGGACTGTTGTCAATTACTTCTACGGCAAAGGAAGTTTTTCTCTGCTCATAGGATACGGCAACGGTTTTTCTGCCGGCGGTGGTGAAGTCATAGGACACGGTGAAGCCTTTGGTAACAGTTGCTTCTGTTTTATCGGCATATACAACCTTCAGCGTAAGTCCGGCGGTGTTCAGCTTTTCTCCTACCTGGTATGTCGTCTTCGAAGGTTTGCTTGCTACGGATATGGAAGTCACAGCGGGGCGGCCGCGGCTGACAACCAGCGTAACTGTACTGCCTTCTGCGAAGTAGTAGGTAGTGTCGTCACTATATCCGGAATACTGAATCCGAAGCACGGAGCCGGCAGCTTTTTCATTGTATTCCTCCTGAACGGTACAGTGAAGCCCCCCTTTTTCCAGTGCATTCTGCATCCTGGAACGATCCGAAGCCAAGGACTTGGCAACAGATACATATTTCTTTTCTTCTTTTGCTTCTGTAAGCTGTACCAGAAACAGAGAAACTTTCCCGTCCTTTTCTCCGCGGACCAGTGTGCTTCCTGCTTTTTTACCGGTCATGACTCCCTTGTCCGTAATGGAAACCATAGAGTCATCACTGTACCAGAGTGTACCTGTATCCGAAGCATCTCCGAGGGCAGGCAGGGAAATTTTTTCTCCGACCGTACCGTTTACCGTACCGGGCAGCCGCTTGTCGTAAGCTACCTCGATATACATGACTACAGTACGTCCGCCGGTGGAAGCAGTAACCACAGCAGATCCGGCAGCAAGAGCGGACACAGTGCCATCCTCCGCAACAGAAACCACATCGGGACTGGTGGAATGATAGACAGTATCGCCTGCAGAGCCCAGCTCCATGGTACAGGTATCTCCCACAGTCAGAACCACTTCCGACTGACTGGTCTGGATCTGCGGTCCTTCCTCCCACTTGCCTTCACCGCTGATGGTAAGCGTCACCGTTTCTCCGTAAGGAATGGCTTCTCCGGCGGCAGGCTGCTGACTGGCAATCAGACCCGTCTGCACATGGGATTGCAGCGCATACTCGACCGTAAAGGAAAGTCCGCATGCATACAGAGCCTTTTCCGCTTCCGCCAGTGTCATAAACTGTACATCCGGCACATGGCTTCCGCCGCTGCCCATACTGACTACAACATAGCAGGGCGCATCTTTCGGGTATGCAGAACCGGCGGCAGGGTACTGGGAAAGAATCTCCCCGGCAGGCCTGTCGCTGAGAATGCGGTCACTGATCAGTACAGGATGGCCGGAGAGGGTTGGGGCATATGATGTTCCCACCAGATCCTCCATCACACCATCACTTCCGGTTTTGAATGTCCGGGGATTATCCGCTACGGTCAGAGTTACAAGGGAAGATTTTGTGACAGCACCGGCAGCAGGAGACTGATCCAGTACCATTCCGTGAGGGGCATCTTCCGTTTCTTTCCATTCCAGTGTCACCTGTCCCTGCACCAGCCCGGCGGCATTGGTGAAGTGTGTACGGTTCAGCAGAGCGGCGGCACCATCGGCGGTCATCCCTGTCAGCTCCGGCATACTGTAGGAGGGCGTATGCCCGTTGATCAGTACACGGAATCCGTTTTTGTCCTCTTCTTCCGCTACCACCATACCGGGTGCATATCCGTCATGAAACCCGCGTCCTACTACAAGCCAGTCTTCGTCCGTGACATCGGCCAGTTCTGTATAGGGCACACCCATGAGGGATTCCACACCGCCCGGCAAATCGGTGATCCGGAAAAGGGAACTGAGGAATACAGCACAGCATATCAGCAGCAGAATGACCCCGGCTGCCAGCAAAATCAGAAGCAGCTTTACACTGGGGCCGCCGGATGTTTCATCGTTCTGTACCGATTCATCCGGGGGAGTGTTTCCTTTTTCTTTTTTGGGAGTATGCCCGTCATGTACCGGCTCTGGTTGTCTCACAGCAGCCGGAGATGCGGTATCCTGCAGCAGTTCTTCCGCCGTATCGGAAAAATCCGGTTTCTCAGCTGTGGAGGGGGTAACAGTGTTACCGGCAAAGAGCCCTTCCACAACCCGTGTCTGTTCGTCGTCCGTTTGATCCGGCGGGGCAGCGGACGGGACGGCAGGTACAGCAGCAGCATCCGGAACGGTATTGTTCTTCGGTGCCACATGTACCAGATATGCTGTCCCGTTGGCGCTGAGTACGTCATATATATTGGAATCGGCACTGTGCATACGGCTGCTTCCATCAGCCAGAAGCCGCATGCACTTTTCACGGAAGAGTGTGTCACCCTGTATCTCTGTACCGTCCGCATTCCGGGCCAGAGCACAGTCAGAGGGAAGATATTCCAGGACTTCCGCCATTATCCGCAGTTTTTTGTCAAATGCTGTATATACAATCCCACCGGCTGTTGTGCGGGAAACGGATCCCAGAACATACCGGCCTTCCAGAACATAGCCTTCCGGCAGGGCATTCGGATGCGCCATATTTGTACCTCCCTGTTGATTATAATCCTGTTTACAGGATATAAGACGATGTAAAATCAAAAAAGTTCTGAAAAAATACAGGCATTGAAAAAATTCATAAAAAGAAAACAGAACTTTCACAAAATACGGAAACAAAAGAACTGTCATACCTGCAGGCAGAACAGTCCTTTGATCGCATTATTCCTCCGGTACCGGCACAAACCGATATGCCTGCCGGATGGCCGGATATTTTTCCCGGTCCACAGGGGAGAGAAACATGGCAAGGGGGCGTGCGTACAGCTTTTTGGTACCGTACAGTGCCCGGTAGATCATCAGTTCCTGCCCGTTTTCCGTGTCTTCCGCAATTCCCAGAATCTCATACAGATACAGCATGGGCTCCTTTTCCAGATCCGTCGCCGATACCGTTTCTCTTTTGAAGTGCTGTGCAAGAGCGCCGGGGACAAACACATTCCGATTCTGCAGTTCCATTACAGATCCTCCCTTGCCCATTCCAGTGACCGCTTGACAGCCTTGTGCCAGCCTGCCAGCAGCCGTTTCCGCTTTTCATCCTCCATATCCGGTACAAAACTCCTGTCGCACTGCACATTCCGCAGCAGCTGTTCCTTGTTCGCCCAAACGCCGACGGTAAGTCCCGCCAGATAAGCAGCGCCCAGTGCCGTGGATTCCCGGTTTACCGGACGGGTAATGGTCATTCCGCAGATGTCCGACTGGAACTGCATCAGGAAGTTATCCCGGCATGCACCGCCGTCTACCCGAAGAGAGTGCATGGTGCCGCCGTCCTGCTCCATGGCAGAAACCAGATCCGCACACTGGTAGGCAATGGCTTCTTCTGCAGCACGGATGATATGTTCACGCTTCGTGCCGCGGGTAATTCCCACCAGCGTACCCCGGGCATACATATCCCACCAGGGCGCACCAAGTCCCGTAAAGGCAGGTACCAGATATACCCCGCCGGTGTTTTCCACTTTGGTTGCCAGATATTCCGCATCCCGGCTGTCGGAGAAAAGACGCAGCTCATCCCGGAGCCACTGAATGACAGAACCGCCGCAGAATACGCTGCCTTCCAGGGCATAGGGAACGTCTTCTCCTTCCATCCCCGCCGCTATGGTGGTGATCAGTCCGTTTCTGCTTTCCACTGGGCGGTTCCCCGTATGCATCAACAGGAAACAGCCGGTTCCGTATGTATTCTTGGCTTCTCCGGCCGTAAAGCAGGTCTGGCCGAACAGTGCCGCCTGCTGGTCCCCCGCCATCCCTGCCACCGGAATTTCCCGTCCGGACAGATTGGCGGACCCGAAGATGGTACCAGCGGGTTCCACAGAAGGCAGCCGGGCTCTGGGAATACAGACCAGTTCCAGCAGGTCAGACTCCCATTCCAGTGTATGAATATAGTACAGCAAGGTCCGGCGGGCATTGGTGC
>JAFQGY010000007.1 GCA_017415325.1 Clostridia bacterium
CGGCCCCTGGCAGATGGGTGCGAAAACTG
The DNA here is from genome assembly GCA_017415325.1 of Clostridia bacterium. Lineage (GTDB taxonomy): Bacteria > Bacillota > Clostridia > Oscillospirales > CAG-272 > UMGS1696. Next base: position 30 of record JAFQGY010000007.1, read on the forward strand.
CCACGGAATACGGCAGAATCGCCGCAGAAGCCGCAAAACTCATGAAGTGGACAGACCCTTCCATCGAACTGGTAGCCTGCGGCAGCTCCAATGTGGGTATGTGCGGTGCCTGGGAACTGGAAGTGCTGCAGCATGTGTATGACCATGTGGACTACCTCTCCCTCCACAACTATTACGGCAATCCCGCCGGAGACACCCCCTCCTTCCTGGCCTGCTCTCTGGAAATGGACAGATTCATCAGAACCGTCTGCTCCATTGCGGATACCGTCAAGAAGCTGAAAAATTCCCGCAAAACCATGTATCTTTCCTTTGACGAATGGAATGTATGGTTCCACAGCCACGGAATTCCCTTTGAAAAGTGGTCCGTTGCCCCCCATCAGCTGGAAGATGTGTATACCTTTGAAGACGCACTGGTGGTGGGATGTCTGCTGATGACCCTGCTGAAGCACTGCGACCGGGTAAAGATGGCCTGCCTTGCCCAGCTGGTGAATGTCATTGCCCCCATCATGACCGAAAATACCGAAGACGGCGGACGTACCTGGGCCCAGACCATTTTCTATCCCTTCCTCCATGCTTCCGCCTATGGCCGCGGTGTGGTGCTGGACGGCCGTGTGGACTGCCCGAAGTATTCCACAAAATCCGTATCCGATGTGCCCTATCTGGAAACTTGTGCGGTGCAGCTGGAAGACGGCAGCATAACCCTCTTTGCCGTGAACCGCTCCATGGACGAAGAACTGGAACTCACCTGCGATCTTTCCGCATTCGGCGTAAAAGAAGTGGAAGAACATCTCCTGATGACAAACGACGACATGAACGCTGTCAATACGGCAGACAATCCGGACAATGTCATCCCGGAAACCGGTCATGGTGCTGTGCTGGATAACGGCATCCTCACGGCCAGACTGGGCAGACATTCCTGGAACGTGATCCGGATCCGGTAAAGGAGGACATATGGCAGTCTATTACCTTTCTGTAAACGGCTGTGACTGTCAGGACGGTCTGACCCCGCAAACGGCATGGAAGACCATTGACAAAGCCAACAAAACCATCCATGGCGGCGACACCGTATGCTTCCGCTGCGGTGATACCTTCTACGGCAGAATCATGCCCCCGCACCATGACAATCCCGCCGCTCCCACCACCTACACTTCCTTTGGTGAAGGCGCAAAGCCCATCGTCAGCCAGTATAAGACCGCTCTGCCCGGTGCCTGGGAGGACTGTGGAAACGGCGTATGGAAGCTGGATCTGCAGGATACCGCCCGGTACACCGGCAATGTAACGGAGACGGACACCAATGTAGGATTTCTGAAAATCGACGGAACCATACATCCCCGGAACCGCTTTTCCCCGGACAGACTGGAAAACCAGTGGGACTACTGGAACGATGACCGGTATGTATACGTAAAATCCCATGCCGATCCCGCTTCCCTTTCCCATGAAATCCGGCTGGCCTGCAATATCCACTGTATGCGTTTTGCGGACAATCTTCTTGTGGAAAACATCGTGTTTCTGGGTACCGGTGCCCACGGTATCTGCGGAACGGTACACCATGCCACCGTACGGAACTGCGAATTCCACGAAATCGGCGGTTCCCAGCTCCCCGGATACCCCACCC
>JAFQGY010000067.1 GCA_017415325.1 Clostridia bacterium
CTCGGAGGGTAGGGGAGGAGGGATGACTGGCACCTGAAGTCAATCTCCCTCCTCCCCTATCCTCTGAGTCCCGTCCGGAAGGACACCCCTACGATGGTTATCGTACCAACCCCACCGCTGTAAGCAGAAGCAAAACCAAATCAAAAGCCCCCGAAAAATGTCACCCCCAGATTGCAAAAATTACCGCCCCCGCTTGGTAGACATCACAAACCGGATGTGATATACTATACCTACACAGTTCAGAAAAAGCGAAAGGAATCCATAAAAAATGCTGCACGAAAATCTATTGCAGTACCGGAAAATGCTGCGGCTGTCGCAGGAAGAAATCGCCGAACGGCTGGGCGTGTCCCGGCAGGCGTACGCCAAATGGGAGGCGGGAGCTACCACACCGGAGCTGAAATACTGCCGTATGCTGGCGGATCTGTTTGAAATCACACTGGATGCTCTGGTGGAGGAGCGGGATCTGCGCAGGGAAGGGCCTCCCGGGAAGTATGTGCTGGGGGTGGTTGCGGTGGAGGAGAATGACTGCATCCGCCTGCCGGAAAAAGCTGTGCTGCTGTTCGGTCTGCGGCCGGGAGTAAAACTCCTGCTGCTGGGGGACGAAAAACAGGGAATGGCACTGGTGCCGTATGCGCAGTATGAACAGTTTGCACGGCATATTCTGAACATGGGCAGTATGCCTTCCGAATTCGCCGCGGAACCGGACAGCCGGGAACAGGATACAAAGCAGCAGAGGGAAGAGAAATGAAACACGAAAACAGCATTACCGTCCGCCATCTCACCAAAAAATACGGTACAAAAACGGCTGTGGATGACATTTCCTTCGATGTGGAAGCGGGGACTGTGTTTGCACTGCTGGGCACCAACGGGGCGGGGAAGACCACTGCGGTGAAATGCCTCTGCGGACTCACGGAACCGGATGCCGGGGAAATCGGGTATGATACGGAAACCGGTCTGCGGGCTCCGATGGACTGCCGGGAACACTTCGGTCTCTCGCCCCAGGAAAACGCCGTGGGGATGCACCTGACCGTGGAGGAAAACCTGCGGCTTATGGGGAAGATCTACGGTGTGCCCCACATTCCGGAACGGACAGAGCAGGTGCTGGCACAGTTCGGTCTGACGGAAGAACGGCGTACCCGGGGAAAGGCGCTTTCCGGCGGGATGGGCAGACGGCTGTCCATTGCCATGGCGCTGTTTTCCCGACCGAAGGTGCTGTTTCTGGATGAACCCACCCTGGGGCTGGATGTGCTGGCCCGCCGGGAACTGTGGAAGATTGTGGAATCTCTCAGAGGACAGACCACGGTGCTGCTGACCACGCACTATATGGAAGAAGCCCAGGCACTGGCGGACAGAATTGCCGTGATGCAAAAAGGGAAAATTGCAGCCATGGGGACGCTGGAAGAACTGCGGGAACAGAGCGGAACGGACAGCACTGCATCGCTGGAGGATATTTTTGTACGGATCATGGAAGGAGGTTCGGTATGAAACCAAATCACAGCACCCGTACCGGCCGGATTCTTGCCCTGTCCGGCAGAACTGTCACCGAACTGTGCCGGGATCCCCTTTCCTGGATTTTCGCTCTGGTCTTTCCCTTCCTGATGCTGGCCCTGTTCCGGCTCATCGACAGCCGCATTCCCCCGGAAGCAGGGATGACCCAGTTCCGTCCGGGAAACATCGGCCCCGGGATTCTGGTGTTCGCCCAGAACTTTCTGACCCTGTTTGTGGCCCTGCTGGTCAGCGGCGACCGGGACAGTGCCTTTCTCACCCGTCTGCTGGCCTCCCCCGCCGTGCCTGCCGAATTTCACTGGGGATACGCTCTGCCTGCCATGGCGCTGGGAATCCTGCAGGGGGGGCTGACCATGACGGCGGTATGGCTCCTGTCTCTGACCGGCGGGGAAGCGCTGTCCTTTGCCGGATGCATGGGGGCGGTGGTCTGTACGATCCCGTCCATGGCGTTCTGCGTGGGACTGGGGATACTGCTTGGGAAACTGCTGTCCTCCAAAGCCGCACCCGGGATCGCATCGGCTGTGCTGTCCCTGTCCTCCTTCCTTGGGGGCTGCTGGATGGATGTGAACCTGCTGGGGGATGTGTATGCGAAGATCTGCACCGTTCTGCCCTGGTATCCTGCCGTACGGATCGGACGCTGGCTTCTGGGTACGGCGGATTTTGTGCCGGCAGATGCGGCGGTGATATGTCTCTGGGCGGCGGGAATCCACATTGCGGCACTGCTGGCTAACCGGAGAAGATAGGTCAACCTGCCTAAATTATGCATGTGGGGGCATATTTTTTGTGAACAGTTGACAAAAGATCTTTTTTGTAGTATACTGTATGAGAAACAAATTTCAAAACCACATATCTCAGGAGGAACCTATGAAGCTGCAGAAAAGACTCGCTCTGCTTCTGGCCGCACTGCTGGTTGTTCCCACACTGGCATCCTGTGCATCCGATGAAGCGGAAACCCAGACGGTCGATACCGCCGCCGCAGAAACCACTCCCGCAGAAACCGAAATCACCCGTGCCACCACCCCCGACACGCTGCCTTCCGATCTGGACTTCGGCGGGGAAAGCATCCGCATCATCCAGGGGAAATCCAGTGAACATGACGACGAAATCTACGTGGAAGAAGATACCGGGGAAGCGCTCTGCTCCGCTCTCTTCGCCCGCCAGACCGCTGTGGAAGAACGCCTGAACGTAAAGATTGACAACATCATCCACGAAAAGGAAGCCTCCGAACCGGCCCAGACCGCCATCACCGCCGGGGTTGACGACTATGACATCGTGCTGGGTGCACAGTACAAGCTGATGAAGCAGTCCACCATGGGTCTGTACATGAACGTGTACGACATGCCCTATCTGGATCTGGATCAGCCCTGGTGGAACCAGATCTTCCTGCAGAACTCCGCCCTTGGGGAAAACCGTGCCTACTATCTCTGCGGGGACGCCACCATCTCCATGCTCCGTGCCATGGGTGTTATCTTCGTGAACAGCGCCGTATACACCAACGCCATCGACACCATCGACACCCTGTACGAAACCGTACTGGCCGGGGACTGGACCTTTGACCTGATGCACCAGACCGCCGAAACCGTATACCAGGACACCAACGGCAACGGCACCAAGGACGAAGGGGACATCTTCGGGTATGCATCCCATAAGATCAGCCAGACCGACTATCTGGTGGGCGGCGCCAGAATGGTATTCACCGAATATGACTCCGAAGGCATCCCGCATCTGGCCATCAACAACGAACGGGCCATCGGTCTGTATGAAAAGGTATACAAGCTGCTGAACGAAAACGCAGGCACCTTCATTCTGCCCGGTTCCTGGGAAGGGGAACTGCAGGGCATCGACATGATGAAGGAAGACAAGCTGCTGTTCCTGCCCTTCCGTGCCGGTATGACCTCCTACCTGCGGGACATGGAAAGCGACTATGCGGTACTGCCCGCCCCCAAGTATGACGAAGCACAGGAAGAATACAGCACCATGGTACACGACGCTTCCCGTATCTTCGCCATTCCCGTTACCAACAACAAGCTGGACGCCACCGGTGCGTTCCTGGAAGCCTTCGGTGCCGAATCCTACCGCAAGGTAACCGACGTATACTTCAACACCATCCTGAAGGAAAAACTGGCCCGTGACCAGTATGTATCCGAAGTCTTCGACATCATTCTGGAAGGCGTATACTTCGACTTTGCCGTACTGCACTCCTACGCCCTGGACTCCATCGGCCAGATCTTCCGTGACCCCAACGGCACCTTCGCCTCCCGCTACCAGTCCAAGGAAAAAGGCTACCTGACCAAGCTGGATGAGCTGATTGAAACCTATCTGGGAGAATGAGGGAAAGTAAGAGGTAAGAAATAAGAAGTAAGAAGTAGTCCTGACATAACAAAACGGCTTACAGAAAGGGAATTTTCCTCGGACTGTAAGCCGTTTTTTTGTTGTTGGTTTTTTGTTGTACTTCTTACCTCTTACTTTGTATCGCTCCACGGCAGGCGGTATCCGTCCCATCCGGCCACGGTTCTGGCAAGGATCATGGCATCCCGGCGGGTGATTTTTCCGTTTCCGTCAATATCTGCGGCAGCGAGGGAGGGGGTGGTGCCATATCCGGCAAAGTACCGGGTGAGGGCAAGCACATCGGTGGAATCCAGAACACCGTCTCCGGAAAGATCCCCGGGCAGGGTTACTGTGGTATCCTCAGGGGTGAATGTAGCGGTATTGTAGACAGTACCATCCGGGGCAGTCCAGGTGGAAGAAGTCCAACCGGATGTGTTGCCGGCGGGGTAGTAGATGGTGAAATCAGCGGTGGAATTATTGAATACCTTAGTACCCCATGTTGCGGGGACATCACCGTAGAAATAGGCAGCGTTTACCACACTGCAATTTCCAAATGCATAACTACCAACGGAAGTCAGAGAAGCAGGGAGAGACAGATTACCGGTGAAACCAGAACATCCTCTAAATGCATAATTCCCGATAGAAGTAACATTTTTCGGAATAGACAGACTGCCAGTGAACCCAGAACAATTATAAAAAACATAATTACCAATGGAAGTCAGAGAAGCAGGAAGAGACAGATTGCCGGTGAAACCAGAACATCCTCTAAATGCATTATCTCCGATGGAGGTAATATTTTTCGGAATAGACAGACTGCCAGTGAACCCAGAACAATTATAAAAAACATAATCACCAATGGAAGTCAAAGAAGCAGGAAGAGACAGATTACCGGTGAAACCAGAACATCCTCTAAATGCACTATCTCCGATGGAGGTAATATTTTTCGGAATAGACAGACTGCCAGTAAATCCGGAGCAATCTTCAAATGCATAATTTCCGATGGAGGTGACATTATCCGGAATGGATAAACTACCTGAAAAACCAGAGCAAGTAAGGAATGCCGACGTTCCGATATAGGATACACTATCTGGAATGACCAGAGCACCGGTGAAACCAGTACAACCAAGGAATGCATAATTTTCAATGGAAGATACATTATTTGGAATAATTAGACTACCAGTGAAACCGGAACAGTTATAAAATGCACCAACCCCTATAGAGGTAATACTATCCGGAATCTGAAAATCTTCAACCTGCATACCACATGGAGCTGCTACCAGACATAACATATCTTCAGTATAAAGAATTCCGTCTAAACTTGTGTAATAATTATTTGCATCATTTACATGAAATTCTGTAATACCTGAACAATCACGGAATGCAAAATTACCAATGGAAGCAACACTATCCGGGATAGTCAGAGATCCGGTGAAGCCGGTACAATAATCGAAAGCGTAGTCCCCAATGTAGGAAACACTGTTCGGAATAGTCAGGGATCCGGTAAACCCGGAACAACCATAGAATGCCCATTCCCCAATAGAAGAAATACCATCCGGGATGGTCAGAGAACCAGTGAATCCAGAGCAGTCGGAGAAAGCCTTAAACCCGATCGCCGTAATGGTGTACCCATCAATCTCCCCGGGGATCACCAGATCTCCGCTTTCCTCTCCGGTGAACCCCGTGATGGTGGCTGTTTCTCCATCTTCATTCACCGTGTATGTAAAACTGATCTCTGCCGCCGCCCCTGTTGCCATCAGGCACATCAGAACCGCCGCCGCCAGAGCAATCCATATTTTTTTCATACAATCCTCCCATATCCAAATTTTTTTCGCACCATTATAACACATCTTCCAATCAAATACAACCCTTCCGATTGAAAAACGGCTTACAGAAAGGGAATTTTCCCCGGACTGTAAGCCGCTTGTTGTTATATGTATTTCTATGTAATACTTCTTATTTCTGATTTCTTACTTCTTATTTTGCTTCCGGTGCCGTCCAGTCGTGCAGCAGTTCCATATCATCGTACGGAATCCGGGTAATGTCCTCCGGCAGGGGTGTGCCCTTCATGTCCGCTTCCATAAAGTCAAACAGCGCATTGAAGTCCAGCCAGCCGTGGTTGTGGCCGCCTTCTCTGTACCAGCAGGCACATTTGTCTTCCGCACCGTAGAACTTCCAGACTTCCTTTGCCGCCAGCAGGGACAGGTACGATCCTCTCGGGTTGGCCCAGATGTCGCCGTAGCCGTTGGTTTCCAGATAGCAGCGGGGGGCCACCAGTGCCTTGATGAAATGGGAGTCGTGGGGGAGGGTTTCTTCTTTGCCCACGTAGTCCCACAGGCCCTGCCCCATCCAGTAGCCGATGCGTTCCATCATCCAGCCAAGGGGTTCACTGTGGGAGTCGGAGAAGCCATTGCCGTCTTCGATCTGGTTGAACCGGTATGCGCCGCAGCCGTGGGTGCCGCTGCCGTTGGGACAGGTGTAGCGGATTCTGGTGTCGGTTGCGCCGGCCAGCAGTGCGGTTTTGCCCCCTCTGGAATGTCCGGTGACGGCGATGTGATCCATATCCACGTAATCCAGGGTTTCCAGTGCGTCGATGACTCTGTGGTAGCCCCATGCCCAGGCGGAAATGGCGGTGAAGTTCAGCTCCGGCCAGAGACCGTAGATGCCGTTCTGTCTGTCGGGATCCGCATAGTCGGGGGCCAGCTCGTTCCGGTTGAACTTGACCACAATGAAGCCCCGGCGGTTGGCCTCGGCGATGACCTCATCGTTGCAGCACATGGTATAGGTCAGGTCCCCGGTCAGCAGAACAGGACACCGTCCGTCCAGCGCAGGGCGGTATACATAGAAGCAGAAGGTGAAGGGCTTTTCCTTTGTCCCGCAGTGGATCCGGTAGCTGGAGGTATTGCCCTTGCCTCTCAGGTGCGTGGCTTCCACACGGAACACCTCCGGTTTCGGCGGCATCCCGTCAAATTCCAGCCCGATGGTATCTTCCAGAATTTCCTGCCGTCTGGCTTCCCATTCTTCCATGGTCTGTACTCTGTGTCCGTCCCGCATGATAAAGGGATCCGGCAGCATTCCCAGTCGTTCGTCTTTGCGCATTGTATAGTCCTCCCGTATGTGGATGTGGCTTTATCTGGTTTTACTATACCACGTTTCCGCAGGATTGTCAAGAATTATTCCGCATGGGATTCCAGCAGAGCGACGACCTTTCCGAACCGGGGCGTATCACGGACAAAGTCAAATTCCTTCCATGCCATCCGTTTCAGCCGTATATTGCAGGCGTTGCCCGTATAGTTTTTGGTGGAGTTCTCCGGCCTGTGTACCATCCGGTTTACCATGGGCGCCGTATAGCGGACTTCCCCCGTATGTGATGCGGTCACGGCATACCGGGCAGCGTCCTCCAGGGCCGTCAGGGTGTTTTCCGCATCCTGCAGCTGGGCATAGTACAGGGCGATCAGGGAATAGTTGTAGGAGACCTGATGGGCGTCAAACCCCAGATTGCCGTCGGAATACAGCCGGAAGAACAGGTCGTTGGCAAACCGGCAGGCTTCGATTTTCTCCATGGGGGTGCAGGACACCTTGTCGGTCATGGAGCAGGCGGTCAGGCTTGCCAGCAGAATCAGGTTCCGCAGGTAATTCTGACAGGCCAGCACAGCGTCTTCCCCTTCCAGGGCAAAACAGCGCAGATCCTCCCGGGTGGAGAACATGCTGCCGCCCATATTGGCATATTTCAGCGCATTTTCCCGGTCGCCGATGCTGGTGTAGGTATAGCACAGCTTCTGCACCGTCTGTTCCCGCAGTTCCGTGTCCGTGGCTTCTGCCAGAATCCGTTCCCCCAGTCCGATGATCCGTTCCGCCATTTCCGCCGGACAGGGCCAGACCGCCTCCCGGTTGATGGCCATCATCAGTCCGAACAGAACCCGGCAGTTGTTCGGCATTTCCGCATATGCCTTCTCCCACAGGGCCAGACATGCCCCATTGTCCCCGATGTTCTTCAGTCTGTGGCTTTCCGCTTCCAGAGCCGCCACCCTTTCTTCGATCCGCGCCTGTCCCACACCCAACAGTTCGTCGATGGTTACGTCAAAATAGAAGGCAATCTTCGGCAGCAGGGTGATGTCGGGAAAGCCTTCGCCCCGTTCCCATTTTCCCACCGACTGGGGCGTGATGCCCAGATGCCCTGCCAGCGTCTCCTGGGTGACGTTTTTCTTCTGCCGCAGGGTACGCAGTGTGTCTTTCATACAGATTTCCATATCGGATTCCTCCTCAGTTGCAGTGATAAGCGCTTATCCTGTCTGTAGTATACCATGGAATTCCGATTGGTGCAAGAACCGGAAAGTTTCCCGTTGGGCGGAATCTGCAACGTACGGTTGTATCATAGTGCAAAAAAATCCCGGCAGAGAAGCCTTACGGAAGACTGTCTGACGGGAGTGTTTCAGAAGGTGATGCATACGGGTGCGGCGGTGAAGGAGCAGATCTGTGCCGTGGCATTCTGCAGATAATAGACCTCCGTGTTGCCGTCGCCGGGCTGGTACATGGCTTTCAGGCTGGGATATGCATCCAGCATATGGGTCTGGGCAGCCAGATTGTCGTCGGCCACCGCTTCTGCTGCAATGCGGATCCATCGGCCGTCCGTTGCCATGGCGCTGATTTCCACTTTGGGATTGGCCTTCATCTGCTGTGCCACGGCCTTGCGCTTCCCGGTCTGGATATACAGCTTCCCTTCAAACAGATCCACTGTACCGAAGGGACGGACTCTGGGCTGGTCTCCCTCCACAGTGGCCAGAAAATATGTGCCGCATGTTTTCAGAAATTCATACACTTCCTGCATGGTAATGTCTCCTTTTCCCTTTTATTTGGTGATATCAGAATGCGGATATATCAACTCCGATCTCCCCCAGTATGGGAAACATCCCTTCCTCTGCGCCGAGGGTGAATGCCAGTTCCCGTCCGTCGGGATGCCGGAATGCCAGATGAGCCGACCAGAGCATGCAGGCCTTTGTGCGGGTTTTCGCGCCGTATTTGCGGTCACCGGCCAGCGGATGCTTCCGGGAGGCGAACTGTATCCGGATCTGGTGCGTCCGTCCCGTTTCCAGCCGTACCCGGCAGAGGGTGACTTTTTCCGTTTCCGGGAAGGGGGAGTCATACACCGCCAGCGCCGTGCAGTGGAGTCTGGCTTCCTTGGCGCCGGGCCGTTTTTTCACCACAAAGGACTGGTTCCGTCCCCGGTCAAAGTACAGCTGATCCACCATGTCCCCGGATTCCAAGACCCCTTCCGCCAGCGCCAGATACTCCTTGCCAAAGCGGCTCTCCCGGATTTCCTCCGACAGATACGCCGCTGTTCTGCTGTCCAGCGCAAAGACCATCAGCCCGCCGGTGGTTCTGTCCAGCCGATGCACCGGGAATATTTTGTCCGGAGAAAGCCCCAGTTCTTTCGCCAGCAGATCCGGCATACCGCTGCCGTCCGGGGCATGTTCCGACAGTACCCCCGGTTCCTTCCGGCAGACTGCCAGAAATCTGTCCTGATAATATATCTTCATGTTCTACCTTTTCTTTGCCGTATACACCACATAGGCCAGAAACGCCACGATGCAGAACACTGCTGTCCAGCCGGATGCGGTTACAAACTGCATATATGTTGTCAAAGATGCCGAGACCGGCCCGGGCTGTGCAAGGAGCATGCAGACCAGAACAAACAGCACAGTCAGTATCACCGGGATCCATTTCCGCATATTCCTGCACCTCCTTTTTATACGGGATGTCGTGTACTGTCAAATTGTGTGTAAAATTCGTGTGTTTTGTAAACAATCTGTTACGAATTCTATTATACAGGATTTTCATGGGTTTGTCAATGGGGAATTTACGGAAAATTCATATTTTTATGGGTGGGGGTTCATTTTTGATTTACGAAAAAACGACAGGTTTCGCTGGGGCGGGAGCTTCTTTTTGTACTGGCGTACAGCGGGGGGGATTGGTAAAGTGGTTTTTGTGAATTGGATTTTTCTTTTGCTTACAGCGGTTTGGTTTTCTCGAAGACGTTCGAGGGGGTGTCCTTCCGGACGGGACTCAGAGGATAGGGGAGGAGGGAGATTGACTTCAGGTGCCAGTCATCCCTCCTCCCCTACCCTCCGAGACCTCCC
>JAFQGY010000068.1 GCA_017415325.1 Clostridia bacterium
GCCGCTGAGGACATGGGAAACCGTGCTACCTGCTTTTTTCCGGAGCAGACTGTATCCCAAAGAGGCGAGCAGTGCCATGATCCCTTTGATAAGAAAGGTAACCGGTGCATAGAGCATATAGCCGGAGAAAATATCCGCCAGAGCAGACCCCACAGCCGCCGCCAGAAAACCGTACAGCGGAGGCATGAGCCAGCCGGACAGCAGAACGATACAGTCCCCGGGATTCAGATAACCCGACAGGGGGGACGGGATCTTGATGACCATGGTCACCACGCAGACAAGCGCCGCCAGCATGGAGGAAAAGATGATTTTTTGTGTCATTGTTTTCATATGTACCTCACAGAATGTCGATGTATTCGTCGTTCAGGGCCTTGTTCATGCTTCTCACCGCACAGAATTTCCCGCACATACTGCAGGAGTCCTCATGCTCCGGCGCCCGGCTGTCCCGGATTGCCCTGGCTGTCTCCGGATCCATGGCGCATTCCCACTGGGCATCCCAGTCAAAGGTTCTTCTGGCATCCGCCATTCTGTCGTCAAGATCTCTCGCATGGGGGATCTTTTTGGCAATGTCGGCGGCATGGGCGGCAATTTTCGAGGCAATGATCCCCTGCTTTACATCCTCTACATCGGGAAGCGCCAGATGCTCGGCAGGTGTCACATAACACAGGAAGGCAGCCCCGGAAGCCGCAGCAATGGCACCGCCGATGGCAGAGGTGATGTGGTCGTATCCCGGTGCAATGTCGGTGACGATGGGGCCCAGAACATAGAAGGGCGCACCCATGCAGATGGTCTGCTGCAGCTTCATGTTGGCTTCGATCTGATCCATGGGCATGTGGCCCGGGCCTTCCACCATCACCTGCACATCCTTTTCCCACGCCCGTTTGGTCAGCTCTCCCAGACGCACCAGTTCTTCGATCTGACAGACATCGCTTCCGTCGGCAAGACAGCCGGGGCGGCAGGCATCCCCCAGGGAGACGGTGACATCGTATTCCCGGCAGATGTCCATGATTTCATCGAAGTATTCATAGAAGGGATTCTCCTGCCCGGTCATGCTCATCCAAGCAAAGACCAGAGAACCGCCCCGGGAGACAATGTTCATCTTCCGTTTGTGCTGTTTGATCTGCTGGATGGTTTTCCGGGTGATGCCGCAGTGGAGGGTGACGAAATCCACCCCATCCTCCGCGTGCAGGCGAACCACATCGATGAAATCCTTGGCGGTCAGGGTGGCAAGATCCCGCTGGTAATGAATCACACTGTCGTACACCGGAACCGTGCCGATCATGGCGGGACATTCGGCAGTCAGTCTGCGGCGGAAGGGCTGTGTATTGCCGTGGGAGGAAAGATCCATAATGGCCTCCGCCCCCATATGTACCGCCGCCATGACCTTCTGCATCTCGATGTCGTAGTCCCTGCAGTCCCGGGAAACGCCGAGATTGACGTTGATCTTGGTGCGGAGCATGGAACCCACACCATGGGGATCAATGCAGGTGTGCAGCCTGTTGGCGCAGATGACCACCTGTCCTTCTGCAACAAGTTCACGGATCTCTTCCGCAGTGCGGTATTCCTTTGCGGCCACTGCCTGCATTTCGGGGGTGATGATACCGTGTCTTGCGGCATCCATTTGTGTTGTGTAGCTTCTCATTGATTTGGTTCCTTTCAGGCATTTTATTTGGCAAACCGGCTGTTCAGATCGAAGTTGTGCATCATCGGCCCGGAACCGTGACCCAGATCCAGCTGGGCGGCAAGGGCACCGGAGATATAATCCTTGGCACGCTGTACGGACTCATCAAGAGCAAACCCCTTGGCCAGATTGGCGGCAATGGCGGAAGACAGCGTGCATCCGGTACCGTGGGTGTTGGGATTGTCGATGCGCTTTCCTGTAAACCAGCGGTATGTACCCTTCGCATACAGCAGATCGTTGGCATCGTTTACGCTGTGTCCTCCTTTGAGCAGAACCGCACAGCTGTAATTGTCCCCGATCATTTTTGCTGCCGTCAGCATATCCTCACGATTTTCGATCCCCATTCCGGCCAGCACTTCCGCTTCGGGAATATTGGGCGTGACAAGGCTTGCTATGGAAAGCAGTTCTTCTGTCAGTACCTTCACCGCTTCGGACTTCATCAATGCGGAGCCGCTGGATGCCACCATCACGGGATCAACAACGATATTCTTTGCCGCATGGGTTTTCAGTTTTTCAGAGATCACACGGATCAGCTTCCTGGAGGATACCATACCGATTTTCACCGCATCGGGAAAAATATCCTCGAATACCGCATCCAGCTGCTGTGCCAGAAAATCCGGTGAGGATTCTTCGATTGCTCTTACGCCGGTGGTGTTCTGCGCCGTCAGTGCGGTAATCACACTCATGGCATAAACACCGTTCATGGTCATGGTTTTGATATCTGCCTGAATACCGGCGCCTCCGCTGCAGTCACTTCCTGCAATGGTCAATGCTGTTTTCATTTGCATGGCTGTACTCCTTTCGTTTTCAGCATCGTTTTCTATAGCGGCATAAGGTGGTGCCCCCAATCTGCCGCTTTTTGGTTAAATCAGAGCAAGCTCGTGTGCTCTTTCCTTCAGTTCTTCCACCGCAGGCTTCGGATCAGCCGCTTTCATAATGGCGGATACCGCACAGATTCCGGCGATGGGGATGCCTGCAAGAATATCAATATTTCCCTTGTTCAGCCCGCCGATGGCATTCACGGGGATCGGCACGGCTTTGCAGATGTCCCGCAGGGTATCGGTGGAGGTGAGCACGGTTTTTACCTTGGTTGTGGTGGGATAAATGGCACCCACGCCCAGATAATCCGCACCTTGTCTGAACACATCCAGTGCCCACGGTACGGTTTTGGCCGTTGCGCCGATGATCTTGTCTTTTCCCAGAATCAGTTTTGCCTGTGCGATGGTCATGTCCTCAGCACCCAGATGCACACCTTCCGCATCTACGGCAAGAGCAACATCCACCCGGTCGTCGATGATCAGCGGCACGGCATATTTTTTTGCAAGTTCATGTACTTTTTCTGCCAGAGCAATATATTCTCTGGTGGTTTTATTTTTCTCCCGGAGCTGCAGAAGCGTCACGCCTCCCATGAGCGCACGTTCCACGCGGCTGAGAAATTCATCCTCTGCAACCCCCGTGCTGTCTGTGATAAAATACAGACTTGTATCCAGTTTTTTCATATTCTACCTCATACATACAGATAATCGTTGAGCACCGGCTGCAGTCCTTCTTCGGCAATATCCCTGTACATCTGTGAAAAACTGCGGCTGTCGTCGATCTCGAACTGCTCGTCCCCCTGCAGTGTATCGGATTCCCGGCCGGTGTATTTGCTTTCATGGTCGCCGATGCCGGTGGAAACCCCTGCGGAAACCTTGGTGGCGGCGATTTTTACAATGCCGTTGCGGAACCGGGCGCTTTCTCTGGAAGATACTGTAATTCCCACAAAGGGCAGGAAGATACGGTAAGCACAGAGAACCTGACAGAGCTGTTTTTCGCCGACATCGAGAGGATTGATCTTATCGTTGTTGATGATCGGACGGAGCCGGGGACAGGACAGCGACATTTCCGCATAGGGATATTTGCGCTGCAGATAATACACATGCAGTGCGCTGGCCAGAGCATCCTTGCGGAAGTCCGACAGGCCGAGAAGTGCCGAGAACGCCACGCCACGCATACCGCCCCGCAGTGCCCGTTCCTGTGCATCAAACCGGTACGGCCACACACGCTTGTGCCCCAGCAGGTGGAGCTGTTCGTATCTGTCGGCATCATAGGTTTCCTGGAACACAGTCACATAGTCCGCACCGCATTGGTGGAGGTACCGGTATTCCTCGGTGTTCACCGGATAGATTTCCAACCCGACCATGCGGAAATACTTCCTTGCCAGTCTGCAGGCTTCACCGATGTATTCCACATTGCTGTGGCTTCTGCTTTCGCCGGTCAGGAGCAGGATCTCTTCCATGCCGGAATCGGCAATGACTTTCATTTCGTGCTCGATCTGTTCCATGTTCAGCTTCATGCGGTTGATGTGATTGAAGCAGTTGAACCCGCAGTACACACAGTAATTCTCACAGTAGTTGGCGATATACAGCGGGGTGAACAGGTACACGGTGTTGCCGAAATGTCTGCTGGTTTCCAGCCTTGCTCTCTGTGCCATCTGTTCCAGAAACGGTTCGGCGGCAGGGGAGAGAAGTGCCTTGAAATCTTCGATGGTACAGGTGTCATGCTCCAGAGCCGCCTTCACGTCAGAGGCCGTGTACCCTGCCGGATCATAGGCGTTCATCTGCGCCATCACATTTGTACACACATCCGATCCGATCACTTCCATCCCCGGCAGGTATTCCATGTGGTTCTTCCGTGAAGACGGATCGTTTTCCAGACGGTGCTTTTTCGCCAGCGCTTCCGGAGACAGATGCGCCGAATCCACAAAAAACTGGTTTTCCATTTCGTTCACCTCAGTCCCGGAGGAATCCCGTCAGCGGATCGGAGGCGGACGCCCCACGGGTCAGTACACGGCCAAGACCTGCCAGATACGCCTTCCGCCCGGCCTCAACGGCATTTTTGAAAGCAGATGCCATCATGGGCAGATCCCCTGCAGTGGCCAGTGCCGTATTGGCCA
>JAFQGY010000069.1 GCA_017415325.1 Clostridia bacterium
GATCATGCTCATAGCAGCTTCGATGGAACCAGCGTTCAGGTCCTTCATCTTCAGTTCTGCGATCTGGCGAACCTGATCCTTCTTAATGGTGGCAACCTTGGTCTTGTTGGGGGTAGCGGAAGCGGTTTCGATGCCGCAGGCCTTCTTGATCAGCACCGGTGCCGGAGGGGTCTTGGTGATGAAGGTGAAGGAACGGTCAGCGTAAACGGTGATAACAACGGGGATGATCAGCCCGATGTCGTTCTTGGTACGTTCGTTGAATTCCTTGGTGAAGTTGGGGATAGCAACGCCGTATGCACCAAGAGCAGGACCTACAGGCGGCTGAGGAGTAGCCTTACCGGCAGGAAGCTGCAGCTTGATATAGCCAATAATTTTCTTTGCCATAACAATATTCCTCCCATGTGGTTTATGACGGGAGACTTAAAAATTTTTCTCCCTCCCACGGATATGACAGCGTTGGTTCGGGAAGTGCTGTCTCTCCCTCATGATCCGGAACTGCCGGATCGTACGAATCAGAGTTCGGCTGCTTTCTTGATGAATTTCCGTTCCAGCTCCAGAGGCATGTCTCTGCCTACGGTGGGAATCAGTACGGTTACGTTTTCGCCGTCTTCAGAAATTTCTGCCAGCCGTCCGCTCTGTCCCCGGAACAGGCCGTCGATGATCTCCACCATATCGCCGATTTCCAGCGTGGTAGCAACGGTCACAACAGGCTCGTCCGTGATGATTGCGGCAACTTCTTCATCGGTCAGCGGAACCGGCTTGGATCCCGGTCCTACAAATCCGGTCACACCGCGGATATTCCGTACGATGTGCCAGGTTTCATCGGTCATTACCATCTTGATGAGAACATAGGAGGGGAAAATCTTGCTTTCCACTTCCTTTTCCCGGCCGCCGTCAGATTCCACAACCGTTTCCGTAGGGATCCGGATGTCGGTGATCATTTCCTGCATGCTGCGGTTCTCAACGATTTTTTCCAGGTTGGTTTTTACTTTGTTTTCATAGCCGGAGTAGGTATGGGCCACATACCAACGCAGGCCGACATTCATTTCATTAATATCGCTCATAGCAGCTCCTTGTCGCCGTATCGGATTCCGTTCAGCAGGATTCCCGCCCCGGAATGCTTAGATGAGACGGCTGAGTCCTACGATTGCAGCAGAGAAACCATAATCCAGAAGACCGGTGATGATGCTGCAGATAATGACGCACACGATAACAACGATGGTGTTATAGCGTACAGACTTGAAGCTTGCCCAAGAGATCTTTTTGGCTTCAGCGCGGAGCGACTTGAACCATGCGGCCAGACGCTTCCAGACGGAAGGCTTTTTTTCCTTAGCCGGTTTTTCGGCCGGCTTATCAGCTTTCGCGTTCTGTTCCGCTTCGAGAGCCTTCTTTTCGTTTTCAGCCATGTTTGCTCTCCTTAAAAACAATTACTTGGTTTCGCGGTGAAGAGTATGCTTACGGCAGAAGCGGCAGTACTTGTTCAGCTCTAATCTGTCGGGGTCATTTTTCTTGTTCTTCTTTGTGTCATAATTGCGCTGTTTGCATTCGCTGCAAGCAAGAGTAATTTTCACTCTCATGTGTTCGGCACCTCCTGTAGAATTTGGGATATTTCCCTATGGGGCTTTCCATCTTCCTTGGATTCCGGAAGCCCTTTGTTGTACCTCCCTCTGCAGAGATCTCGCCGCTGCTGTTCCCAGTCTCACGGACTTTTCGAAAAACCTGCGGGCCGTATGATGACCGCCATGCGACCGCACAAAAAAAGAACCCTCTGCGTGAGGTGACATCATTATACCATGTTTCTTCCTGTTTGTCAATGTTTCCGTGTGATTCTTTATATAAAAAAAGAACCAAAAAATCCCTCTGCCGCCGGAGAATTTTTTCATATTTTTGTATTTACAAATCCAAACCACCGTGGTATAATATACGAAGCAGTGCCCATGCCACGGCAGACGGATATCGGCTCCGGATATGCCGGAAGGTTTGTGAAAACGGCCTTTCAGCTTTCCACATGAGTGTTTCACCCACCGTCCGCTGAGACATCGGATACTGAAATTTATATTTATAAAAAGGTGAAAACTATGATTACCAAGGAACAGAAGCAGGCTATTATCGAAGAATACAAGGTACACGAAGGCGACACCGGTTCTCCCGAAGTGCAGATCGCTATCCTGTCCTTCCGCATCAACGCCCTGACCGAACACCTGAAGACCAACAAGAAGGACCATCACTCCAGAAGAGGTCTGAACAAGATGGTTGGTCACAGACGGAACCTGCTGGGCTACCTGCAGAAGAACGATATCGAACGGTACCGTGCCATCGTTGCCAAGCTGGGTCTGAGAAGATAAGTCTGAAGGCAATTCCTTGCGGGTGTTTCGGTCTCCGGCAACCGGTTTTCCGGGACATCCGCTTTCCCTTTCCGGGATCCGCATCCACAATATCCATTTTGTAACTACAGCAGATAGGATCGCCATCCGCACCGGATTAGCAGTTAAACAAGCGCCTGATCTGCCGGCTTTTCCCCCCAGCCACAGCCCCCCTGTGGTCCTGCAGTCTCCCCCAGACTGTTATCGGTCTTCACCTCCTTTCCGACCGATAGCCGGTACCTCCTCCTTGATCAGACGCTTGTCTAAATGCTGAGCCTGCGTGGCCGGTTTTCCTGTCTGCCTCATTTTGTCAAAATATTATCAGAAAGGCAGATTATTATCATGTTTGAGAATTACAGAACTTTCCAATATGAATTCGCCGGACGTCCCCTGATCGTGGAATCCGGGAAAATGGCAGGTCTTGCCAACGGTTCCGTACTGGTACGCTACGGCGACACCGCTATCCTGTGCTGCGCCACCGCTTCCGAAAGACCCCGTGACGGCATCGACTTCCTGCCCCTGTCCATCGACTTTGAAGAAAGACTGTACGCTGTAGGCCGGATCCCCGGTTCCTACCTGAAGAGAGAAGGCAGACCTTCCGAAAAAGCCATCCTGACCGCCCGTGTGATCGACCGTCCCGTTCGTCCCCTGTTCCCCAAGGATCTGCGGAACGACGTGGCCATCTCCCTGCTGGTTACCGCTGTTGACCACGACTGCTCTCCCGAAATCGCCGGTATGGTTGGCGCATCCATCGCTCTGGCCATCTCCGATATTCCGTGGAACGGCCCCATCGGCGGCGTGTTTGTAGGTCTGACCGAAGAAGAAGGCTTCATCATCAACCCCACCGCGGAACAGAGAGAAAGAAGCAAGCTGGAACTGACCGTTGCCGGTACGGAAAAGAAGGTCGTTATGATCGAAGCCGGTGCGGAAGAAGTTTCCGACGAGCAGATGTACGACGCCATTATGCTGGCGCATGAAGAAATCAAGAAGCTGGTTGCCTTCATCAACTCCATCGTTGCCGAAATCGGTAAGGAAAAGTTCTCCTATCCTTCCTGCGAAGTAGACCACGATCTGTACGATGCAGTGGACGCTTTCTGTCACGAAGACGTAAAGGCAGCGCTTGACACCGACGACAAGAACATCCGTGACGCCCGCATGGCTCCCATCACCACCGCCGTCTACGAAAAGTTCGGCGAAGGCGACGAAGCCAAGTGCAAGGTGCTGGACGAAGTGCTGTACAAAATCCAGAAGCAGATCGTACGCCGCTGGCTGCTGGATGAACAGAAGCGTGTTGACGGCCGCCGTATGGACCAGATCCGTCCTCTGGCTGCCGAAGTACACCTGTTCAACCGTGACCATGGTTCCGGTATGTTCACCAGAGGCCAGACCCAGGTTATGACCATCGCTACCCTCGGTTCCATCGCAGACGTGCAGATGCTGGACGGTATCAGCGAAGAAGAAACCAAGCGGTATATGCACCACTACAACATGCCCGGATACTCCACCGGGGAAGCAAAGGCCTCCAGAAGCCCCGGACGCCGTGAAATCGGCCATGGCGCACTGGCAGAACGTTCTCTGATTCCCGTACTGCCCTCCGTGGAAGAATTCCCCTACGCCATCCGCTGCGTATCCGAAGTTATCTCCTCCAACGGTTCCACCTCCCAGGCTTCCGTCTGCGGTTCCACGCTGGCTCTGATGGACGCCGGTGTGCCGATCAAGGCGCCTGTTGCCGGTATCTCCTGCGGTCTGATTACCGAAGGCGAACGCTGGATGACCATGATCGACATTCAGGGGCTGGAAGACTTCTACGGCGATATGGACTTCAAGGTTGCCGGTACCCACAAGGGGATTACCTCCATCCAGATGGACCTGAAGATCGACGGTCTGACCCCCGAAATCATCAAGGAAGCTCTGGCCGTAACCCACAGAGGCCGTGACTATATTATCGACGAAGTGATCCTGAAGGCTATCCCCGCTCCCAGACCGGAAGTTTCCGAATTCGCTCCCAAGATGACCTCCATGAAGATCCCGGTGGAAAAGATCGGTGACGTAATCGGCCCCAAGGGTAAGATCATTCAGCAGATCCAGGCAGATAACGGCGTAAAGATCGACATCGAAGACGACGGTTCCGTATTCATCTCCGGTGTGGATAAGTCCGGTGTGGACAAGGCCCGTGAAATCATCGCCGGCATCATCTTTGAACCCGAAGTGGGCTGCATCTACGAAGGTACCGTTACCCGCGTCATCCCGATCGGTGCATTTGTGGAATTCGCTCCCGGCAAGGAAGGCATGGTACACATTTCCAAGCTGGACACCAAGAGAACCGAAAAGGTGGAAGATGTCTGCAACGTTGGCGACACCATCCGCGTAAAGTTCCTGGGCACCGACGAAAAGGGCAGATTCAACCTGTCCCGTAAGGATGCCATTGCGGAATAATCTTTCTTAACAGCATACACAAGCGGTGTAGTCGATCCGGCTGCACCGTTTTTGATTCTGCAGCAATTTAAGGAAAAATTAATAGAAACAACATTGAAATATGCCTCGGAATATTTTATAATGAAACGTGCACACTATACGAAAGGCAGGTATGCTTTGATGGCAGACAACAGACCAGGCGACTGGGAATCCGATGATCTTCTGGCCGATTTTCATATAGCACAGGCAAAAAAGACTGCCCGACAGGATCCTTCCGGACAGGGGAGTTCTGTTAAACAGGACAGCGCTGCCCGTCAGAATGCTCCCCGGCCGCAGAACCCTGCCAGGACACAGAGACGCCCCGAACGCCCCGCAAACGACATTCCCCGCCGGGCAGACGGTACCCCTCTGACTGCGGAAGAACTGCGGCAGCTGCAGGTATACAGACAGGCCATGCAGAACCGGCAGCGTACCGCCCCGCCACAGACACAGCCGCTGCCCAAGCGTCAGGGAGAAAAAGCACGCCGTACAGCCGCCTATGAAGCCGCATACAACCAGCAGAACGCCGGATCCAGTCAGGGGCAGAAAAAGCCCGTGTACCGACACCGGAAACCCGACCGGCCCAACGGCGCCCTTCTGCTGTTCGCCGTACTGGTGCTGACAGTAGCAGGCATCTCCATCGGCCAGATTGCCCGGAACCGCAGTGAAAATGCAGAACATCCGGAGACAAGCGCACCGATTTCCGGAGAAACTGCCGCCATGGAAGAAAATCTGCCGGAAGAGACGGATGAAGTACCGGAGGAAGAACTGGTACTTTGGAAAACGGAAGTGGTGGACAATGCACGGATGGGTACGGGAAACCTGATTCTGGTGAATTATGCATACCCCTATGCCGAAGCGGACACCGTTCCGGTAAAGGATGTCTACAGTCACAAAAACAAATACTATCAGGTAGCCAATACCAGTATTTCCCTGACACAGATCACACTGGATGCCATGAACGCCATGACAGAAGCATTCTATACCGAAACCGGCAGCAACGACATGATGATCGTCAGCGGGTACCGGAATGTCCAGTCCCAGAGAGATATCTATAATGAACGCGTCAGAACCCAGGGAGAAGAAATGGCCGCTCTGTATGTGGCATCCCCCGGGTACAGCGAACACCATACGGGACTGGCTATGGACCTGTCCTTCTACACGGACAACGGCACCTCTGTTTCCATCGAAAATTATGAATTCGGCCCATGGATCGACGAGCACTGTGCAGAATACGGTTTTGTCCTGCGGTATCCTTCCGATAAGGTGGACATCACCAAGATCGGCTATGAGTTCTGGCATTACCGGTATGTTGGACTGCCCCATGCAGACATCATGAACCAGAAACACCTTTGCCTGGAAGAATACATCGAATTCATCAAGCAGTACACCACAGACACCAAGCTGCTCTGGATCCAGCCGAACGGGCTCATGACGGACGTTTCCGCCTCTGCCCTGCCCGGAGAAGGGACACTGCTGTATTATGTTCCGGCTGCGGAAGGGGAATCCACCGAGGTTCGTGTGCCCAGAGGGAACCTGTTTACCCGGACCGAAATCTCCGGCAACAACGCAGACGGGTTTATCGTCACGGTGCATATCGGCAGTGCTGCGGAATAAAGTACTCCTCACCGGATAAACCGATTTATTTCATATAACTGTCTTCTGATTTCATCAAAAAATATGCGCGTCTTCATACAGCTGTCACATTGGAGCCGTATACTATAGGCACAAACAAAGAAAGCAAAGCCACCAAAAAACACGGCTCCCCTTTCAGGAAAGGAAATAGTAAATATGAAACTGTATGACGAAAACAATGAAATGCATTCTGTAAACGAACCGGAACAGAACTCTTCCGAAAACCGCACGGACAACAATCAGGTACAGAACACCGCTGCGAATGATGTGCAGCCCACCGCAGAACCTTCCCGGAAGTCCGATGACGCAAACGAATCTGCCCGGAACCAGGCACCCGCCGATCAGGCTCCCGCCGGCAGCTATTCCTACACCAGGGAAAACATCCCCGAAAACACCTACCGTCCCGCCTCCCAGAACCAGAACACCGGGTACAATCCGTACACCCAGAACACACAGAATCCTCAGAACGGTCAGAATCCCGGCGGACAGTACAGACCCTACGGCTACAACCCCTACAGCCAGCAGAACGGTCAGAATGGCGGCGTAAACAATCCCTACGGAAACGCTCCCCAGAACGGGTATCAGCAGCAGAACCAGGGATACAACCCCGCAGGCTATAATCCTGTGCAGGACGGCAGCCGGATCTCCTATGCACCCGATAAGAAGGCTGCAAAGAAGGCAAAGAAAAAAGGAAACGGTAAAAAGGCGGCTGTGGCTGTGGCCTGCTGCTGCGGACTGCTGCTCTCCACCGGTTTCGGCTTTCTGGGTGCCGTGATTGCCAACCGGCTTCTGCCCGGCAACGGATCCGGCGAAGAACTGGTGGTAGACACCGAAGGCAATGTGATCAGCGAAGAACCCATGAAGACAGCCGTATTCTACAAGAGCGTGGAAAACCTCTCCACATCCACGGCAGACAAGGGCGGGGATCTGACGCTGGCACAGGTTTCCGCACTGGTCAGCGACACCGTTGTGGAAATCACCACCGAATTTCTGAATACCTCTGTATGGTTCCAGTATGTTTCCACCGGGGCCGGTTCCGGCGTGATCCTGTCCCAGGACGGATATGTGGTCACCAACAACCATGTCATCTGCGGTGAAGACGGCGTAACCCCTGCCGACACCATCACCGTCCGGCTGACAAACGGAGAAGAATACCAGGCAGCACTGATCGGCACCGATGCAGATTCCGACATTGCCATCCTCAAAATCGAAGCGGTAGGGCTGACCCCTGCTGTATGCGGCAACAGTGACAAGCTGGTGGTAGGCGAAGCTGTTCTGGCCGTGGGCAACCCTCTCGGGGAACTGGGCGGCACCAAAACGGAAGGGATCATCAGTGCGCTTGACCGTGAAATCGATGTAAACGGCACCAACATGACCCTGATGCAGACCAGTGCGGCTGTGAACCCCGGCAACTCCGGCGGCGGCCTGTTCAACATGCGGGGCGAGCTCATCGGCGTGGTCAATGCAAAATCCTCCGGCTCCGGCATTGAAGGCCTTGGCTTTGCAATCCCCATCAACGATGCCCTGAATGTATCCGAACAGCTGATGGAATACGGCTATGTCCGCGGCAAGGTTGCCATCGGCGTATCCTTCTACGAATGCACCGACGCACTGCAGGCACGGTACTACGGTCTGCCCGGCTACGGCGTATATGTCATGGAACTGAGCAAGGGGTACAATGAAAATGTACTGAAGGTTCTGGACAGAATCATCTCCATTGACGGGGAAGAAATCAGCTCCTTCAGCGACATCTCGGCTATTGTCAAGAAACATGCTGTGGGAGACGTACTGAAGTTCCAGATCTCCCGTGACGGCAAGCTCATGGAAGTGGACGTAACCTGCTACGAAAAGATTCCCGCCGGTATGGGCGAAGTGGAATTTGAAGAAAACTGAAAAAATCGCAGGGGGTGACTCGGAAAAGGGGTATCCCCTGCCCTTTTTGGAGGAGAAATCTATGTACAACATCCTTGTAGTGGACGATGAAGAAATGATCCGCCGGCTGATTGCCAAGTATGCGGCTTTTGAAGGCCATAGCATCACGGAAGCGGGCGACGGCATGGAAGCGGTACGGCTCTGTCAGGAAAACAAATACGACATTCTGATCATGGACATCATGATGCCGGAGCTGGACGGGTTCTCCGCCTGCCGCCAGATCCGCAAGTTCTCCGATGTGCCCATCATCATGCTCAGTGCCAGAGGAGAAGAATACGATAAAATCAACGGCTTTGAAATCGGCATCGACGACTATGTGGTCAAGCCCTTCTCTCCCCGGGAGCTGATGCTGCGGATCGACGCCATTCTGAAACGCACCCGCAGCAGACAGACCGGTACCTCGGCACTGGAAGTCAATGAAGTGATTTCACTGGCAGGGGGCGGCCTGAAAGCGGATCTGACCGCACGGATCGTATATATAGACGGGGTACGTGCCGACATGACCCCCAAGGAATACGATCTGTTCTTCTATATGCTGAAAAACAAAAACATCGCCCTGACCAGAGAAAAGCTGATCTGCGAGGTCTGGGGGTACGATTATTTCGGGGACGACCGTACGCTGGACACCCATATCAAGCTGCTGCGCAAATCCCTTGGGAAGTACGCCGGGTACATCGTCACGCTGAGAGGGGTCGGGTATCGTTTTGATGTGGAAGAATAAACGGGAAGAACTGCGGGAGAAACTGCCGGTCACCAGTATGCGGAGCCGACTGATCGCTGCGTTTCTGCTGTTCACCGCTGCAGCACTGGGAATCCTCTGGATCCTGCAGACGGTGCTGATGGACGACCTGCATGAAATGGTGAAATACCGGGAGCTGTCCGTCTGCGCCGACCGGCTGGAAAAATCGCTGGGCACGGATGCGCTGGAGGATACCGCTTTTGATCTGAGCCAGCAATACAATCTCTGCCTGTCCGTGTATCAGATCCGGCAGGGCTACGGCACGCAGATCACCGAACAGCATTCCCGGATGTTCTGTCTTCTGCCCATGGTTTCCTCCCCCAATCTGCTGCAGATGCTGTATCAGAAGGTATCAGCCACGGAAGACGGCAGCTATACGGAAGAGATTTCCATGGACTCGCTCTTTGAGGATACGCCCTCCGGCAGAAAGGATGATGCCCCCGAACCGGCCCCGGATGACACCGACCACACCCGCAGCATTCTGCATGTACAGCTGTATACCCTCGGAGAAACCCGGTATCTTTCCCTGCTGACCACGGAAATCCAGCCGCTGACCTCCACAGTGACCACCCTGCAGCTGCAGATGATCCTGCTGACGGTACTGCTGGCCCTGCTGGCGGTGGGACTGTCTCTGATTCTGTCTGCCCGGTTTGCCCGTCCGCTGACCCGGATGAGCGAAGAAGCCGTAAAGTTGTCCATGGGAAACTACAACGTCAATTTCGACGGGGGCAACTGCCGGGAAACGGAACAGCTTTCCGCCGCCCTGAACAGAGCCGCCTATGAGCTTTCCCGGCTGGACAAGATGCAGAAAGATCTGATCGCCAATATTTCCCACGACCTGCGCACCCCGCTGACCATGATCTCCGGCTACAGCGAAGTGATCCGGGATCTGCCGGGAGAAGCCACGCCGGAAAATATGCAGGTGATCATCGATGAGGTGAGCCGCCTGACCTCGCTGGTGAACGATATGCTGGAGGTTTCCCGGTACCAGAACGGTACCCAGATTCTCCACCCCGCCCGGTTCAACTTCACCGAATGCCTCCGGCAGACCATGGACAGATACGCCAAGCTGCGGGAAAGAGAAGGATATGTGATCCGTCTGGAAGCCGAAACCGATGTATGGGTGGAAGCGGATGAAACCCGGATCCTGCAGGTACTGTACAATCTGATAAACAATGCCGTCAACTACACCGGAGAAGACAAAACCGTAGTGGTACGGCAGGAAATCCAGGAAAATGAAGTGATCCTGTCGGTCATCGACACAGGCATGGGCATTCCGTCCGATCAGCTGCCTCTGGTATGGGAACGGTACTACAAGGTACATGACTTCCACAAGCGTGCCAATATGGGTACGGGACTGGGGCTGTCCATCGTGAAAAACATTCTGGTGCTCCACGGCGCCCGGTTCGGAGTGCAGAGTATGGTGGGACATGGAAGCCGGTTCTGGTTTGCCCTGCCGCTTGTAATACCGGAAGAACCGACAGATTCCGTGGAAAACTGACTATTCCTGCCGGGAAAGGATCCTGTGGGAAACCGTGGATGTTTTCCAAAACTGCATGCAAACAGAAAAATACCGGATGGTGCCGTAAAGCATTCTCCGGTATTTTGTTTGGAATCGGTTTATCCGCGGTAGAGATCGTAGAGTTTCCCTTCCCAGTCCTGCTGTTCCTGCCAGTTTTCCTGCCGGAACCATACCTGCATGGGGTGCGCTCCACGGTTGTTCCAGCGGTAGTAAGGGATCAGTCGGCAGCAGGCACCGTCGACCGTTTTTCCGGTGATAGTCCGGTCATCCTGCAGCACCAGTTCCGGGCAGGCCGCCAGCGTCAGATTCACATCGGCATTGTCGCAGCCTTCCGCACAGTATACGAAGGGGCCATGGGTTACAGCCACGCAGGCTCTGTCCGCTTCCACGGCAGGATGGGCACAGATCCGTCGTACCGGCAGAGTATACTGCACCAGAAAAGGTTTATCCGGCGTGAACACTCCTGTCAGCACCGCATATCCGGCCTCTTCCCTCTCCGGTGCTTTTCCGTCCACCGTAAAGTTTTCCGCATATTCCGGAATCCGCAGGCGCAGGGTGATTTCTCTGCCGTGGGAGTCCACTGTGATTCGTCCGTTTTTCTGGGACAGAGTCAGTTCCCCGGTGGTACATTTGCTGTCGATATACAGATTCACTTCCGCCGCATCCGGTGCCATGGTGTAGATATAGGCGGGCAGGGACGAAAACAGCTTCAGCAGCATGGGCGGACAGCAGGGACATCCGTGCCAGTCCCATCTGGCAACAGAGCCGTCACTGACCAGCGGGTTCTGGTAGAAATACTTCTTCCCGTCTTCCCCCACGGAGGCCAGCACATTGTTGTACAGCGCCCTCTCAAAGCAGTCGAAATACATTCCGTCCGGCCGCAGCAGTGCCATTTCCCCGCTCCAGAAGGCCAGTCCCACCCCGGCGCAGGTTTCCAGATAGGCATTGTTGGGCAGATTGTAGTCCACGTCAAAGCCTTCGATGTCGTGCCGGGTACCGATGCCGCCGCTGATGTGCATCTTCCGCAGGGTCACGCTGTCCCACAGGGCATCCAGTGCCTCCCGATAGCCTGCATCCAGCTCCTGCTGTACAGCCGCCGCACCGGTATAGCACAGGGTCGCCCGGACGGCGTGTCCCATGGCTTCCCGCTGTTCGGCAAAGGGCAGGTGATCCTGGTTATACGGCGGCGGAAAACGCTTATCCCAGGACAGGGTGCGTCCCTGGTGGTTGCCCCGGTTGTCGTACCAGAAACGGGCCACATCCAGATACTGTTCCGGCCGGATGTCATACCGTTCCATCAGCAGGACGAGGTTCCTGTCCCGTTTGCTCTCATCCCGGAACAGCCGGTACAGCTTTACCATCGCTTCTTCCGGCAGGGAGTGCCCCGGTACCCGGTTGGCTTTGGGCGGACAGCCGATATACCGGCAGATCAGACCGGCAGAACGGACGGCAATTTCCAGAAGGGCGGTCTTTCCAGTGGCACGGTAGTGGTGGATCCCGGCTTCGATCAGGGCGCCCTGGTCGTACAGGTCATGCTGGATGATGATGTCCCCGCCGTTTTCACCCCAGCGTCTGTCCGGATAGCAGCACTGGGTCTGGGTGCAGAGGAATCCGTCTTCCCCCTGCGCGGCGGCAATCTGTCCGATATAGCCGTCCAGTCTGGCTTCGATAGCCGGATCGGGATACACGGCCAGAAAATCACTGATCCCCCGGATGGTTTCAAAAAACAGTCCGTCAGAGAAGGGCGGGCCTTTGTGTTCCTTTATGCCTGCAGCGGCAAAGCGGAAATTTTCCAGATACCCGGATTCTTCCAGTTTGTCCAGTACATTGGGTACCATGCAGGTACGGATTTTTTCCAGATAGGGTTTCCAGAAGGTATCTGTCAGAGTCACCTGTGTAATACTGGGTCGTGAACGGTTGGTCATAACGCACTCCCTCCGTTTTCTTGCATCATTACATTTATTGAATCAGCTTGCTCAAATTGGACTGAATGTTCTTCTCATTTTTTGCTACCATAGAACTCAGATCTCTGGAATTCGACTGCATCATCTGGAAAATAAAATTATCTCTTATCACATTGCATAATGTCGAATCACCTATATCAATTACACGGGAAGAAAAAATCAGATCCAGCATCTCAGATGAC
>JAFQGY010000070.1 GCA_017415325.1 Clostridia bacterium
CCCCAGTAAGCAACAGCTCCCTGCGGCAAGAAAAAAACAGTCCCCCAATGTTCACCGGAAGAGGAAACATCCAGTTCAAGCAGAGCCACATAGACAGTATCATTTTCTCCTTTGATCACACCGGGTACAGTGACGAATCCGTAATCGTCATCAAGAGAATCCGTCCCATAGACTTCCACGAATTTTTCATGAAGTTTTTTCAGCAGTTCCATCGGAGCAT
Source organism: Clostridia bacterium (assembly GCA_017415325.1). Taxonomy (GTDB): domain Bacteria; phylum Bacillota; class Clostridia; order Oscillospirales; family CAG-272; genus UMGS1696. The sequence goes on from JAFQGY010000070.1 coordinate 221, forward strand.
CTGTCTGCATAGGCTTTACAGATGCTGTTCCAGTCTGTATAAGCAAGAACTTCATCATTTACCTTGTCGAAGAATGCAGTCTGCAGCTTCTGACTCTTTTCATCGAGAAGCTCCTGAATGTTCAGAACACGGAAACTATCTTCACCGGGGACAAGTCCGAGATGTCTGCCGTTGTCGAAATCACAGTGGATCGTACCGATATCGTCCACGGCTTTCACAGTTCCGCGGGTTCCATCGGGGATAGGATGGGGATCACTGCCCATGTGCTGGAGTTCGATGCGGGTACCGATCGGGTACATGGATTTGTATCGTTCTGCCAGTTTTCTGAGTTTATCAAATTCGTTCATATCGTTGTCCTCCGTAAAATCAATGATGTTGAATCCTTGCGGCGGCGGATCAAAATCTTCCACGAAATCCAGCGGTATGGTTTCGCCGTTTTCGTTTCGGAAAATATTCACCACCATAGGGCTTCCGTAGTAGTTGTCCTCCTTCACCCGTGCAAGGAATTCGGATTCGTTATAGAAGTAGCAGCTTTCGCCGATGCTGCCGTCGGTGTGGAGATAGTCGATTCTGGCGATAGGGCGATTGTTGTTCATACAATTAGTTCATACCTCCCATCGACATATCGTTATGAAGTGTCTGGAGATACCCATCGAATTCGTCGCTGTTCAGCATGAAATAGTCCTCACCGGACTGCCAGAAGCTGACATACATATCGCCGTCTTCCACTCGGATTTCACGCTGTTCGAGGGATTCTCCAAGACCGTCCGAGCACTGTCCGGTCAGAAAATCTTTGATTTCCGCATCTTCTTCGGGAGTCAGTGCTTCATTCAGTTCTACGCGAATACAACCGTACAGGATACCGTCCACATTCTGTGTGCTGAAATGAATCTCTTTCAGTTTAGCTGACACAGAGTTTGATCCGTCGAAATATTCGGCGAGGTTTTCGGTATCACGGGATTCTTCTTTCTTGATCAGATCACGGATTTTATCTTCATATACAGCAAGATAGCTGCCGTCATATTCGTCGGGATAATCTTCTAAATCCCCGTAATCATTACGGGGATAGACCATCGCTGTAAGCGGACAGTAGTAGTGTTCCGTGACATCCTGTTCTCTCCGCTGCATCATCAGCTGCCCGAATTCCTGCAAAGAACCAACCTTGTCCTGAAGTACGGCTTCCATGATGTCCTGCTTGTTGGCATAAGGCATATTCTGATACATTTCGCAGAAGCTGTTGACCAGGGAAAGTGTGTCTTCTGCAGAAATAACAGAAGCGAGCTTCTTTCCAAACTCGCTTTCTCCGAAGATTTTCACTTTAATGGGGATGTTTTCTTCATCCACACATTTGATTTCATGTGCGGGAACACGGATACCGACAGAGGCAAGGTGTTCTGCCATCGTCATTCTCCTGCACGGAAATTCCATGATGAGGGTGTTGTTTTTGTGTTCGATAATTGCGTAGAGCATAAATCCTCCTTCAGTTTTGATTGAGTACACCGATTCCGAATCGGCGGATCGCCAGTGCATTGCAGATGATCCCGAACATCTTCGGTGAAATCAGCTGTTCATCAGCAAGGTCGGCGATGGTGATGTGCTTGGTACCGAGGTACAGATCTTTGGCACAGCAGAACAGAGTGTAGGCTTTTTCATCCATCGAGCCGAGGTTCATCTTATCGAACCGGATGCAGTTCTTCTCCACCTGATTCTGTACCCTGCGCCAGAGCTGGGTATCGGCTGTGAGCAGATAGACGGCAGATATAAGTTTGTAATTTTCGCTGTCTATTCTTTCGAGCGTTTTCTTGAAGTCACTTTCGTGCTTCTTTCCAAAATAATTCATGGTTGAGTTCTCACTTTTCTTGATAAATAAAGAAAGCCGTTCTCTGAACTTACTGTTTCGTATATTCATGAAAACGGCATCCATAATCTGTTTCTTTGTTGCAGTTCCGGATTTGATCTTTTCACAAATAAACGGACAGGTGGGAAGATCGCATTTCTTCCTTCTGTAATAGCAGCATAGATCACATTCAGTTTCTTCTTTTGTTTCGCTGCGGATGATAACATACATTCCGTGTCCTCTCGGAAGAAAATTCGGTATCATTCGCATCAAGACTTCATAGGGAAAGATCGGCGTGTAAGCCGTAAAATACATGGTTATCAGTCCTTTCTGTAAAATGAAAAAAGCCGGTCGATTTCAAGACTTTCATCTCAAAACGACCGGCTGTATGTGAAATATTCAATTAAACGAGAAAAAGACCCTTGAATTTCTTCAAAGGTCTTTGGCTCCCCCAACTGGACTCGAACCAGTGACACCCTGATTAACAGTCAGGTTCTCTACCGACTGAGCTATGGAGGATTATGAATCTTGCAATTTTGCTACAAGATTTTTTAATTTTTATCCCAACCGCTTTGCTCAATCACTTTGTAACACCTACTGTATCAACCGTTGTCACTCGATTTGTATCAAGCGACACCCTGATTAACAGTCAGATGCTCTCGCGCAAGTGGTGTGTATCAAGAAAACACAAATCTTCAAGTTCCTCCATAGCAGTCCGATAGATAGCCGATTGCAAAACTCCGAAAAAACGAAACCAAGCACTCGAAAACCGGCTACGGCGACTGGGGTAGAAGCCCCCAGGAGCTCGCTCCACTATTTCTGGTGTTTTGCAATTTCTATATATAGTGGCACATGGAATTGCAGTCACTATATCCAGCCAAACCCATTCCAAATGTTTTTGCGGAGCTTTTTTCAAAAAGCGACCCGTTCCCCTTTCACTGGGGGTTTGCAATCGGTTAAATAACAAAGCAAAAAGGAGAATCATTATGAATCTGGGAATTTTAGCAACAGCACTGGCTATGGGTATTGCCGCTATCGGTTCCGCCATCGGTATCGGCATCGCCGGTATGGCATCCATCGGTGCATGGAAAAAGTGTTATATGAATAATAAAGCGGCTCCCTTTATCCTCACCGTATTCGCCGGCGCACCGCTGACGCAGACCCTGTACGGGTTCCTGCTGATGCAGCAGATGAAAGCTTCCGACGCAGATCCGGCGTTCCTGTTCGGTCTTGGGATCGCATCCAGTATTGCCATGGCGTTTTCCGCTGTGTATCAGGGGAGAGCAGGGGCAGCCGGTGCCGATGCTCTGGCAGAAACCGGGAAAGGTGACGGCATTTTCTGTTTCTGCAAAGGGGAGAACTTATTCGCCCAGAGCTTTCAGAGATTCATAAAGCTTCTGCGCCTGTTCGGAATAGGCATCCTTGTATGTTTCATAATTGGAGACATACGGTTTCTTGCTGCTGATGGTGTTCCGCAGGATGTAGGACAATGTTCCGGTGGTGAAGAAGGAGCCGTACAGGATGCTTACATCAAAGGTATGGCTGTCCATGATCAGATCCAGCATCCGGACAGACTGTTCATCACGGGTATATTTGCCCTGCAGAGCGGATTCATAGAACGCAGGCATAACGGATTTCATGCTTTCAAATGACATGGCTTCCACCAGCGCACCAACCATTTCCCGGTTTTCCACATTATTCGGTACCAGCAGAACGGAATAGTTGTCCAGACAGGAGTTGTAATACTTCTGCTGTGCTTCGTCGTATTTGGGGAAGGGCAGAATACCGTAGTCCACTTCCATTTCCCGCATTTCGCTGAAGAGCTTTACCAGGCGGATGGGCATCAGAAGGGCCTGATTGTTCAGGAACATGGCGTGCTTGGATTCGTAATCGGGAATCACAAAGGTACCGGTGTTTTCATAGAACAGCTTGTATACCTTTTCATAAATATTCACAGCCCGTTCCGTACCGACAACCACTTCCAGCCCTGTATCGGTTTCCTGCAGGGTGGGCTGCTCAGACGCAGGAAAATAGCAGTCGATGCTGGTGATTTTGTCCGTTACAAGACCATATACGTCCTGGTTGTTGGCTTTCCCGTTGCCGTCCGTGTCCTGGTATACGGATGTGGTCAGATCATACATATAGTCCAGTGTCCAGCGGCCTTCATCCACGACGGTGTACAGATCCTCCGTGTTGTAGTCCTGGGCCAGCTGATGGTTGAACAGATAGATGTAGGAAAGCTGCATATGGGTGATGCACAGGTCGGAGACAGGGGAGTACAGGCGGTTGTTGATGGTGAACGCATTGTTGATCTCGGTGACCCACCAGGGCTGATGCAGTTCCACATGGGGAATTTCCATCCAGTCCAGAAACAGGTTTTCCAACACCAGATTCCCGGCCAGATATACGAAGTGGGCGCCTACATCAAATGCGTTGTCATTGGCAAGGATACTGCTCCGGAGAAAAGCGGTCTGTTCATCCCGTTCCGGCTGCACCACCATATCGATGACCACATTGAAGCGGTCTTCCATCAGCAGATTCCGGTTGTAAACCGCATCATTTGTGATCTCCCCGGTGGATTCTTCCACATCCATTTCGTACTTATACATTTCCATGGTGGCAAAGGTCATGGAGTCTCCGCCGAAGTCCAGGACAGGTACGTTGTCTTTCAGTTCCGTTTCGGCAGGAACTTCCGTCTGCACGGTTGTGTCTGCGGCAGATGTGTTCTCTTTCTGTGCTTCCGAATCTCCGCAGGCTGCCAGAGACAGGAGCATAGACAGGAGAAGAAGGGCTGCTGGTATTCGTTTCATAAAGATATCTCCTTGTATTGGGTGGGGGGCATCGTTATTCTTTCATGGGTATATAAACAGTATATCAGATTATTTGGTAAATTGCAATAGCACTCTGCCAATCAGAGGAAAAAGATGCAGGTACCCAACCTGAAATGCACCCCAAAAGTTAGACGATATGATATAATAAATCATAACGCCAAACAGGGGGTGCATTTTTCATGCCTAAAGGAAAGCCGAACAAAAGATACACAGGAGAATTCAAACAGATGGTTGTAGAAGCTGTTATCAAAGAGAAAATGAGTTATGCCGAAGCAGCCAGAATATATGAAATCAGTGATCATCACCGAATACCAAATTGGGAACGAATCTATCTGGAAGAAGGTCCGGAAGGATTGTATATCGAACGCCGAGGGCGGAAGAGTACAGGACGTCCGCATAAACTGCCGGAGAAGGTAGAAGAAGATCTTCTTGCAGAAGTACAGCGTCTGAGAGCGGAGAACGAATACCTAAAAAACTTGCAGGCCTTGGTTATGGAAAGAGAGCGGCACCAGAAGAAAAAACAAAGGTGATCCAGAAACTGAGGCAGAAATATCCGTTGGCATTGCTGCTGACAATCGCTCAAATCCCACGTGCAACCTTTTACTACCATCTGAAACGAATGAACAAGGGAGATAAGTATCAGGCAGCTAAAGAAGAAATTTCAAAGATCTATCACGAAAACAAGGGCAGATATGGGTATAGACGAATTACAGACGAGCTGCATACCCGTGGATTTCCGCTGAATCACAAGACCGTGCAGCGGCTCATGAAAGAAATGGGTCTTGTCTGCCGTGTCCGTATGAAGAAATACCGTTCCTACAAGGGAGATGTGGGTAAAATTGCCCCCAATCTGCTGAATCGGGAGTTTGAAGCGGAAAGACCGAACCAGAAGCTGGTGACGGATGTAACAGAGTTCAGCCTGTTTGGAGAGAAACTGTATCTGTCCCCTATTCTTGACCTGTATGGCAGAGACATTGTGAGCTACACCATATCAGACCGGCCGAATCTGTCGATGGTGACTGAGATGCTGGATAAAGCATTTGAAAAGATACCGGATAACACGAACCTGATCCTGCATTCCGACCAGGGATGGCATTATCAGCATAAGCAATATCAGACAATGCTGAAGAAGAAAGGGATCCGACAGAGCATGAGCCGGAAAGGAAACTGTCTGGACAATGCTGTTATGGAGAATTTCTTCGGACTGCTCAAGAGTGAACTTCTGTATTTACAGGAATTTGAATCTATGGAACATTTCAAACAGGAGCTAATAGAATATCTGGATTACTACAATTTCCGCCGCAGAAAAGCAAAATTAAAAGGCTTGCCGCCTGCTATTTACAGACAACAAGCCCTTTCGGTAGCTTGAACAGTTTTTTTCGATATTTTTGTCTAACTTTTTGGGGTCAGTTCACAACGGATATCCGGGACTTTTTGTTTTCTTCATCTGTTCAGCTTGAAAAATTTCTTCAGAAACGGCACCACCAGCCGGGGACTTTTCCAGATGACCACTTTCATGTATGCTTCCTCCCAGAATGAATCTTCCGCCGACAGGATACTGTAAATCGAAATCCGGCTGCCGGGGCGATCCTTCTATGGTAAGCATATGCATATGCAAAAGAGGATGTGCCTATTTTACGGTTTCCATCACCACAGCCGTTCCGTGTACTGTGACGGTTGCGTTTTCACCCGGCAGTACCTCATTGCTTACCGCATAGGGCATCTCCCGGCGAAGCAGGGCATCTGTGAGCGGGTATTTGCAGCCTTCCAGCGTCACGGTGCAGCTGTCCGTCAGGCTCATCACAGAAAAGTATCCCCCTCTGTCCGGCAGGGTTACGGAAGCATCCCGCAGTACCCGGATCCGGTTTTCGCCGTCCGTCAGCAGGGCATCCACTCCATGGTTCCGGAGGGATTCCAGATACAGGATATTGGAAAGCCCGTGATCCGCTCTGCCGCCGGTGCCGCCCAGAATTAGCAGGGAAGTGCATCCTTTCTCCACTGCCAGTGAACAGGCCAGCATGGTATCGGTGTCGTCCTTTTCACAGGGGGCAACGTACAGTTCTGTGCCGTCGGGGAGATCATCCGGCTTTTCCATGGAATCGAAATCTCCCACCACATAGTGGGGAACGATGTCCAGTGCCAGCGCTTTTCTATATCCGCTGTCTGCCGCAAGGATCAGTTTCGGGGGTGTGGTTCCGTTGTATTCCGTCAGCAGTGCCCGGCATTTTTCGGCACACCAGTCACCGCCGGTGAATATGAGTGCTTCGTAAGGCATGCGTGTATACCTCTTTGTTATGGGGAATTGGGTTTGTCGGGTGCAGTATGGAGACGGTGCTTGTGCCAGTATCGGCTTGCCAGAAGGACGCAGATGGTGTACTGAATAGCAAAGAGCAGAACCGACAACAGAGACCCAAGCACATACGGGATGGGAATCATATAAAAGAGAGTAGTCTGTACAGCGATAAAACCGATATAATGCGGGATGATTGGCATCAGGATCGGTATCAGCAGGGTATAACCGGTGTAGATAAGCAGATCATACTTTCCGGTGTAGCAGAAAAAGTCCAGAAGGAGTTTTTTGGGATTCCATCCGTCCTCCGTCAGCCGCAGGAGACAGGTTTTGAACCCGACATTACGGCGGAAATACAGAAAATACAGGGGGACTATGTACAGCAGCGCAAATAAAACTTCGAAGAAAGACGGCGGCAGAGCATTGAGGGCACCTTCATCGTTCTCAAACATGCCGCGGGCCAAAGAGAACAGGGGCAGCATGATCACAATGTATACGCCCATTTCAATCAGGCCGCACACAATAAACTGTATGACCCGATTCAATACTTCGCCGAAGCCGGGCTTATCGGGAGTTATACGGGAAGAGTCCATAAAACAGCTCCTTTATCGTGTATATCAAGTGATTTACCGTTTCCGTCTGTGGCCTGTCCGTACAGGTACAGGATTTTCCTCTTCCTTTTCCCGCTTCCACTGGGGCTTCTTCCGGATTTCTTCCCCGATAGTGATATAGTTTTCGTGTCGGCTTGCGGCAATCTGTCCGGCCTGCAGCTTTTCCAGTACCGCACAGCCTTCTTCTTTGGTGTGGGTACATTTGGTATACCGGCATTCTCCCAGACATTCCGCGAATTCCGGGAAGGCACCGGGCAGGTTTTCCAGCGGCAGCAGATTGAACCGGGTGAAATCCAGCATGGAGAATCCCGGTGTGTCCGCCAGATAATAGGTGTGCTCCCCGGCTTGTACCGGATACAGCTCCACATGCCGGGTGGTATGACGACCCCGCTCGATTTTCCGGCTGACGGTGTTGGTTTTCAGCGCCAGATCCGGGTACATCCGGGTCATCAGGGTGGATTTTCCGGCACCGGATACCCCCGCAAAGGCAGCCCGCATAGGCCGTCTGGCATCTTCCCACACCGCCGCTTCCGCACACAGATAGGCTTCCAGTCTGTCCACCCCCATGCCGGATGCGGCGCTCAGCAGAAACACCGGGAACCCTGCTTTGGTGTAGATTTCCGTCAGACGCTCTCCCATGGCCGGATCCACATCCGCTTTGTTTACGATGATCACAGGCCGGATGCCGCTGTCCACTGCAATGGCCGTCAGCTTGTCCGCCATCAGCAGATCGGGATAGGGGGCGGCGCAGGGGAGAACCACATACAGGTGGGTCAGATTGGCCATGGGCGGGCGGATCAGCGTATTCTGCCGGGGCTCGATTTCCCGGATCACGAAATTCACTTCCACGTCCTCTGCATCCGTTTTACCGGCGCCATTCTTACCGGCGGGCTTTTCTGTTTCTTCCAGTGTTTCCAGTCCTTCCGGAATTTCCCCGAGCTCTCCCGTAGGCAGGATCTGCACTTCATCTCCCGGCAGCGGCGTGATCCCGTCCAGCCGGAATTTCCCTCTGGCACGGCACAGCACAGGTTCCCCTGCACCGCCTGCCTGCACCGGAAGTACCGTATACAGACCGCCTACGCCCTTGGTGATGATCCCTTTTGTGATTTCCTTCGTCAATCCTGCTTCACCTGCCTGTTGTCTGGTTCATTTGTTGCCGTATCAATGCCGTATAATTCCCTGGAAGAAGCTGTCGTAATTGGTGATTCCGTCTTCCGTGGAGTATTCCTGTTCTGTTTCTGCTTCCGTTTCTGTTTCCGGTGTGGGTGTCTGCGGTCTGGTTTCCGGAACATAGAGGTCTGCCTTGGTGGGCGGAGTGGTACCGTTGCCGGAATAACCCGTACCGCCGCTGACCACAAAATCTATTTCGGAATACTTGGCGATTTCCACCCATGCGTCGGCGGACTGCTTGATCACGGTACCTGCCGGACTGCTGGAGCGTTCATAGGTAACTTCTCCCACTTCCAGCTGATTTTCGATCACGTGGATCAGGGCGTCCGCTTCCGTCATGCCCACAAAATTGGGGACGGAGGTTTTCACGGTGTCTGTACCGTAGTTGACGTACAGGGTTACGGTATCGCCTATGTTCATGACGGTACCGGCTTCCGGTTCTGTCCGCACCACATAGCCGATGTCCAGATAGTTGCTGGCCGCTTCTTTCAGTACCACCTGGAGCCCCTGGTCCCGCACTGCTTCTTTCGCTTCCCGGTAGTCCCGGACGGTGTAATCTTCCAGAATGGTGGTTTCCGTTCCTTTGCTGACTACCAGATCAATCTGGATCTTCTGCTTGTCCGCAAGGAACTTCTTTTTCACACCGGCGGCAGGGGTCTGTTCGATGATCTTCCCCTCTTCAATGGTATCGCTGTACCGGTACTCCACATTCAGGAGATAGTAAATGGAGGAGTCATCAAAGAAATCTTTCAGCTCGTCGGTGTAATTCATGCCCACAAAGTCCCGGACGGGCATATCCTGGTACTCGTTGGCGGCACTGTTGATGAACAGCTTGTCGAGGATATAGTAGCCGCAGACCGCCGCCACGCACAGGAATGCCACGGTGACTCCCATGATGATGGGGAACATGGAACGGCTGCCGTGCTTTTTCTTTTTCCGTACTGCATCGGACTTTTTGACAGCTCTGGCGTTTTCCCGGAAGACCACATGGGGATTTTCCTTCAGCTTCTGGAAATGGGCCAGCATGTCTTCTGCGCTCTGATACCGGGTGTCCTGTTCCTTTTCCATGGCTCGGAGAATGATCTGTTCCAGCCCCACGGGAATCTGGGGATTGATCTGCCGGGGGGGCACTGCCATATCGTTCACCTGCATCAGCGCCACAGAAACGGGGGTGTCTGCGGTAAAGGGCAGTCTGCCTGTGGCCATTTCATACAGTACCACGCCCAGGGCATACAGGTCGCTGCGGGAGTCGATCTGACCGCCGCTGACCTGTTCCGGACTGATGTAATATACCGTACCGATGGCCTTGTCCGTCATGGTGACTGTTTCTGCGTTGGGCAGCTTGGCGATGCCGAAGTCCATGACCTTGATGGCGCCGTTTTTCAGAAGCATGATGTTCTGGGGCTTGATGTCCCGGTGGATGATGCCTTTCTTGTGGGCGTGATCCAGTGCCCGGAGGATCTGGGTGGTGTAGCTGATGATCTCCCGGAGGTTCAGGACTTCCCTGTGGCGCATATAGTTTTTCAGTGTAATTCCGTCCACGAATTCCATGACGATGTATTTGATGTTATCCCGGACGGATACGTCATACACGTTTACAATATTGGGGTGGGACAGCATGGCGACGGCTTTGGATTCATTGGTAAACCGCTTCACCGACTGCTCGTCTCCCGCAATTTCGTCTTTCAGAATCTTCACCGCTACCAGCCGCCGCATCAGCAGGTCTGTGGCTTTGAAAACAATGGCCATGCCGCCGATGCCGATGAGCTTTTCGATCCGGTACCGGTTATCGAAGATCTGACCGACATACTTTTCGTAAAATTCCATGGGCGTCTCCCATCAGACCGAGGCGATGACAGCGGTGATATTGTCGCTGCCGCCCCGTTCGTTTGCTTTTTCCACCAGTTCTTCGCAGGCAAGCCGCAGAGAGTCCCCGTCGCCAGGTTTGCACTGGGTCAGAATGGCGCCGATTTCTTCCGGTTCCACGTGGTTGGTGAGACCATCGGAGCAAAGCACAATGTATTCTCCCCGGAAATCTGCATGGGGTGTGGTGAATACATCTGCATTGACCGTCCGTTCAGTACCCACAGCCCGGGTGATGATGTTCCGGTTCCGGGAGTTTTTCGCTTCCGTGGGGGTCAGCTTGCCGATGTCCACCAGATACTGCACGTAGGAATGGTCATGGGTTACCTGACGGATGGTACCGTCGCCGGTGAGATACATACGGCTGTCCCCGACATTGATGGTGTAGATGGTTTCCGGCAGTACAAGACAGCCCACCAGCGTGGTTCCCATACCGGAAAGGGACTGATCGGCATTGCCTTTTCTGTAAACAGCTCTGTTGGCTTCGATAGAGGCTTCCACCAGCATGTCACAGATTTCCTCCTCGCTCATGTCCCGGAACAGGGGAAACTGATTCTGTCGGTCATCCAGTACGTCCATAAACGCACGGGCAGCCAGAGCACTGGCCACACTGCCGCCGTTGGCACCGCCCATCCCGTCACAGACCACGGTGGTCAGAACTTCCGGGGAATAGGCACGGATGATGAAATTGTCCTGATTCACGGCACGTTTCATGCCTACATCGGTTTTTCCGTAGAATACCATGTATATCTCCTTCTTTCCTATCGGAGTCGGACGGATGAGCCTGCACCCGCCGCACACCACCGGCAGTTTCTGTATATATAGTATACGGAATCTGCAGGGGGCTTTCTATCCATTTTTGATGAATAATCTGTATGTTTACTCTGTATAAAACCAAAACTTTCTGAGAAATTCCCATAAGGGCAGTGCCCGGAGGGATTCTGATCATTCCGGTGTGTTTTCTGTGTCAGGATTGTCCGCCAGTTTCCGGATTCTGAGCTGGCCGCAGGAGGCGTCAATATCTCCGCCCAGTTTTCGCCGGATGGTGGCGTTGATGCCTGCGTCTTCCAGGGTTTTCCGGAACCGTTCCGCCTGTTCTCTTGCCGGACGCACCAGCCCCGTTTCTTCCACCACATTCAGCAGAATCAGGTTCACATGGGTGGGACAGCGCATACCGGAACGGAGGAGGGCAGCCAGTTTTTTGGCCTGGGGGACAGAGTCGTTCTGCCCGGCGATGAGGGTGTATTCAAAGGATACCCGCCGTCCGGTTTTCTGGAAATAATGTCGGCAGGCGGAAAGCAGCTTTGCAATGGGATAGGTTCTGTTCACCGGCATCAGGGAAGAACGGGTGTCGTCGTCCGCTGCATGGAGAGAAACGGACAGGGTCACCGGCAGTCCTTCGTCGGCCAGGTCGTAGATCTTCGGTACGATCCCGCAGGTGGACAGGGAAATGTGCCTGAGGCCGATGCCCATACCTTTGGTATCGCTGACCAGATGCAGGAACCGGATTACGTTGTCGTAGTTGTCCAACGGCTCGCCGATGCCCATCATGACCACGCCGTCCACCCGCTTGCCCGTATCTCTGGCGGCCACGATCACCTGTCCCAGGATTTCCGAAGGGGTGAGGTTCCGGACTCTGCCGTTCAGGGTGGAAGCACAGAACTTGCATCCCATGCGGCATCCGGCCTGAGAGGATACGCAAAGGGTGTTGCCGTGGTGGTATTCCATGAACACGCATTCCACGCATTCCCCGTCACAGAGAGACAGCAGGTATTTCACCGTACCGTCTTCCCGGGACACATATTTTTCCGCAATCTGCGGCAGCCGCCATTCGATGGAATCGGCAAGGGTTTCCCGGAAGGCTTTGGGCAGGTTCTGCATTTCCGCTGGAGCAGCGCCTTTGGCCAGCCAGGCAAAAATCTGCTCGGCACGGTATCCGGGGGCGCCCAGCGTGACCACAAATTCCTTCAGCTCCGGCAGGGTCATGGACAGAATATCGGGTTTTGTCACGTCAGTCATGATCGGTCAATCTTTCTTTATTGGAGTTTTTTCGTCATTTTTGCCACAAAGAATCCATCTGTACCGTGCAGGTGGGGCAGAAGGGTCAGCATCCCTTCCGAATGGATTCCGGCGGCATCAAAGGGAGTCAGGGTAAAGTCAGGGTGGTCGGCCAGGAATGCCGTGATCACCTCTTCGTTTTCCGCTTTCCGCAGGGTACAGGTGGAGTACACCAGTGTGCTGCCCGGTTTTACGTATGCGGATGCACCGTGGAGGATTTCCCGCTGGATGGAGGGCAGGTTTTCGATAGAGGAAAGATCCTTGTACCGGATGTCCGGCTTTTTCGCCACAACCCCCAGACCGGAACAGGGAGCATCGCAGAGTACCTTGTCCGCTTTGCCCAGGAGGGATTCCTCCGGCTGGCGTGCGTCCCGTCTGCCAATTTGGATCAGGTCGGAAAGACCCAGCCGTTCAGCCGTTTTGCGGATCAGGGACAGCTTGTTTTCGTGCAGGTCAAAAGCGTACAGAGTACCTTCTCCGGCCATGTCCAGCCCCATGGAGAAGCTTTTCCCGCCGGGACAGGCGCAGGTGTCAATCACCAGTTCTCCCGGGCGTGCGTCCACGGCAAGGGTACAGATGCGGGATGCCGGATCCTGTACGAACCAGTCCCCCGCTTCCAGACCGGCACGGAGCCGCTCGGTGAGGGTGTTCGCCGTCAGCATACCGGGAACCTTTGTCAGCTCTGCATCGCCTTCCAGCAGGGCGCAGGCTTCCTCAGCGGTGTGCCGCCGGGTGTTGACCCGGATGCCGATGGGCGGTTCCCGGTTGAATGCGTCCAGAATCGCTTCGGCTTTTTCCCGGCCGTAGTCTTCCACATACAGCGCACAGATTGACCGTGGGAAAGAATATTTCACGGACAGATAGTATTCGGTATCCGCCGCATCCGGCCACCGGATCTGTCTGTTGTCCCGCAGGAACGACCGGAGAATCGCATTGACGAACCCGGCAGAGCGGCGGGGAACCAGATCCACTGTTTCCGACACGGCGGCATGTGCGGGGATTCTGTCCATAAACGCCAGCTGATACACACCCATCCGCAGGGCCATCCGTACGGCGGGTTCCATATCGGCGGTTTTTGTTTTGGCGTATTGGTCGATGATGTAGTCCAGCGTGATCCGACGCTCGATAACGCCGTAGACCAGCCGGGTGTAGAGACCCTTGTCAGCGGGGGAAAGGTTGGCATTGCGCAGGCCGCTGTCGATCTCCAGATTGGTGTACCGCCCGCATTTCTCGCAGGCCAGAAGGGAGGACAGCGCAAGAGAACGGGGGGAGGTATTGTTGGGCATGGGGAAACTCCCTTCTTTGGAAATTCAGAATGCAGAAGTAAGAATGCAGAATTTGTCAGTCTGTAGTGATGGTTACCGCATTGGAGAGAAATGTGTCGGTTCCATTGGGCGTAGTCAGGATCAATGTTGGGGTGGCAATGTTTCCTTCCACAGTTTTGCTGACCACTGCCTGTCCGGCATCATCGGGTTCCCCGGAGATATTGACAGAATATACCGCCGTATCCGCATCGGCTTCCACCAGAGTAAATCCATAGGTGTTCAGCACCCGTTCCCCGGTGTATTGGTTGAGATACAGGATTTCATACCCCAGATCAGCCCCTTGCGGTATTTCTGCAGCAGGTGTCAGAGTAACGGTATAGGGCGTGGCATCCGGGAACTGCTTGAAGGATGTGCCGTTGCAGTAAATGACCACACCGTTGGCAGTCTGGGTATGGGAATAGATCCAATCGTAATCGGTGATGGAGATTGCGTTCTCCGCACTGCATCCGGTCAGCGCCAGAAGAATCAGCATTGTCATCAGCACAGGAATTATCTTTTTCCGCATCATTTACCTCCGGTCATCGTTCCGCCGCACCAGTGTCAGCAGCCGCAGCAGGTTGCCTACCGCTGTCAGCAGAGCCGCCACATAGGTCAGCGCTGCCGCCGTCAATACTTTCTTTGCTCCGTTGAGCCCTTCGGCAGACATACCGGAGCCTTCCAGCGCAGCCAGAGCCCGGCGGGAAGCATCCAGTTCCACAGGCAGGGTCACCAGCTGGAAAAGGGCCGTGGCGGAAAAGAGGATCACGCCCACATAGGCCAGGGTTTCAAAGGACAGTACGATGCCCAGCAGCACCAGCGGCATGGCCAGATTGGAACCGAAATTGGCCACCGGCACCAGGGCAGAACGCCACTTCATAGGCGCATATCCCACAGCATGCTGTACGGCGTGTCCCGCTTCATGTGCCGCAACGCCTACTGCCGCCACGGAACGCACATTGCATACCGGATCGGACAGGCGGATCACGTTGTCTTTCGGGTCAAAATGGTCGGTAAGCTCCCCGGCCATCTGGGTTACCGGCACATGGTATAACCCATTGGCATCCAGAATCAGTCTGGCGGCGTCCCGGCCGGTCATCCCCCGGTCAGAGGCCACTTTGGAATACTGCGCAAAGGTGGATTTTACCTTCGCCTGAGCCCACATGGCCAGAAGCAGCGGAGGAAGGCAGAAAATCAGATAGGTGTAATCAAATCCGTAATAATATGGCATAATACAGCTCCTTTATTGGGTTTCCGACGGAGCATAACATACATAGTCAGCAGACAGGGTCAATACGCAAGCAGGTCGCCCACGTTCAGTTTCCGGCCCCGGATATAGTCGGCAGCGTCCATGCGCTTTTTCCCTTCCGGTACCACAGCGTTCAGTCGCAGGGCAGAGCCGTTTCCACAGGCCACCAGAATCCCGTCATCCAGGGACAGAACCGTACCGGGAGCGGCAGAATGACCGGCATCCTGCACCACTTTGGCACAGGCCACCTTCAGCAGCTTCCCGTCCGGGGTCTTCGTCATGGCAAGAGGAGCAGGAGACAGTCCCCGGATCAGACAGCACAGCTCACAGGCAGGACGGCTGAAATCCAGAACGGTGTCTTCCTTGAGGATTTTGGGGGCATGGGTGGCTTCGGCGTCGTTCTGGGGACAGCGGCAGGCTTCCAGCGTTCCGTCCAGTGCCTTGTCGATGACCTGACACAGCAGATCTCCGGCAATGGCGGCCAGTTTGTCGTGGAGCGTACCGAAGTCATCCTCCGGCAGAATATCGCATTCGCCCTTCAGCAGCATATCCCCGGTGTCGATGCCGTCTGCCATGTACATCGCGGTGATCCCGGTGCGGGTGTGACCGTCCATGATGGCTCTCTGGATGGGGGAAGCGCCCCGGTACAGCGGCAGAAGGGAACCGTGGGCATTGATGCAGCCGTATTTCGGATATTCCAGTACATAGGACGGCAGGATCTTCCCGTACGCCGCCACAAAGATCAGTTCCGGATCCAGTGTCTTCAGTTCTTCCGCAAAGGCACCGTTTTTCAGGGTTTCCGGCTGATACACCGGCAGGTCATGCTCCGTGGCAAATACCTTCACGGGAGAGGGAATAAACTTCATCCCCCGGCCCTTCTGGGTATCCGGCTGGGTCAGCACACCTACAATTTCGGCGGCAGGATGGTTGTACACGGCCTTCAAGCATTCTGCGGCAAAATCCGGCGTGCCCATAAATACAATACGCATAATCCGTTCACCTCGCTTGGGTCAGTCGTCTTCCCGGTCTTTCAGCATTTCTTCGGTTTCTTCCGGCGTCAGGATGTGTACGGCCTTGTCGGTGTACAAAATGCCGTCCAGATGATCCAGTTCGTGACAGAAGCAGCGGGCTACCAGACCTTCTCCGGTCACTTCAATGGTTTCCCCGGCCAGATTCATAGCCCGTACGGTCACCTTGGCGGGACGGTGGGTGATGCCCCATACATCCGGCACGGACAGACAGCCTTCCATTTCTTCCTGTTCGCCTTCGGCGGCGATGATTTCCGGGTTGATCAGGGTCAGGATTTCCTCCCCGTTATCAACCAGTACCATCCGGCGCAGAATTCCCACCTGGGGGGCCGCCAGCCCTGCACCGTTGGCGTCGATCAGGGTTTCCGCCATATCTTCGGCCAGCTGCCGGATCCGGGGGGTGATTTCCGTAACCGGACGGCAGGTCTTCCGCAGAATGGGGTCTCCTTCTTTTACAATATTCAAAATAGCCATACTATTCTCCCAATCGTATATGGATACGCCTGCGGCATGGGCACACAGACGATGTTTTCGTTTGTTGGATTTCAGATGGTGGAGGGGTTCAGATCCACCGTTACGCTGATACGGCGGTCCCCCCAGTTATGCAGACGGACTTCTGTAGCTCCCGTCGGTTTGCCGGATTTTTTCTCTCCGGTATCCGGAACGCTGCCGCCGCTGTATTCGCAGAGCAGCTGGTGGATGAAGGCTCTTGTCCGTTTGTTCAGCTTGCATTTCAGCACGAACCGCATCCGGAAGACGTTCTGGATCCGGTATACC
>JAFQGY010000071.1 GCA_017415325.1 Clostridia bacterium
GAATTCCTTCCGGAACCTGTCCCAGATTGCGGGGGACCCACGGTTCATCAGGGATACTGCCGACTATCTCCGGGCTGTGGTCACCCATTGCGAAGAAAAATACGGCGACCGGATCTGGGGATACTTCATGCTGGGCGGCACGACTACCGAATGGTTCTCCGATTTCGACTATGAAGCTCCGCATCCTCTGAAAGAAGCCGCCTACCGGAAATACCTGCGGGAAGAAACTGCGGTTCTGCCGGATGCGGAGCTGCTGAACCGTACCGGCGGAGTATTTCTGGAACGGGAAGAACGGGAAGTGGCTGTATTCCGGAAATTCCATGCCAGACTGATTTCCGATCTGATTCTCTCCTGCGCCTCTTCCGTGCAAAGCGTAATCAGCCACCGGAAACTGCTGGGGCTGTATTTCGGGTATCTGTTTGAACTGGGGACACCCCGTCTGCACAATGCAGGACATCTGGATTACGAGCGGATTTTTGCGTCCCCCGATATTGATATGATTTCCTCCCCGTCCGCATATGGGTACCGGAAACTGCTGGATCCCAGTGCGTTCATGCTGCCCCAGAAGGCTCTGGATTCCCGTAACAAACTGTATTTTCTGGAGTTCGACCACCGTACCCACACCACTCCGAAGGTCATTAACGAACCGATTTATTCCGAAAGCGGAAATCAGCTGTACAATGCTCTGAATTTCCCCGGCTCGGATTCCGCCTGCAAAACGGAACTGGAATCCATCAATCTGCTGTACCGGGATTTTGTGTTCTGTGAAGCAAACGGCGCAGCGCTGTGGTGGTTTGATATGCTGGACGGCTGGTTCCGTTCCGAAGGGATGATGGGGGCTATCCGGCATATGCTGGAGATCGACCGGAATCTGCTGGAAAAGGAGCGGCGCAGTATTGCACAGGTGGCAGTGATTGCCGAAGGGGAATCCATGTACCGGGTACGGAAAAGTGCGCCTATTGCTTCCGCCTGCCTTTCCGGATTCCGCCGTACCGTGGCAGAAATGGGAGCGCCGTACGATCTGTATACCATATCCGATCTGGAAAACCCCGCACTGGAAAAGTATTCCTTCTATATTTTCCTGAACCAGTATGATCTGACCGACACCAGCCGGACACGGATTGAACAGATCTGTAAAGCCAAAGGAAAAACTGTGCTCTGGCTGTATGCACCGGATTATGCGGCAAATGGCGAAAACAGCCTTGCGCGGATTGCCGGGATTACGGGCATCACCGTATCCGAAACCCCGGCCAATCCGGGAAAACTGCTCTGGAACGATCATCCGACCTTTGAAGCCGCCGCACCGCATTTTGTCATCTCCGACCCTGATGCGAACGTAAAAGCACGGTTTGAGGACGGTTCTGCCGCTGTGGCCGAAAAGGATCTGGACGGGTGCCGGAGCATATATGCCGCACTGTATCAGCTGCCATCCGACCTGCTGCGTACCCTGCTGCGGGAAAGCGGTGTGTTCCTGTACAGTGCACATCCGAAGGTGTATACATATGCCAATCATGCATTTCTGGGGGTGTACAACGCCACAGAACAGGAAGCCGTGGTGTTCGTGCAGACAGACGGCGAATACTATGATTGGATCAGCGGAGACAGCTTCATGGCAGAAAACGGAAAACTGATACTGCCGCAGCGGGATATCCGGGCATATCTGCTGATGCGGAAATACCATTAAAGAGGGATTATTTATGATCAGGGAACTTCTGACCGAAAGAAAACTGCCGGCGCTGAAATGCCGTGAGGAGATGCTGGATCTGCTCCAGACAAAGGAATACGGAATCCTGCCGCCGAAACCGGACAAAACCGAATGGAAAGTGGAGAAAAACGCACTGCCCCATGGATACTGTGCGGAATTCTGCGCCGGAAAGGGAACGGTGTACCGTGTAACGGCAGAAATGACGCTGGGGGGAAAGACCTTCTCCTTCCCGTTCTATGCCGCCATTCCGAACAGTGAAGGCAAGCACCCGTTTTTCGTGTCCATCAACTTCCATGACGCTGTGCCGGACATCTGGATGCCTACGGAAGAGCTGATTGACAATGGATTTGCGGTACTGAGCTTCTGTTACACCAGTGTTACCAGCGACAACAACGATTTTACAGACGGTCTGGCAGGTGTGCTGTATGAAGACGGAAAAAGAGGCCCTGCCGATGCCGGAAAGATTGCCATGTGGGCATGGGCGGCACAGCGGGTGCTGGATTATGCCCTGACGCTGGATGCACTGGATGCAGATCGATGTGCCGTATGCGGGCATTCCCGTCTGGGGAAAACAGCGCTTCTGGCAGCTGCCACCGACGAACGGTTTGCTTTCTGCTATTCCAACGACTCCGGCTGCAGCGGTGCGGCTCTGTCCAGAGGAAAGAATGGCGAAACCAAGGATAGGATCTGCCATGTGTTCCCCTTCTGGTTCTGTGAAGACTACTGTGCGGCTCCCGCAGATCCGGCAGAACTTCCTTTTGACCAGCATTATCTGGTGGCATCCATTGCGCCCCGGTTTGTTCTGGTGGGCAGCGCCGAAGACGATGGCTGGGCGGATCCCGTGTCGGAATTCCTGAGTGCCGCCGCCGCATCCGAAGCCTATGAAGCCATGGGCCTGACCGGACTGGTCTGTGAAGACGCCCTTCCCACCCATGATGCATTCCTGCCGGAAGGACACATCGGCTACCACATCCGTCCCGGATCCCACTATTTCGGACGCACCGACTGGAACCGGCTGATACAGTTCATGAACCATCACAGCTGATGCAATAACCTGAAACAAAAATCCTTTACAGACTGTTTTCACAGCAGCCGTAAAGGATTTTTTCTGTTCAGAATTTTTCCTGTGCCAGACGGATTTCTTCATCGGACGGCAGGTTTTCCGGCAGGGTATTTGTCATTCCCAGCGCCGCATATTTGGAACCGGCGTAGTTGTGGTAAGGCAGAACTTTTACCCTGCGGACATTATGCAGAGATTTTACAAACCCGGCGATTCTGTCAATCTGGTCGTCGTTGTATCCCGGCACATAGGGAATCCGGATTTCGGTCTGTGTCCCCAGGGAATCCAGATACCGCAGATTGTCCAGAATCAGCCGGTTGGACTGGCCGGTACAGCGGATATGTACGTCCTCGTCATATGCTTTGAGGTCATACAGGAATACATCCGTCCAGGGAATCACGGTATCCAGCGCAGTCCGGGGAACAAATCCACAGGTATCCACTGCCGTGTGTATCCCTTCTTCCTTCAGCCGGTGCAGCAGCTCGCCGCAGAACTGTGCCTGCATCAGACATTCCCCGCCTGAGAGCGTTACTCCGCCGTTTGTGGTTTCATAAAATTCCCGGTCTTCCAGCAGAAGGGGCAGCAGTTCGTCCACGGTTACTTCTTTTCCGTAAAAGGTAAGGGCATCCCCCAGACAGGCAGAAACACATGCCCCGCATCCGATGCAGCTTTCTCTCCGGTACAGATGTGCGGTATCGGTGCAGATATGTCCGCCATGCCGGCAGTGCATAACACATTCCCCGCAGCCGATACATTTGTTTTCGTAATATGCAATCTGCGGCGTGAAGGAAATCCCTTCCGGATTGTGGCACCAGACGCACCGGAGACTGCAGCCTTTGAAGAATACGGTAGTACGGATCCCGTCGCCGTCGTGTACCGCAAAGCGTTTGAGGTCGGAAATTCTTGCTTTCATGGAAATGCCCCTTACACCAGACTTTCCGCCTGCCGGATAAAGGCATCCTGTTCCACTTTGCAGATCTGGTTGAACAGCACATTCCAACCGCAGACACGGATCTGCAGATCTTTGTACTTTTCCGGTTCCTTCTGTGCCTGCCGCAGAGTATCGGCGCTGAACACATTGATGTGCATGGCGTGGCCGTTCCGTCTGAGGAAGGTTGCCAGCAGACCGTACATGGCTTCCAGCCCGTCGTCGCCCTGCACAGCGGAAGGCAGCAGTCCCAGATCCAGACAGGCGTCAGAAGCAAATTTTGTGGCGTCGATTTTGGTAATGGACAGAATGGCAGCGGTGGCGCCTTCCCGGTTCATACCCATGGATGCGGAAAGATTCTTGGACAGTTCTTCCCCCCGTTTCCGTCCGTTGGCAGAGGAGGCGGTTTGGTTTGCCCAGTTGTAGGACATTCTTGCCACATGGAAACCGGGTGCCCATGTTCCGCCGCGGCGTTTTGCATTGGGTCTGCCGTTGACCTGTCCGCAGATGAAATCGGCAATGTCTGCGGCAATTCCATCCGGCAGATCCTTGTTGTTGCCGTATTTGTCCGGGTCTGCCAGAAAGATTCTGCGCCATTTTTCGTTTCCGGCAAAGTCCGCATCCAGCATATCCCGCAGTTCGGTGAGGGACAGCATTTTTCTCTCAAAAACATATTTCCGGATGTTGGCAAGTGAATCTGCGGCGTCTGCCATAAAGCCGAACATCATACCGCTGACATTGTTGGCTGCTCCTCCCCCCAGTGCATCCCGCCCGGTACGGATACAGTTGGGGAAAGCGGCGGACAGGAGAGACTGGGGATTGATGGTGTCCAGATAGTCTTCAAAAATATTGACGGTTTCGATGACGGTATCTATGATGTGGGAAAGCTGCCGCTTGTATTCTGTAAGGAACGCATCGAAATCGGTATATCCTTCCGCCGGACAGCAGTCCAGTCCCATAAACGCACCGGATACCCCGTCATGCCCCTGATGCAGTGCAAATTCCAGCGGTTTCAGCAGGTTGACATAGTTCATCCCGATGTCCACGGCACCGCGGATGTTGTATTCGTAACAGCCTTTCACATCGCACATTCTGGCTTCTTCCGCAGACGCACCGGCCCGCATGAGTGCAGTACGCATGGTGGCATCGGAGACAAATACGATGGAACTGTTGCCTCTGCGGATCATGTCCAGTGCTTTCTGCAGGAAGGGTTTCGGGGTACTTGCCGCCACTTTGATCTGCAGTTTGGGGTTGTAGATCCCCATTCTGTCATATACATCCAGGAACAAGTACGACAGTTCGTTTACCACAGTTCCTTCATCTTCCGTGCATCCGCCCAGATAGACAGGCTGACCCCAGTAGTTGCCGATGGACATGAACTGCAGGAAGAAATATGCCAGATCTTCCCGGATTTCTTCCTCCGTGATACCGGCGGCAAGATCCTTCCGGTAAAAAGGATAGAATACCCTGTCAAAATTGGAAAGAGAACGTGCCTGCAGTCCTTCGATGTGTTCGCTGAGCATGAAGTAGAGATAATCCGTCAGCAGGGCTTCATAGAAGGTACCGGGGGCATCTGTCTGCAGGTTCCGGAGAGCGGCGGCCAGCCTGGGATTGTTCTGTGCTTCCGCCTGTTTTTCCAGTCTGCCAAGGAAGTGCAGAATCGCTTCATAAGTGATTTTGATTCCATCATAGAACGCAGACATATCCGGTGTGATGGTTTCCCGGGTTTCTCTGGCTTCTTCGCTTTCCCGGAGAATACCGGCAAATCCCAGCGGCAGAATTCTGTCCCAGTAGGGTACGCTGTGGTCATAGTCCGTCCACATGGTGGCTATGGCGTTTTTTTCCATGGCGGAACGGACGGGATTGACTTCCGGAATGATTTTGGTAAATACTTCATTGTTCCAGGCAGCAATCACCGTTTTGTTCAGGGGCCGGTCGATCATATGGATGGCAGGAAATCTGTCCCGGCTGTCACAGTTTATGCGGGTGTGTTCCAGAACATATGCAAAGGCTTTGGCTTTCCGGACAGGATGGGAAAGATGGGTGAGTGTACTGTCCTGCTTCCGGATCCCTTCCAGAATTTCGTCAGATGTCAGACCGGTAGATTCCGCAAACAGGGCATCATTCCGGACAAAACGGTTGGAAGTATGGGAACGGTTTGTCAGATCCCGGAACTTCTCCGTGATATAGGCGTAATCGGTATCGTGAATGTATTCCATAACGGTTCTCCTTTGCTGCGGAAATGGAATTCCGGGACAGATCAGTCGGCATTGACAGTATTCCAGAGATCATCCAGAGAGGACTGCCACTTGGTTTCGTTGGATTTTATCGTGGAACTCCAGTTTGCTTTGTTCTGCCATACGGCGTCCCGGAACAGGCCGGAAGGTGTGCCCAGGAAGGAAGCGAAAATTTCACCGGGATCATAGGTGATGCTGCTGCGGATCCTGTCAAACATCCGCCCCATGTCGTTGTCCTGGGAATACCGGGTTTTCAGAGCGGTTTCAAAATATTCCGGCATGATCACACGGTAGGCCTGAGACGACCATGCCTCCAGCAGTGCGCCGGAAAAATCCGTGTCTGCGGTGGAGGGAATCAGAGAATAACAGCTTCTCTGCAGGAAAGACTGGTAGTTTTTCTGGCTTTCATCGTATTTCGGATAGGGCACGATCCCGCAGCCGAAGTCGATTTCCGGCATAATGGTGGCGGCATCGCAGATCAGGGAACAGGACATCATAGATTTTCCGGCAATGAAGTTGATGCTGCCGTAATTGCCGCCGCCGGTGGGGATCTGCCATTCGGGATGGTCTGCGTTGTTGGCGAATATCGGGGCTACACTGGTGTTTTCGTTTACCAGAGCCCGCAGGGTATCAATGGCATTCACTGCCCGTTCGTTTCCGTATTCCAGGGTATACCCGGAATCGGAGAGGCTGGCGATTTTGACATCCAATGCCGGGTAGAATCCGGTGATTTTGTTGGCGTCCCCGAAGGTAAGACCGTATATGTCGTCCGGATCCTGTTCGGTATCTCCATTGGCATCCACATATCCCTGTACGATGATTTCGCTGAAGGCATCCAGCGTCCATGTGCCGTCATCCACCATCGCATACAAATCGGTGTCAATCCCGTTGGCGGCCAGCAGATCACTGTTGAAGAATACGCAGAAGGTGTGCTTAACATTGCCCAGTCCTGCATCCCCGATGATGAACCAGACGTCCTCATTCGGCAGTGCCTCCGGAATGGACTGGTTGTACCAGGGTTTTGTCAGATCCACATGGGGCGTTTCCGCCAGATTGACAAAGTAGGGGGAAGTAAGCTGTTCCCCGACGAAGTTGTTGACGGAAAAGAGAACATCAAAGCTGTTGTCTCCGGCCATGATCAGATTGGTGATCCGGTTGGTGTGGTCGGTGACAGGCCAGTTGAAGGTGTCCTGAATATGGGTCAGAGAAACATTCAGCCGTTCGTTTACTGCCTGAATACTCTCAAAAATGGCATCGTTCAGCCGTTCCCCGTTGGACGCTTCCGCATAAAAATCGTTCCAGAAAGCATTCATATAGTCCCCGATGTAAAATGTGGCGGTACGTCCGTTATAATCCATGGTTTCCGGCAGATCATCCTCCACATAGGGCGAAGTCTCTTCAACAGAAACGGCAGTATCGGCAGCGGTATCGGCTGTAGTTTCTGGCGTTTCCACAGTTTCAGTGCAGGAAGACATGGACGTAAGCAATGCAATGAGCAGACAAAGGATTGTCAGTTTTTTCATGGGAACCTCCATCATAAAATGTACAGTATACTATATTATATTTTATTATAACTTGTTGCGAAAATACTGTCCATACATATTCTGATAAAATTGCTCAAATCGAAACCAAATAATCGCATACACTTGACAAAACTGCCGGGAAAAGGTATACTGTAAACAAAACGGAAGCAGGAGGAAACTATGCCGGAAACGAATCTGTTTACAACGGAACTGACGGTTACGGATATTGAGTTTGTCTGGAACGGCATCTATATGCCCCGAAGCAACCATGTGGACACCCGGGGATACCATGGGCTGGTTCTGATCCGGGACGATCCCCATGCCTATATTTTCGATGACGGGACGGTACTGAAAGCGGAGCCGGGATATATCCTGTATCTGCCAAAAGGTTCTTCCTACAGAGTCAGCGATGTAAAATCCTGCGACTGTGTGGCGATCAATTTTCAGATCCTGGAAGAGCCGCATTTCCCGCCCCTGCGTTTTCCCGCCGGAAACCAGATGTCCGCCTATTCGGAACTGTTTCAGACCGCCAGCCGGTTCTGGGACAGCAAGTCCATCGGATACCGCACAAAGATCAAATCGCTGCTGTACCAGATTCTGTACATCATGCAGAAGAATTACCATCCGGACTATGTTCCCAGCAGTCTTGCCTTCAAACTCAATACCACTATGGAATACATCGGGGAACACTATACGGAAGGCGATATCACCGTCCGGTATCTGGCAGAAATGGCAGAAATGAGTGAGGTGTACTTCCGGAAACAGTTCCACAGACTGTACGGTATGGCACCGCTGCAGTATATCAAACAGCTCCGGCTGAACAAGGCAATCGAGCTGCTGGAATCCGATATGTATCCCGTACATGAGGTGGCCCACCGGGTAGGGTATGCCAGCGAATACTATTTCTGCCGGGAATTCAAGCGGATCACGGGGCTGAGTCCCATGAAGTTCCGGAAGGAGAAAATGGACAGGCATTTCTATCAGGTCAGTGCGCATGCCGGCGGCACAAAAACGGAGGAAGAATGACCAAAACGAAACACCTCTGACACAGCATCGGGAATACGCTGCAGGCCAGCCCTGCCGTACGATTGATGAAATGAAAGTATGAGAGACATGCAGCACTGATGAAATACAAAAAACAGACTGCCCTGCAAACGTACGCCAGGACAGTCTGTTTTGCTTACAGGATCACCCGGAATATGGATGCATCCTGTTGAACGGAAAAGGGGAAACTTACTTTGCGCTCAGGTTGTTTTCGTAGGATTCGATCATCTTCTTGACCATCTGACCGCCGATAGAACCGGCTTCGCGGCTGGTGAGCTGACCGTTGTAGCCCTGGTTGAGCTGTACACCAACCTCATTGGCTGCCTGCATCTTGAACTGTTCCATAGCTTCCTTTGCTTCGGGTACTACGATTCTGTTGTTCTTCTGTGCCATTTTGTTTTTCTCCATTCATGTTCAGATTTTTTTCAGAGAACTGTTTGCTTCGGTTCTCTGGACATATTATGAACCTGCTATGACGTAATTATGAATGGAAATATTATGTTTTTTATTCAGACAAAAGGAACCGGATATATCGACATAAAAAAGAATAGGAAGCAGTCGTTTGTTCCGGTTTTATTCATATCTATATGGTATAATCATGGTATCTGGAACAGTCTGTGAGATGGTTTTGTATCAGGAGGGGTGTTATGAATCTGTACATACAGCAAAGAATTTTTACATGGGGAGATAAGTTTTCTATCTACGATGAAGCGGGAAACGAAAAGTATTATGTGGAAGGCGAAATCCTCACCTTCGGCAAGAAACTCCATCTGTACGATCTGCGGGGCCGGGAACTGGCGTACATAGAACAGCAGCTTATGACGTTCCTGCCGAAGTATCTGATCTATCGCAGCAATGCGGAATTTGCGGAAGTGGTCAAAGAGTTCACTTTCTTCCATCAGGAATATACGGTAAACGGCCCCGGTATGGATGCCGGGTGGTCAGTTCACGGGGATTTTTTCGATCATGATTACGAAATAACGGACGGTGATACCGTCATTGCCTCTGTGACAAAGGAATGGTTCACGCTGGGGGATGCATACGAGATTTCCTTTGGTGCAGGCGTGGATGAGATTGCAGCACTGGCCGTGGTACTGGTGATTGATGCCTGTATTGATGCACAGAGTTGAGAGGGGAGATAAAATGAAAAGATTTCTTCTTATGTTTTCATTGCTTGTATGTACTGTCCTGTGCAGCTGTACCGAAACCACGCAGCGAATCCCATTCCAAGAAGCCGAAAGCATGTATACGATGGCTTATGCAAATGAGGATCATACTGAGATGACACAGATCGACATTACAGAAAATTTGCCATGGTATGATGATCTGATAAAGCTCTTCAAGCGGATCAATGGTTGGCCGGAAAAGAAAATGATACCTGCAACGTATCATTTTGAAGAAGATGGCAAATTGCTGGTGACTTCTGAAGAAATTGAAAGCAGTATTGTCTTCCAGATCAAGCTTCCCGACACCGATCCGAATGACGATATCCGGGAACACCACATAATCACATTTGCGTTATGGGCATTGACAGATAACAGGTGTTATCTGAGTTTGAATGATAATTTTTTCAGATTTACCGAAGAAACGGAGCATACAGTCAACCAGGAAGAATGGATTTATGAAGATAAGGCCGCATGGGAGATGATTGCGGAACTGGAAACTGCTATTCGAGAAACTGCCCTGGAAATGGCAGAATCGGAGAATCAGGAGGCAAAGTGACACATGATGACCGAACAGACAATCATAAACAACTGGCTCGATGCTTTTGCCCGTGATGTAGATAAAGCCTTTTTGGAGGCACATGTCACATCGGAATGCAATTTCCTGTGGCATATCTTCTCCTATGAAAGGGTAGCGTGTCTGGAAGAAGACGAAGCCCGGGCGGCATTTGACCGGATCGAATATGAGAAAGCCATTCGCTTCGAAGATGGTTTCGGCGGCAGGATTTCCGGTATATGCGAAACCGGGAAGATCACAGCCGGGTCTCTGGATGCATTGGCCGGATGGGATGTGTACATTGTGGAGGAGGATTTTACTTGGACCTATGTGAAGACCCACGAAAACGGCTGGTGCGGCCCATATTTCTGTATCCGTAAGCCGGAATCAGAGAGAGACGGACGGTAAGAGTACGCTTTCAAAGGCGGCACTGTATTTTCTCCCGCTGTGATGTATTTATGAAAATGTATATTCTCAGCGTCCGGCGAAAATCTGTACAAAACAGGTATGGCAGATTATCTTGCACAGAGAGACAAGAAATAATTTATAAAACAACCGCCTCCCTTTATCGGGAGGCGATTTGACTTTATTGGTATTATATTTTAGAATACAATAAAACAGTTTATAAGAGAGAGTTTATATGACAGCAGGACAATACGAAAAAATCAGTGCTCCTTTCAGAGATGAAAAAAGGGGAAAAGCACTGAAGTTTACAAACAAGCTTATAACAGCGGTGGGTTATGCATCCTATCCTGCAATGCTGATATACATTTTTTTCACTATGCCGCATAAGCTTATTGGGGCAGTTATTGTGCCTGCATCGGGTTTTGTTCTGCTGACTTTTGTTAGAAGAAAAATCAACCGTCCGCGTCCTTATGAGGCACTGGACATAAAACCGCTGATTTATAAGGATAC
>JAFQGY010000072.1 GCA_017415325.1 Clostridia bacterium
GTAGAACAGAGCGGTGTCACGGTAGAAGCGCATTTCGTAGTTGTTGTAGAATTCCATTTCCGCTTCATAGTCGTAGTTGTCGTAGTCCATGTTGTCATAGAACTCCGTCATGAGGCTCTTTTCGGGGCAGGTCTTCAGGAATTCGATCAGGCGGATGAAATCATCGGATTCAAAATTGGTAGTGCCTTCTTCCCAGTTCAGGAAGCTTTCCCCGCAGTACCGCAGAAGGGCATCCTTCAGTTCTTCCCTGCCGAAATCGGTAAAGGCACGCATTCCTTCCGGCATGGCATCCATAGCATTCAGCATTTCTGTCATTGTCCAGCCGGGCTCAGCCCCCACATATTCCGGTTTGGCCGCCAGAACCTGCAGATAGAAGCAGGAAATCAGGGAGTACAGCTTCCCGTCCTGTTCGCAGGCCTTGAGCACATTCTCCAGATAGTCCCCGCGGTTGACACCCTTTTCCGGGTCGTCCATATAAGGATACAGATCCACCAGAACACCCTTGCTGTAATAGCTTTCCACAGGCAGAGTGCTTTCCAGTACCAGAATATCCGGTACGTTGCCCATGGTGATGTCGGCGTTGAGCTGGGTTACTGCTCCGGTCCAGTTATTTTCTTCGTTGTTGTATTCTTCGTAGGTTTTGATATTCAGCCGTACACCGGTATTCTGCCGGTTGAAATCGATAACCACATTGCGCAGTTCGTAGTTCTGGTTGGCACTGGCGATGGTCAGGATGATTTCTTCCTGCATCTGTTCATCGGGAATCCGGTTCAGAATGTTCAGTGTGAAGGTGTTGATGTAGGTTTCGCTGTCCCATTCGCTGCAGTAGTACACATACCGGTCGCCGGGGACCACTGCGATGGTGTTCACTTCATTGGAGTTGATGTCGCAGTTGATATAGTTCAGCACTTCCGCACTTTCGCCGGTGACGGAATCCCACGCCGTTACGCCGTCCTGATCCTGGAAATAGATCTTTCCGTCCTGGGTGCCGACAATATTGAAATAGGTGATGCCGGGAACTTCCGCTCTGGTGGACTCGCCGGTGGCCAGATCCATCAGGAAGATTGCCTGTCCGTACCCATCCACATATCCGGTATAATACAGAGCGTTATCACCGGCATGCAGTGCATTGACCCAGTCTACAGTATCAATATCCAGAGAACCGGATATGGCGCCCTTTTCCAGATTGTACATCAGGAGTTTAGCATCCACGGTCATGTAGGCTGTGCTGCCGATGATGGCTATATTGTTGATATAGAAATATTCATCCTCGCCCATGCCTGCTTCCTTGCCGAGCCCGGACAGATCGTATTCCTTCACCACTTCCGTACTGACGGGATCCACAGCATACAGCCAGAAGCCGGAGGTCTCGCCCCAGGTTTCGTACAGCATATACAGCATACCGTCGGCGGAGGTCATATTGCTCATGTAGCCCTGCTCTGTAGCTTCGGGCATGACCAGATGCCGGTTATCGGTGACAGAGCCGTCCAGCGTGGTGGAGTAGATCCAGGTCTGGTTGATGTATTCCGTCCAGGAACCGTCATCCATTTCTTCCGTAACCGTTCCTTCCAGAACATCTTCCGTTTCTTCCACGGCAACTTCTTCCACTGCCGCAGCAACTTCCACCGCCACTGCAGGAGCCACACCGTAACCGGGCTCCATACCGGCATCATTTTCCTCTGTGGTACCATCGCTGTAGTGTACCACTTCAATCTGCTTGTCATAGACCAGATACACGGTATCGTCCACAGCCACCATGCGGTTGATCCACTGGATGCCCTCGGGCAGGGTCAGTTCTGTGGCGCCGTATACATTGGTTCTTCTGGAATAAACAGGATCGTTGCTCCGCTTACAGGCGGTAAGAGAACCTGCCGCCAAGAGCATGGATACTGCCAGTGTCAGGGAAAGGATCTTCTTTATCTGCATATTCAATACCTCCGTAGTGTCAGTTGGTTTCCGGATATTTTTCCGGTTTCAGAGGACGGTTTCCGGCGTTTTTTTCCGTCTGTGCCGTTTCTGTTTTTTGTTTTTCTTTTTGTCTTCCAGGGATTTTTCCGCTTTCTTCCATGCTGTTTTCAGCAGAGCTGTGACAGAGAAACCGCTGGCGAACAGGCAGATCAGGGATGTCAGCAGGGACAGCAGCGCAAGGGAGGCAGCAATGGTCTGCCAGAGCATCCAGACTGCGGTGAAATAGTCCGTCACCTGCAGTTCATTCTCAAAACAGGGGTATACAATCCGGTCGTTCCGCATTCCCATGAAGGGCAGTTCCTTCATCCGTGCAAACCGGTTCCGGATGGAGTAGCGGTCGGAATTCTCCCGGACAGCCATGGTATCTTCGTTGATCTGCACGGCAGTTTCAAAGATGTTCATGGCAAAGGATTTCACGGGATTGGGGAGCGTTACTTCGTATGTGGTGATGTTGCTGTCCTCCCCGAAGATGGCTTCGTAGCCGTAATAGCTCATGTACATCCGAGGGATTTCCCCATAGGCTTTTTCGTATCCGTCGGTGTTCCGTTCGTGCCGGACGATGCCTGTGACGGTCATATCCCTGCCGCCGATCTGCACGGTCATGCCCACCACATCCACGGCACCGAAGATCCGCCACGCTGCGTCTTCATCCAGCACAATGCCGTCCGGCAGAGCTCTGTCGTAGGAGAACGGAGCGCCGTACACGAATTCCAGCGGATGGAAGATGAAGAAGCTGCCGCCTGCTGCGATGGTCTGGAGAGGAGCACTGGCTTTTGGGCCCGCTGCCGTAACCAGATCTTCCGCATAATAGCCGTACGTCCAGACGCTGCCGTTTTCCGGGGATTCGATGGAAGCATTCAGCAGGCCGTTTTCGATGGCCATGGCATAGCCCTCCACCTGCTGCAGGGACAGAGCGCTTTCAGAGGCGGTGTGCAGTGTGATGGTGGCGTAGGGTTCTCCGGCGGCTGACCATCGTTCTCCGGCATTCAGGGCATCCAGATCCTTTGTCATTCCTGCGGCTGTCCATTCGCCCAGAAGAAACAGCAGGACGAACAGGACACACAGGATGGTGGAAAAGCCGGATGCCAGCATTCCTTTTTTATGGAGCTTCATGGTTCCCCCTTAGTTTTCTGCCAGACGAACCTGCTGTCCGTCGCTGATGGGGGAAGTGGCGCTGGTGATGACAAATTCACTGCCATACAGACTGGAAACGGCGGACTTGGTATCATCGGTGGCAATCACTTCGATGTTCATCCGTCTGGCGGTATAGCGTACGGAGAGAGGGGTGTTCTTGGATTCCACCACCAGAACGAACTTGCCTTCGCTGTCTTCCCGGATGGCGCTGTTGGGCAGTACGGTGTCGTAGGACTGGCTCTTGTCACCGATGGAGAAGTTCAGGCTCTGGCCTTCGTATACGTCACCTTTCAGTTCAATGACCACAATCCGGTTCTTGCCCTGGCTCTGGGGATCACTGCGGATCTGGGTGACGGTGGCGTCGATGTCGGAATACCACCAGGAGTTGACGATGGAACACACAGCCCCCACCTGGATCTTCCGGGCTTCCTCGGTAGACATGGAAATTTCGCATATGTAGCCTTTTTCCGCCACTTCGATCCGGGTGACCTCCGCGCCGCTGGTGATGCTGTTGCCGGGGACGTAGTTCATTTCCACGATTTTCCCGGCGATGGGGGCGGTAACGAGGGTTTCGCTGGGAGCATTCTTCATGGCTTCGATATCGGCTTTCAGTTCTTCGATTTCCTTTGCCTGATCCGCTCTGGTGTAGGAGGATTCTGTGTCGGATTTCTGGTCGGTGACCGCATCGATCTTCATCTGCATTTCCATGGTGGAGATGGAGGTGGTCAGTTCGTCGATTTTGTCCTTGATTTCTTCGGGAGATTCCTTGGTGTCCGCATCATCGATCTGCGCCTGGATATCATCTACCTTTTCCTTGGTTTCTTCCAGAAGTTCCTTATAGGTTTCCAGATCCCGTTCGAACACGGTCAGCAGAGCTTCGTTTTCGGTAATGACGGAGGTACTGCTCATCTGCTTGGAGAGGGATTCGTATTCGGTTTTGGCGGATTCATAATCGGTGGTGACTTCGGTGAGCTGTTTGGTTGCTTTATCGAGTTCTTCCTTGAGTTCGGTGGTGTTGGTGTTTACGTAGTAGTCGGTGAGGTTGTCGATGTAGGGGATGCCGAGGATGTCCAGCTTGGCGTAGGCTTCGGCGATTTGGTATTTGGTTTCGTTGATTTTTTCAAGCAGATCAGAATATGTTCTATTATATTCCAAATCCCCATAATATCCTTTTTCGATCAATGCATCATACTCATCTTTTACATCTAACCACGATTTCTCTGATACTATTTTCTCAGCTTCCAATAAACTATACAGTTCTCTATTTTCTTCCCGTTCAGGACTCCCTTCAGGGTAAAGTTCTTCAAAATCCTTCAATGCCGCTACAGCATTATCATATGCATTCTTTTTTTCTTCATATCCAGCAATAATACTATTTTCTTCGTTTCTTATAATCTGTTTTTCTAAATCCCGCAGTGTCTCATTCAACGTATGAATCTGCTGACTGATCTCATACGCCTTCGCCACATCCCCGGACAGTCCGGAGGCTTCATCATACTGCGCCTGCAGAGTATCCACTTTTGCTGTCAGTGCATCATATTCTGCTTTCAGTACATCATATTCCTGCTTTGCCGCAGTATACCGTTCTTCCAGCGTCAGTCCGGAGGTGTAGTCTTCCTGGATGTTCCCTTCCGCAGAGGAAATCTTCCCTTCCGTTTCCGAAATCTTTTTGCTTATCTCATCAATCTGTTTCTGGATATTGTCCGCTTCCTTCTGGGCGGCTTTCTTCTGTTCCTTCAATGCGTCCGTCGGGTCGTTCCCGGCCTGCAGAATGGTGTACAGTTCCTTCAGCTCCGCCAGTTTCTTGTAGTCCTTGTTCAGACTGCTCTGATTCTTGAACTTTTCGTCATCGGACTTTAATTCATTTATCGTATCTTCCAGCTGATCCAGCGCATACTGCTTTTCCAGATC
This sequence comes from Clostridia bacterium, assembly GCA_017415325.1. Taxonomy (GTDB): domain Bacteria; phylum Bacillota; class Clostridia; order Oscillospirales; family CAG-272; genus UMGS1696. The sequence goes on from JAFQGY010000072.1 coordinate 5,014, forward strand.
CCGCAGCTTCTTTTCAGCTTCTTCCAGTTCCTTGCTAGCGCCGCCCTGCAGAGCCAGAATCGGATCCCCGATTGCCACTTCACTGCCCTGCTTCACGTATACGGAGACAATTTTCCGGGTCTGACCGGGGGTTGTCACTTCCGTACCTTCCTCCGCTTCATCGTAGGTCACCACAAAGCTCTCGTTGGCCTTTACGGTACCGGTGGCTTTGATGGCCCCTGCAATGGAATCATACCGTGCGTACTGGGCAGACACCTCCGGCAGAGAATGGTTCAGGATGGTATTGGAAAAAAAGGTAAGCAGCAGCAGGACGGTCAGAAAGATGATCGCAACATTTTTTACCCATGCTCTGCGGTTTTTGGCTTCCATGTAATTTTTGACCTCCGATTTATCTGGGTTTGTTTCGGTATTTCTCAGTTTATCCCTTCACCGATGCGGAATAGGAAATCCCGTCGATCAGGTAGTCCTCGCTGTACAGGAACAGCAGCACCGGCGGCACCATATAGATCACCGCAATGGCCAGCGCCACCCCCGTGTCTCCCTGGTTGATCTTGGACAGGAACACGGACAGGGGATACATTTCCGTATCGCTCAGCAGAATCAGCGGCTGTTCTACCATGTTCCAGTAGTCGATGAACACCAGAATTGCCACGGAATACAGCGTTGCCCGGCACAGGGGCATATAAATTTTCGTAAAGATCTGCCATTCTCCCGCCCCGTCCAGCTTGGCCGCTTCCACCATGGCAGAGGGAATCCGGCGCATATACTTGGTCAGGATGAATACGGAGAAGGGAGAGAAGATCCCCGGCAGGACGATGGCCCAGCGGGTATTCAGAATCCCCAGGGCACTGTCCACGATGTAGTTGGGCACCAGCGTCACCTGATAGGGCATCAGCATCAGTATGATGTAGGCAAAGAACACAATGGAGCGGAATTTTGTCTCCACTCTGGCAAAGGCATAGGATGCGCCGGACGCCACCGCCAGCTGAAACAGCACGATGGGCAGCACATAGAACACGGAGTTCCAGAATTTCAGCAGGTATTCCGGGCTTTTCAGCAGGACTGTGGAATACTGGCTGAAGCTCACTTTATCCGGAATCAGCTGCAGGTTCACCCGCTCGCCGATATACACTCTGCCCCCGTCCCCCGCTGCTCCCAGCCCCGAGAAAATCTTACCGTAGTTGGCACTGATTTCCGTGGTGGACATAAAGGAATTGGTGACGGTGAACACGGTGGGAAACAGGAACAGGTAGGCGAATGTCAGAAGCACCAGCAGTGCCGTCGTCAGAAACACAACCCGTTTGAAAGTGAGTTTTTTCTTTTCCCGGACCGTCGTCTTCACAGGGATATTCAGTTTTGCATCTGTCATTCTTCAATATCCCTCCCCAGACGGTTGTCTGCCCACAGCAGTATGGCAATGATCACGATCATGATCAGACTCAGCACAACGGCAGCACTGGACAGCTTCTGGTAGTCAAAGTTCCGGAAGGTATTGTTCATGAAATGCTGCAGGGTGTACATGGAGTCATACGGGTAATCCCCGGTGAGAAGATACACTTCTCTGAACACCTTGAAGGAGTTGATCAGGGACATGATGGTCACATAGGAAATGGTGGAGGCCAGATACCGGAGCTTGATCAGGAAAAACCGCTTCGCCGGCCCGCATCCGTCCAGCATGGCCACCTCCTGAATATCCTTCGGCACGGCGGCCAGAGCGGACATAAACATAATCATGTTATACCCGATGTTTTTCCACAGAAACAGCAGCACCACCACGATGTATCCGAACTCCGACTTCATCCATTCCACCGGCTGCGCGCCGAACATGGCTGTGATTTCGTTGATGACGCCGTTGTAGTCGAACATCACCTGCCAGATCAGGA
>JAFQGY010000073.1 GCA_017415325.1 Clostridia bacterium
GGATGAGAGGGGAGGGTGGGTGGTCTCGGAGGGTAGGGAGGGGAGACGGAGCGGCGATTGAGCACCGACTTCTCCCCTCCCTATCCTCTGAGTCCCGTCCGGAAGGACACCCCCTCGAAGGTCTTCGAGATAACACCACCGCTGTACGCCAGTACGAAAACCATATTCCCCTTCTATGGTCATAGAAAACACCCCACCGCTGTACGCCAGTACAAAAACCAGCTCCCCCAAAAAAACATCTTCCGATTCGCCGTATATTCTCCCCATCCTCTGGAGATAAATACCCACAAACCCAAAACGATCTGAGACTGTAATGACCACCGAAAACCGTACATTTTCCATTCTTCAGCGTGTGGGACGGGCGTTTATGCTGCCCATTGCTCTGCTTCCGGTTGCCGGACTGCTGCTGGGGATCGGCTCGTCCTTCACCAATCCTGCCATGCTGGAAACCTACAACCTGACCCGTTTTCTGGGGGAGGGAACCATCTTCTATTCCGTCTTCACTGTTCTTGCTTCCGTGGGGACTGTCATCTTCGATAACCTGCCGCTGCTGTTTGCCATGGGGGTGGCGCTGGGGATGGCGGAGAACGAAAAAGCTACCGCAACCCTGTCTGCCGCCATTGCCTTCTTTGTGATGCACAAAACCATAAATGCCCTGCTGACCCTGACCGGCCGGATAAGCGATCCCGCCATGCATGAGGGAACCATCGCCGATGTGGTGGGGATCCCGTCCCTGCAGATGGGGGTCTTCGGCGGGATCATTGTGGGACTGGGGGTGGCCTGGCTCCACAACCGGTTCTATAAAATCCGCCTGCCGGATGTGCTGTCCTTTTTCGGCGGAACCCGGTTTGTGCCCATCATTTCCACTGTGGTCTATGTACCGGTGGGGGCACTGATGTTTCTGGTGTGGCCCTGGGTGCAGGAGGGGATCTATGCCCTGGGGGATCTGGTGCTGAAAACCGGGTACGCCGGGACGCTGATTTACGGCTTCACGGAACGGATCCTGATTCCCTTCGGCCTGCACCATGTGTTCTATCTCCCCTTCTGGCAGACCGGGGTGGGCGGCTCGGCCATGATCGACGGCAGCCTGATCTACGGCGCACAGAATATCTTTTTTGCGGAACTGGCATCCCCCGCCACAGAAGTATTCTCTGTTTCCGCCACCAGGTTTATGAGCGGGAAATTCCCCCTGATGATCTTCGGTCTGCCCGGTGCGGCGCTTGCCATGTACACCTGTGCCCGTCCCGAGAAGAAAAAGACCGCCGGATCCCTGCTTTTGTCTGCGGCTCTGACTTCCATGCTCACCGGCATCACGGAACCGCTGGAATTCACGTTCCTGTTTGTGGCGCCGGTGCTGTATGTGCTCCATTCTGTACTGGCAGGGGCGGCGTATATGTTCATGCACATGCTGAAAGTGGGGGTGGGCATGACCTTCTCCGGAGGGCTCATCGACCTGGTGCTGTTCGGCGTCCTGCAGGGGAATTCCAAAACCAACTGGCTTATGGTACCGCTGGTGGGGGCGGGGTATTTCATTGTGTATTTCTTCCTGTTCCGCCTGCTGATCCAGAAACGGAATTACCTGACCCCCGGCAGGGAAGCGGATTCTGCGGAGACAAAACTGTATACCCGAGCAGATTACAATAAGAAGAAGGCCGGTGTCAGTACCGCAGAAACGGCGGAAGACAAACATGCACTCTCCCGGCAGATTCTGGAAGGCCTTGGCGGTGCGGACAATGTGACCTCTCTGGACTGCTGTGCCACCCGTCTGCGGGTATCGGTGCAGGACAGCGGTAAGGTTTCCAAGGAGATTCTGACACGTACCGGAGCCGCCGGAGTCATTGTGAAGGGCAGCGGGGTACAGGTGATCTACGGCCCGAAGGTTGCTGTGCTGAAAAGCGAGCTGGAAGAATATATGGCATCCACCGACCGGTAAAAATTATCCGGCAAAATATGCTTCAGACCTGTACAAATCCGGGGAAGTCCGGTATAATAATGATACAGAAAAGGAGAACGCCCTATGGGACTGTTCCAGAATTTCCGAAAAACGACCCGGGAGAAGCAGAGTACCGCAGCCGCTCCTGCCCTGACCATTATGGCTCCCCTGACAGGCACCATTGTTCCCATGGAGAAAATCCCCGATCCCGCCTTTGCGGAAGGAATCCTGGGCCCCTGTGTGGGAATCGAACCGCCGGCGGGGGAGGGAAAGGTCTGCCTGCTCTCTCCCATGGACGGTACGGTGAGCCAGTGCAGCGATACGGGCCATGCGGTGGGAATCACTTCCTCTGACAAAAAAACAGCCGTCCTGCTCCATGCGGGGATTGACACCGTGGAGATGCAGGGCGACGGATTCACGCTGCAGGTCAGGGAAGGGGACAGCGTTGCGGCAGGCACACCGGTGCTGACCATGGACACGGAAAAAGTCCGGGCGGCGGGTCATCCCTGTATGGTGATCGTAATCGTGACGGAGGCGGAGATCCCCGTCCGGTGTGCTGTGCAGGAGCTGGCGCAGGCAGGGGAGATTCTGTTTGCGGCGGAATGATAAAACAAAGGAGAGACACCTATGAAAAAGACATACGATGCAGTGGCTCTGGGAGAATACCTGATCGACTTTACAGATAACGGCCCCTCTGCTCAGGGGAATACCCTCTTTGAAGCCAATCCCGGCGGCGCACCCTGCAATATGCTGTCCATGCTGAACCGGCTGGGACGGAAATGCGCCTTTGTGGGGAAGGTGGGGGACGATATGTTTGGTTCCCTCCTGCGCCGTGTGGGGGAAGAAGCGGGCATCTGCATGGACGGGCTGGCGGTGGATCCCTATGCCAGAACCACGCTGGCCTTTGTGCAGACCCTGCCGGGCGGGGACAGAGACTTTTCCTTCTACCGGAACCCCGGTGCGGATATGCAGCTGACGGAGGCCGATCTGCCCGTGACCATCCTGCAGGACACCGCCATGTTCCACTACGGCTCCATTTCCATGACCCACGAACCCGCCAGAGCCGCCACCTGCCGTGCCTGGAGTATCGCAAAGGAAGCCGGCGCGCTGATTTCCTATGACCCCAATCTCCGTCCACCGCTGTGGGACAATCTGGATGACGCCCGGGAACAGATCGCCTGGGGACTGGATCACTGTGATGTCTGCAAAATCGCGGACAACGAACTGGAATTCATGACAGGGCTGACACTGCAGAGCGGGGAAGATTTTGACAGAGGGGCGGCCATGCTGCTGGAAGCCCATCCCACCATCCGCCTGCTGAACGTGACCGCCGGTGCGGGGGGCAGTTATGGGTACATCGACGGGATCCGGGTGTACCAGCCTGCGTTCCTGCTGGGCGGCACCATTGAAACCACCGGGGCCGGGGATGCCTTCTGCGGCTGTGTGGCGGACTGGGTGCTGACCCATGGTCTGGATGGGTTCACGGAAGAGACACTGACGGAAATGCTCCGGTACGCCAATGCGGCGGCGTATCTGGTGACCACCAAAAAGGGTGCGATCCGATCCATGCCGGGGAGAGAAGAGATTGAAAAAGTAAGAAGTAAGAAATAAGAAGTAAGAGATAGATGGGAACAGAAAACGGCTTACAGGACGGGATTTTCTCCGGTGTGTAAGCCGTTATTTTTATTTTACAGGAGATTTTTGGATACACAGGTCGTTGATCCACAGCAGGAGCAGACCGAGGGCTGTATAGAACAGCTTGCACAGGGGCCAGCCGGTTGTCTGGTGCAGGGTGAACAGGCTGATGAGGGGGGTGTTCCGGAATGCCGGAAGGTAATAGAACAGTAAGAACAACGCCAGTGCCGCGCCGATGCCCATGAAATAATTTTTCGTCAGATCGGTGACGGTGACGGACAGGGCTCCGAAGAAGAACAGGGTCCCGGCGATTCCGGCAAATCCCTGCAGGATGTATCCGGCGTTCCGGTTTTCATCCCAGCGGATTCCTTCGTACAGCAGCGAATATTCCAGAAACACCAGTACTGACACCGCCAGCAGCAGTACATATGCCGTGACAAACCGCTGCAGGAAAAGGACAGACTTCCGTCGGCGGGTACAGTAGAGGATTTCCGCTGTCCGGTGGGCATATTCCAGATGAAACAGTTCCGCCATCAGCACCGCCGCCGGAATGGTCAGGTACAGATCCATCTGATACAGTGCCCGGAACACCGTGTCTCCCCGGAACAGGAACGGAATACACAATGCCGACCCAAGGGCTATGGCAGTCTTCGGCCAGGAAGAAAACAGGATTTTCCATTGAAAACGGAGCATATGCGCCTCCTTGGACGTACCGGATGTATTTACTTGATTTTCTGCTGTTCATACAGCAGGACGGCTATGGTCATACAGAAAAAGAGCACCGCTGCCTGAAAGAGCTTATGGGGAAGAATGCTCAGATAGAAGCTCTGCTCCAGAGGGACAAACAGGGCGTCGTGAAAGCTGGAAATCCGTACGGTGATGTTCCAGAAAAACTGCTTTGCAATGGTTGTCCCTTTTCCGTCCGTTACAGACTGTGTCCCCGCAAAGACCCAGAAGAACAGAAGGGGAATCAGCGGAATGCCTGTCCGGCACAACATGGTGAAAGCCGTCATAATGGCACCCACCATCAGCATGGACGGCACCACCCAGGCGAAGTAATATTTGTACAGATCCAGGATCCCCCAGTCCATGCCCTGCCGGATACAGTGGTATGCCGTGATGCCGGTGAGGATGGTCATGGACAGAAATCCCATGAAGACCACCGCAAGGCTGCTGCCCAGATATTTTCCCCAGACAAAGACCGCCGGGGAGATCCGCTTTACGTGGAGCAGTTCAAACATCTCCGGTGCGCTTTCTCTGGAAAAGGTCATGGAGAAAAGGACAAAGCAGGCAAACAGCAGTACCAGTCCGCCGATGTCCCCGATCCGCCGCCCCACATATTCCGAATACCGGGAGAGGGAGAGATAGGACTGTACCTGTGCCATGGCTTCTTCGTAGCTGCCCACATGGAGGGAACCACCGAAATTCCGGGCGGTTTCTGCCTGCAGCGGAACAAAATACGCCAGCCGCTCTGCCGGTACCGTCTGTTCCGCCAGCGAATACAGATACTTCGTCACCGTATCCCAGTTGTCGTCTGCAAAGCTGAGCCGGTTTTCTATGATATGGTTGAATGCCGCCTCGCCGGGAATCTGGAAATTGATTTCACAGAAGCGGCAGTAATCCCGGATCCGGGAAACATAGGTATCCCAGTCGGAGCTGCGGATCATGTATTCCATCATCAGGGAACGGATCCGGGGCGGGGGAGCGTTTTCCTGCAGGCTCTGCGCCCATTCTGTATAGAGCGCCTCATCCACCATGGGAAAGGGCCCGGTCAGGATATCCGCAAGCATGGCGAAAATGATGGCCGTACAGACGAGCAGGGCGATCCATAATACAGGATTTTTCAGGGAATGCCGGCAATTGACCCAGATAAAAGGGAGAAAGGTCTTCACACTGTACCTCCATGTGACAAAAACGGAAAATCCTGGTCGCCGAAGGCGATGAAAAACGGTGGGGATCCGTTTTTCAAAGGATTTTCAAAGTGTGAAACAGCGATACTTCCTATTTTGATAGCTATGGTTTCACACTACACCTCCTTCGCATGGGTCAGGTACAGGAATGCATCTTCCAGGGTGGCCGTTTCTTCCGTGCAGGCAAAGGCGGGACGGGTGTGGGCATAATACCGTACCACATATTTCTGCAGCGCATACTTTTCCGAAAGGGGCATCACATCCCCCAGCAGGGACAGACTGTTCTCGTCCGGCAGAACGGAGGTGAAAATTTTTCCTTCCAGCGGCACAAGCAGGGATTCCACATCCCCCTGATACCGCACCTTTCCGCGATCCAGTATGGCCAGCCGGTTTGCAGATGCCGCCGCATCCTCTACAATGTGGGTGGACAGTATGGTGACCCGGTTCCTGGAGAACTGTCCCAGCATGTTCCGCAGCCGCACCCGTTCCTCCGGATCCAGCCCCGCCGTGGGTTCGTCCACAATCAGGACAGCCGGATGGTTCAGCATTGCCTGTGCCAGTCCCAGCCGTCTGCGCATTCCCCCGGAGAGATGTTTTGTCTTTTTCCTGCGCTGTTCCGTCAGATGCACCTGTTCCAGCAGTTCCCCGATCCGTTCCTTTGCCGTCCGGGTGGGGATCTCCTGCAGCAGTGCCATATATTCCAGAAATTCCTGCACGGTCATATCGGGATAGAATCCGGTTTCCTGGGGCAGATACCCGATTTTTCCCTTGATCTCCCGGGCATGCTGCATATCAGCGGGGATCCCGTCGATGGTGACAGTCCCGTCCGTGGGTTCCAGCAGGGTAGTCAGGATCCGCATAAGGGTAGTTTTTCCCGCGCCGTTTTTTCCCAGCAGTCCGAATATGCCGTTTTCCATGGTCAGCGACACGTCGTCCAGTGCCGTGAAGCTGCCGAACCGTTTGGTCAGATGCTCGATCATGACAGCCATAAAGGATGCTCCTTTTCTTTTTCTCCCAATTACTTTTTGAATTCCCTTAGACTGCAATCAAAAAACAGAACGATAAATTGAAATTTACTTAATTCTTCGCATTTTTTTACTTACCTGCTTCGCAAGAAGATACAGCAGATACCCAATGATGAAACCTAACGAATTTAATAACAAATCATCAATATCGGATACTCTGTCATAAAAGGGAAGCTGTAAAATCTCAATACATAAAGAAACACCAATACCTGCGGAAATGACTTTCCAGTGTGTATCCAACCCCTTGTATACACTGGGCCAAACAATTCCCAATGGAATAAACATTGCTGTATTTCCAATTACATTTATCA
>JAFQGY010000008.1 GCA_017415325.1 Clostridia bacterium
CATGACCTCCGGCGATATCAACATCATGGACAACAACGCCACCTGGATCATTCTGTTCTCCAAGAATCTGGCGGCCGAACTGCTGGACGAAAACCTGTATGACATGGCGTCCGAAGGCACATGGACCCTGGACAAGCTGAAGGAATTCTCCGAACTGGCGGCCCTTGACCTGAACGGTGACGGCGTACACGATGAATTCGACCGCTGGGGTCTGGCCGGGGAAGGCTTCAACACCATGGCATTCATCGAAGGCTGCGGCGGGAAGGCATTTGACAAGGACGAAAACGACATGCCCTATATCGCCATGAATAACGAAACCTTCTACGACCAGTTCCTGCTGGCCCATTCCGTAAACGGCAACTTTGAAACCTGCATGCTGGTGAACAATTTCAACACCAAGTACGCCGGGGATGCCATCTGGGATGAATGCATCAACAAGGGGTTCATCGAAGACCGTGTTCTGTTCAACTGCACCGGCCTGAACCGTGTATCCATGCTCCGTGAAATGGAATCCGACTTCGGTCTGCTGCCCATTCCCAAGTACACACCCGAACAGGAAGACTACCACTGCCTCGTAAGTATCTGGGCTTCCAACATGCTGTCCGTGCCGATTTCCTCCGGTGACACCGACAGAACAGGTCTGATCATCGAAGCGCTGTCTGCCGAATCCAAGTACACTCTGACCCCCGCCTACTATGACATTACCCTGAAGACCAAGAGCGCCCGTGACGAAGAATCCTCCGCCATGCTGGACCTGATCTTTGAAGGCCGTGCCTTTGAACTGGGCAACCAGTACGGCTGGGGCGGTCTGTTCGACATTGCCTCCACTCTGACCATTTCCGGCAAGACCGACCTGGCCTCCCAGCTGGAATCCAAAACCAAGGGTGCCGAAACCGCCATGCAGAAGACTGTAGACGCGTTCCTCGGTCAGTAAGCCGATTTCCATCATACGCTGCAAAAGCTCTGACAGGATCTCCTGCCGGAGCTTTTTTGCCTGTCTGAAACCTTGCACAGATGGGAAAAATATGGTATAATGCATACAGAATATACTGGGGGTTTGTTCCCCTGCAGCATAAAGGAGAAGCCATGTACGAGAATCCTGCCGCCGTCGCCGCTGAAGAAGATACCTTAGCCGGGATCGTGGACACCATCATCTACCAGAACGGAGAAAACGGATATGTCGTCTTCGGGATGGAGGACACCACAGGAGCTATGGTCACTGTCACCGGGGTCGTTCCCTACCTGTCCGAAGGGGATACCATCACCGTCAGAGGACAGTGGACCAATCACAATGTATACGGCCGGCAGTTCAAGGCGGTTTCCTATGACAAACAGCTTCCGGCGGAGCTTTCGGACATCCTGCGGTATCTGTCCTCCGGGGCTGTCAAGGGGATCGGGCCGAAAACCGCCCAGAAGATCGTGGAACAGTTCGGCACAGACGCTTTTGACGTACTGGAAAACCATGCAGACTGGCTGGTGGACATTCCCGGGATCACCAAAAAGAAAGCACAGGACATCAGCGAAAACTTCAAATCCATTGCCGGTGCACGGTCTGTGATGCTGTTCTGCCGGGACTTTTTCCCTTCCGCCACAGCCATGCGGATCTATAAAAAATGGGGCGGAGCCGCCGTGGACCGGATCAAGGACAACCCCTATTCCCTGTGCGAGCATTTCAACGGCATCAGCTTCCGCCGGGCCGACCAGATCGCCGCACAGCTGGGCATGGATCCCGATTCCGACGAACGGATTCTCCACGGGCTCTCCCATGTGCTGTCCACCGAATCCCAGCGCAACGGACACACCTGCCTGCCGGAAGACGAACTGGTACGCTGTACTGTAGAGCTGCTGTTCAACCAGAACACCGCCTATGTGCCACAGATCCGTGCGCAGATGGATCGGGCGTATGCGGAATCCCGGCTGGTGGTGGTAAACCGGAACGGGATGCGGCTGGTGTATCTGCCCCATTTCTACCGCGCGGAAACCTATGTGGCCAAAAAAATGAAACAGCTCTCCCAGCTTTCCGCCCGGATGGACACCTCCGACATTCCCCGGATGATCGAGAAAAGCGAGGCTCAGTGCGGCATCCCCTATGCGAAAATGCAGCGGCAGGCCATCTCGGATGCGCTGTGCGACGGGGTGATGATCCTGACCGGCGGCCCCGGTACCGGGAAAACCACCATCATCAAGGGACTGCTGTCGATTTTTGCCTCCATGGATCTGCAGATTTCTCTGGCGGCACCCACAGGCCGGGCGGCAAAGCGGATGAGTGAAGCCACCTCCCACGAAGCAAAAACCATCCACCGCCTTCTGGAAATGGATGCCGCCGACGAAACGGGTGCCTCTTTCATGCGGAACGAACAGAACCGGCTGGACGAAGATGTACTGATCGTGGACGAGGCTTCCATGATTGACGTGCTGCTGATGGAAGCACTGCTGCGGGCCATCAAGCCGGGAGCCAGACTGATCCTCATCGGGGACACCGACCAGCTTCCTTCCGTGGGAGCAGGCAATGTGCTGGGGGACATCTGTGCCTCGGGCCAGTTCCGGGTGGTGCGGCTGACCGAAGTGTTCCGTCAGTCCCAGCAGAGCTATATCATCACCAATGCCCACCGGATCAACGAAGGACAGCTGCCGGAGCCTTCCAAAGCAGACGGGGACTTCTTTTTCCTGAAACGGCAGACAGAGGAGGCCATCTCCGCCACCATCGTGGATCTGGTGCAGAACCGGCTGCCGAAAACCTATGGCGCCTCCGTCATCAGCCAGATCCAGATCATCACCCCCTCCCGCAAGGGCATGTCCGGTACGGAGACCCTGAACGCCGGTCTGCAGGCCGCTCTGAATCCCCCGGCTCCCGGCAAAAGCGAACGGAAAAGCCGGGACATCATCTTCCGGGTGGGCGACCGGGTGATGCAGACCAAAAATGACTACACCCTGGAATGGGAAACCGACGGCGGGAAGAACGGTATGGGGGTCTTCAACGGAGATATCGGTGTGGTAACGGACATTGACGACCATGCGGAAGCGGTGGAAGTGACCTTTGACGATCGGAAATGCCTGTACGACTACACCCAGCTGGACGAACTGGATCACGCCTACGCCATCACGGTACACAAAAGCCAGGGCAGCGAATACCCGGTGGTGATCATTCCGCTGTTCGACTGTGCGGCCATGCTGCAGTCCCGGAATCTGCTGTACACGGCGGTGACCCGGGCATCGAGAATGGTGATTCTGGTGGGGAAAACGTCGGTGCTGGAGAGAATGATCGCCAACAACCATCAGGCCGGACGCTGTTCCCTGCTGCGGGACTGGCTGGAGGATGGGGAAAGTATATGAGTATTATGATCCGACACCTCCTCCATACCCTGGCCGGTATCATCGGAGAAAAGCGCTGTCCTCTCTGTTCGGCTGTACTGCCGCCGGATACCCTGCAGGACGGTCTCTGCCCCGGATGTCTCGCCAGGCTGGCGGAAGAAGCGTCCATTCCCTGTGCCGGCTGTGGCTGTCCGGCGTCCTCCTGTCACTGCGGCAATACGGGTCTGTCTCCCCTGCATATATTTCTCGGGGACCGTACCTGGCTGGCGCATACATGGTACTGTGCGGAAGATCCGGACCGGGTGACGGAAAAACTGCTCCTTGCCTGCAAACGGAAGTACAGCTATACCCTGTCCTGTCATATTGCACGGAGCATGGCAGCAGATCTGGCGCCGCTTCTGCCGAAAGAAAAACGGAAAGACTGGATCCTGACCTATGCGCCCCGTTCCTCCGGCGGTTATGCCCGGCATGGGTTTGACCAGTGTGAGGAAATCGTCCGGCAGATGGGAGCCATCCTCGGGATTCCGGTGCGGCAGATGCTCCGTCGGACAGGCGGCGCAGAACAGAAAACCATGGAAACCACCCGCCAGAGAGAAGCCAACATTGCCGATGCCTTTGAAGCAGTGCAGGTTCCCAAAGGCTGCCGGGTACTGCTCTTTGACGACATCATCACCACCGGCGCCACCATGCGCTCTGCCGGACATGTTCTGGCCGATGCCGGTGCGGGTGCAGTGTTTCCCCTGGCGTATGCCAAGACCGTGCATCCGAAATGGCGCACAAAAAATTCCGAATAACCGAAAAAGGTGCAAACCCATCCGTGAGTCTGCACCTTTTCTTTGTTATTCAGCTGTGTATGCCAGAATTGCATTTACCACATCATCCGCCGCCGTATACACGATGGTGGATCCCTTGGGGCTGTAGTAAGTCTGTCCGTCCCCGGACTTGCCGAAATACAGCACATAGTTGGCATCCACTTTTGTGGTTTGTCCGGCGGTCTGCCCATTGGCGGCGTCTGTCCCGGCATCTACCGCAACGGACTTCTTATAGGTCAGTGTCAGGCTTCTGGTCTGATCAATGCCGTAGACCTCCGTCATTTCCGCACTGTCTGCGTAATAATCCGCCCAGGAGAACAGATCCAGTTCACAGAACAGATCATACAGAGCCGTCACATCTTCGCTGTACACAGTGCCTATACTGCCGTCTTCTGCGGTCACTTCCTCGGCAGTCTGTCTGTATTCACCGGTTCTGTCTCCGTCCTGTACGGTGAAGCCGACAATGTCCGCATCCGTCAGAGTAGCAAGGGCGGTGTCCAGCACAATCAGATCCGCCAGATCCGTCTGGAAATAAGTCAGAAGGCCCGATGCGATCATGTAGAAGGCACCGTCGTCGTTCCGGAAGTAGTAGGCATTGTTGAAGCTGTTCCGGTCCCCGATGGCATACTTATAGGTGGTTCCTGCACCGTAGCTGACATGGATCTCACATGCCGGTGCATCCAGACCGTAATCTGCGGCTGTCCCTTCTTCTACCGTCCGGATGGCACCGATGGAAGCAATGGCGGCCCCCATCCCGGCAGCAGTACTCTGGTTCAGCGGGAATTTCGGGTCGTCCGCCAGAGTCCATACGCCGCCGGACTGGTTCAGCGTAATCCAGTCATTGCCGCCGGTACGGTATTTCAGCTCGGTAATAGCGGTATAATCCTGCTCTGCCAGCATAATGGTGGTATCTGCGGCAGCGGCGGCGGCTTCTTCGGCTTCTCTTTTGTCATTGGCAGCAGAAAGGGCGAAGTAGGCCACAGCCAGCACCGCAAGGATCGCAACCAGCACAAACAGCGGCAGGGCTTTGTTTTTCTTTTTCCGTTTGGGTGTATTCTGCAAGGTATTCTCTCCTTTATAATGAACCAATCATCTCTTGCGGCGGCGGATCCAGATCACGAACCCGGCGGCCAGCAGAGCCAGAGGCAGTACAAAGATCACCACGATGGACCAGATACTGCTCTGGGCGGCGGTCAGGGTCAGGGCTTCCACCTGCAGCTGCTTTGCCAGAATGGACAGAGAAATCTTGTTTTCCGCCATCCAGCTGACAGAACCCATGAACACAGCGGAGTTGCCGCCGGAAACATAGCTGTCGTCGGAAGCGCTGGAAATGGAGGGAGAAGCGTACCATACAAATTTATATTCCGCAGCCCGTGTGCCGTCTGCCGTTCCGGTGACAGCCGCTGCTGTATAGACCTGTCCGGCGATGTCCCCGTCTTCCTTATCCAGCGTGGTGAAGGAACCGGACGCGGGTACCTTCTTCACATAGGCACCGGCAGAGGTGGTCAGCATGGGAATCACGGTACCGGTGGCTCTGCCGTTGGCGATGATCCCGTGGGAGGCATGCATCAGGGCGTACTGGGTATTTTCACTGACCAGAGCCATGGGGCCGGTGTAGCCGAAGCTGGGCAGCAGGGAGTAGGGATAGCCGGTGTAGTGGTTCCGGTCGCTTTCAAACACGATGCCGTCCACCGGTTCCAGACCCATCTCGGCACACAGCACGGACAGATTGGGCATCCCCAGTTCGCTGTAGTTCTGGTAGCTGGTCACCAGGATGATATTCCCGCCTTCCGCCAGATACTGCTGCAGCATGGGCAGCTCGTCCCGGTTGATATCCCCGGTGGGGTTGTTGATCAGGATCGCAGAGCAGTCTGCCGGAATCCCGTCGGAAGTCAGCAGGGACAGTGTGTTCATCCCCACGTTTTCCGCTGTGATATAGGAGCCGTAGGTGGCATCCAGTGCAGTTTCCCCATGCCCTTCCAGCGCGTACAGCACCGGCAGGTCTTCTCTGGTAACATAGTCCACAGCCGTGGTGAAGGCCAGTTCCCCGTTGAAGAAGGGCGTACCGGTGGGCATCACGCCGTAGTACATGTAGTTGTAGTAGTCCTCTTCGGAGTACTGGGTGGTGAAGATTTCCCGGTAGTCCAGCACATAGTGCCGCAGGTCACTTTCCACGATCACGCTGTTGGGGCTCAGGGTATCTTCGGTATACTTTGCGATAAAGGTAGGATTGGTGGCAGGGTCAACCACGGAAACCTTCACATGGTCGTTCAGGGCTTCATACCGTTCCAACAGGCCCACGATGGTGGAGTCTTCCTGTCCCCGCTGGGCAAGCACATACATATGCACATCTCTGTCCACGGCGGCCAGAATCCCTTCGGTTTCCTCGCCCACGGTAAACAGCTGCAGGGAACTTGTGTCCAGCTTGGTTATGGTGCCGGGCAGCTCATTCACAAACAGATTCAGCAGTATGGCAATGCCGATCACCACAGCGGTCACGGTAATACTGAAGGAGCCGATTTTCAGAGCTTTGCGGCCGGCTGCGGGAGCTTTGGCTTTTTTGATTTTCTTTTCACTGTTCATATTCCGCACCTCCCGTTACGACCAGCGTTTTTTGTCCATGGACTGCACGGTGAGATACACAAACAGTGCCGCCACGGTCAGATAGTATACAACAGCAGTCAGATCAAAGATCCCGTTTGTGAAGGAATACATCCGGTCAAACAGGGCCAGTGATTCCAGCAGATCCGGCAGGGCACCGGCAAAGAGATCCTGTTTGAAGAAATACAGGGCAGAGAGAATCACCACCAGCACGGCAGTGACGCCCATGGAGACGGTGCTGTTTTTCACCATCACCTGAACAATCAGCCCCACCAGAATGGCAGCCACCAGAAATCCCGCATAGGAAGCCCCGGCGGTTTCCGGCAGCAGCCCGGCCAGTCCGGACATCAGATAGGTCAGCAGCAGCACGCCTACGCTGACAACGGCGGCAATCACCTGGCTCTCCGTCAGGGAGGAGATGAACATACCGATGGCAATCAGGGCGCATCCCAGCAGAAAGAACGCCAGAATGGAGCCGTATGCGCTGGCAAAGCCAACCTTGCCGTACTGTCCCAGAATCAGGGGATAGAAGCACATCACACCCACAGGGATCCCAAGAACGGTGACCATAGCCAGATATTTCGCCATCACCACAGAGGTCAGACTCACTGGAAGGGCGTACAGCAGCTGGTCGGTTCTGGCGTGTTTTTCTTCCGCCATGGAGCGCATGGTCAGTACCGGCACGGCGATCAGGAATACGAAGCTCACCCCGGAAAGGGCCACTTCGAAGTTGGGGTATCCCCCGGTCAGATTGTATACGGTCATGTAGATCCCGGTCATCAGCAGCAGAAATGCCATGAAGATGGGGCCGGTCATGCCGCAGAAATAGGAGTGCAGCTCCCGTTTGTATATGGCAGACATGGTATCCTACTCCTCTCAGTTTCCGCCGAACAGCGGTTTATAGTCGTCGGTGTTGTCGTTCTGCTTTGTCTCAGGCACAGACCCGGCAGCCGGTGCAGGTACATCCTCCGGTACAGGAGCTTCTGCAGAATTATCCGCAGCCGTTTCTTCTTCACGGCGCTGCCCGATCTGCCCGAAGATGTCCTCCGCACGGATCCGGGTGTCTTCCGGCGTTTCGGACTCTTCCTGTCTGTCCCGCTTCTGGGATTCGGTCAGGGCCAGGAACACCTTTTCCAGTGTCACTTCCTCATATTGCATGGCAATGATGGGAAGTCGTCTGTCTGCAAAGGTGAAGAATACATGATCCCGGATATCGTCCTTCCCTTCCACTTCCAGACGCAGATGGGTCTTGTCCTCCCCGGGGGTCACTTCCAGCTTGGCCACCCCTTCCAGTGCCCCGGCAGCCGCTTCCACAGCCTCG
Organism: Clostridia bacterium; assembly: GCA_017415325.1. GTDB lineage: Bacteria > Bacillota > Clostridia > Oscillospirales > CAG-272 > UMGS1696. The sequence goes on from JAFQGY010000008.1 coordinate 8,047, forward strand.
GCAGAACCACGCACATCCATGTCGATATAGCTCTTGCCTTCGTTGAGCTTGGTGAGGTTTTCGATGGTATCGCTGGCCACAATCTTCCCGCCGGCGATGATGATGACATAGTCGCACACGGCGCTGATCTCGGTCAGGATATGGCTGGAAAGGATCACGGTATGGTTCTGCCCCAGTTCCCGGATCAGATCCCGGATTTCGATGATCTGCAGCGGGTCAAGCCCTACGGTAGGTTCGTCCAGAATGATGATTTCCGGATCCCCCAGAATGGCCTGTGCAATGCCCACACGCTGCTTATACCCCTTGGACAGGTTCTTGATGAGCCGGGAACGCATGGGTGTCAGGGATGTCTTGGCAATCACCTTATCCACACCGTCCTCCAGGGCCTTTCCCTTCAGCCCTTTGGCTTTCCCCACGAAATGCAGATATTCGTCGGGTGTCATATCGGTATACAGCGGCGGAATTTCCGGCAGATATCCGATGCAGGATTTGGCTTCCACGGGATCCTCATAGATATCGAATCCGTTGATGGTAACTTCCCCTTCGGTAGCGGCCAGGCACCCGGTGATGATATTCATGGTGGTGGATTTCCCCGCACCATTGGGCCCCAGGAACCCGTAAATCCGTCCTTTTTCCACGGTAAAGCTCACGTCCCGCACGGCTTCAAAATCACCGTACCGCTTTACCAGATGTTTCACTTCGATCAAGGCAACATTTCCTCCTTGCGGCAATATTTCTGTCGGATGCTATTATACCACAAATTGGTGAAGAATTGTTGAACAATTCTATGGTGTTATCTGATTTTTTTATCACATTGGAGGCAATCAAAAGAAAAAACAGGAAATCCCCCTAAAATCATTGCAAAACCGGATTTTATGGTGTATAATAAATCAGAATAGCATTTTTCCGGCGGATACGTCGGTTTACAATACAATATACAGGAAGACTGCCCGGTATATGCCAAGAAAACGGGCAGGAAAGGTTCGGGTTACATAACAGATGAGCAAAGACATCGGTATCGACCTGGGGACGGCCACGGTGCTTGTCTACGTCAAAGGCAAGGGCATCGTGATGAAGGAACCCTCCGTCGTTGCAATCGATAAAAATTCAGAAAAAATACTGAAGTTCGGCAGAGAAGCGCAGATGATGCTGGGGAGAACCCCCGGGAACATCACCGCCATCCGCCCTCTCCGGGATGGGGTCATCACCCAGTATGACATCACCCAGAAGATGATCCAGCACTTTATCAAAAAGGCCTGCGGCGGTACCATGCTGTTCCGTCCCCGGGTCATCATATGCGTCCCCAGCGGCATCACCGAAGTGGAAGAACGGGCTGTAGTGGATGCGGCCACCCAGGCAGGCGCCAAGCGTACCTACCTGATCGAGGAACCGGTAGCTGCGGCCATCGGTGCCGGGATCGACATTTCCGCCCCCAACGGACATATGGTCGTGGACATCGGCGGGGGAACCACCGATATTGCCGTGATTTCTCTGGGGGGCGTGGTGGTTGCCGACTCCATCAAGGTAGCCGGGGACAAGTTTGACGAAGCCATCATCCGGTATGTCCGCCGGAAGCACAATGTCCTCATCGGAGAACGGACAGCGGAAGAAATCAAGATCAAGATCGGCTGCGCATGGCCCAGAGAAGAAGCCCGGGTGCTGGACGTAAAGGGCCGCTGTCTGGTGCAGGGACTTCCCCGGATGGTGCGCATCTCCTCCGCCGAGATTCCGGACGCACTGGAAGAACCCATCACCGCCGTCATCGAAGCGGTCTGTTCCGTCATCGAACGCACCCCTCCGGAGCTGATCGGGGATATTCTGGCAAACGGGATCGTCATGACCGGCGGCGGCGCTCTGCTGTACGGTCTGGACAGGCTCATCGCCTATGCAACAGGCATCCGTACCCGTGTGGCGGACAAGGCGGTTTCCTGCGTGGCCATCGGCACCGGCCGGAGTCTGGCGCATCTTTCCAACCTGCCGGAAGGGGCGGTCAATCTGTCCCGGCAGAGAGAAGTTATGAAAAACTGGCAGTAACAGACACAGGCATTCCCTCCGGCATCCTTCGGCAGGGAGTGCTTTTTGTTTCAGAAAGGAGATTCCGGTATGGAAAACGTAGTTGCGGGCAATATCCAGAGGCTCCGGCGGGAGAATGGTCTGACCCAGAGGGCGGTGGCGGAAAGCCTGGGCGTGAGCTTTCAGACCGTTTCCAAATGGGAGAGAGGCACCTGTTTCCCGGACATCACGCTGCTTCCGGCACTGGCAGACCTGTTCGGCACCAGTATCGACACACTGCTGGGTCATCTTCCCGGGGAGGTACAGCGGACAGTATTCTCCGAGCTGTACAAGGACGACGAATATTTCTGGGGGACGGAACCCACGGAATTCTGCTATCAGATTCTGGAAAAGGTTCCCCCGCTCCGGTATCTGCGGCTTCTGGAAATCGGCTGCGGGGAGGGGCGGGATGCGGTCTTTTTTGCCCGGAACGGATATGATGTGACTGCATACGACATTGCTCCGGCAGGGGTACGGAAAACAGAACTGCTGGCGGCAAGGCATGGGGTACCGGTGACAGCGTTCTGTGAGGATATGTTCACCTTTCAGCCCAAAGAGATGTACGACATCGTATATGCCAGCCGTTCCCTGCAGTATCTGCCGCCGGCAAAACGGGAGAGTTTCTTTGAGACATACAAAAAACGCACAAAGCCGGGCGGACTTCATGCGTTTATGGTATTTGTGGACAAGCCGACTGTCCCCGCTGCCCCGGATGCGGAGGAGAATGTGTATCTCATGAAATCCGGGGAGATTTTCACCTACTACCACGACTGGGATTTTCTGGTGTTTGAGGAGAAGATCATTGACTGCAACTCCTCCGGGATTCCCCACAGGCACTGTGTAAATCTGATGCTGGCGGTGAAGCCGGAGTAAAATCAGTGTTCCAGGGCAATCAGGGTCTCTGCATCCTGCTGCAGTTTGGTTTCGCACTGTTGCTTTAATGAAGCGATGGTGGAAGTAAAGCTGGTGTTGTTCTTGATCAGGAATTCCCGCATATTGGTATCCACTGGCAGCCGGCTGGCCATCAGTGTCACCAGATCCAGATTGATATTGGAATAAATAATATCCAGCATATCCCCGGAGTCGTTGTCACGGGAAACCTTCCCCTTCAGGGTTACATCGTAGAATGCCGGACGGACGGTAATGCTGGACTGATATGCCAGATCTTCAATGAGACGGCCTGCCAGATCATCTTCTGTATTGGTGATGGGCATAGCAATGGCAGAAGTCCATCCCGCATGAATATAGGATGCATATTCCTTCTGGTTTTCATCATATTTGGGCATGGGCAGAATTCCGAAATCTTTGTCCATGGTGCGCAGCTGATGTACACCATAGATGATCTCGATCCAGAACAGGGCGCGGTTTTCGCTGAACATATCAATGGATGCCTGGCCCCAACCGCCCGCTGTCTGCAGTTCCGGGAACTGGTTCACCAGAATGACGGATTCCCTGTCATTGACAAAGTTTACGATCCGGCTGATGGCATTGATGTTTTCTTCTGTATCCCAGTTCAGTACCGGAATATCTTCTGCATCCTTGTCGATGATCCGGGAACCGGTACCGGCAAAGAAAGGCTGCCATACAAACCCGTTGACGGTCAGACCGAATTTATCCTCCCCATTCATCGTACCGTCCCCATTGACATCCGCAGTAACGCCACGGCAGTATTCCGTGAAGGTATCGAATGTCCATCTCCCGCTCCGTACGGTGTCGTACAGGTCGGTAATCTGCATGCTGTCCGCCAGTTCCTTGTTGAAGAACACCACGCCTACGCCGTTCAGGGACGCAAGATTCAGATCCCCCACATAGAAAAAGTTTTTCCCGCCGGTGGAGGTGTTTTCCATAACGGAAGCCCGCCAGTATGGTTTGGTAATATCGATATGCGGAATGTTGTTCATGTTCCGCAGTGCCCCGACCACACTCACATTGTATCCGGACTGAGGAGAAATATTGACCAGATCGTACAGGGCATCTCCTGCTGTGACCGCTTTTTTGAGGATGCTTTCCATATCCGCTTCTTCCGGAAGGGAAAGAACCAGATTATACTTTTCTTCTATAAAGGCATTCCGCTCAAAGATCGCATCATTGATGGCTTCCCCGTTAGCTTCCTCCGCCAGAAATTCATGATAGGGATAGCAGTAATTGCTGCCGTCCGAATAGCGGGACAGAATGGTATAATCCCGTCCGCCGCAGTCCACCGCTTCGATCATGGGGTCATAGCTGATTTCGGTTTCCACCACTTCTGCAGCCGTATCTGCTGTGGTTTCCGCCGGGATGTCCGTTTGGGTTCCGCCGCATCCGGAAAGAAGCACTCCCGCAAACAGCAGTGCCAGACAACGTTTTTTCATGGATATTCTCCTTCCTTATATTCTGTATTTTTCCTGCAGTCCGGCAAATCACCGCACAATCCGCAGCCGCATATGCATGTTGTTCACCCGTCCCCAGCCGTCGTACAGGTCGGAATACTGCACCAGCAGGAAGTTCCCCTTTTCGTCGGTCAGGTTGATGTTGTTGGAGTAATAGCATCCGCCGGCTTTTCTGCCCAGATATTCCCCTTCGTCCCAGTGTACGGCATCTTCGGAGGAATAGAACACAAAGTCACGTCCGTTTTCCCCTCTGCCATGAAGGATATATACCCCGTCGATGCAGGCCATCTGGGGATTGCGGATGCCCTTTGCCACATAGCAGGGTTCGGTCACCGTCCAGGTCTTCCCGCCGTCACAGCTTACCGCATGATCCATTTCCCGCTCGCTGGCTTCGTTGTAGGTGTAAGCATGGAGTCTGCCCTCTGCGTCAAACTGCATGCAGCAGTAGCCCCGTCTGGTGGTATCCGGATAGGGGATCACGGAAGCTTCCTCAAAGCTCTGGCCGTTGTTGCGGCTGGTGTAGATCCGGTACACATGCTCCGGCTTATTGCCAAGGAAGTGCTCGTTGCAGAAGATCATGGCATAGATCACGCCGTCTTTGTACACCGCATCGTAGATTCTGCCGTTGTGGGGGATGCATTCGTAGGGCTCTGTCCAGGTTTTGCCGCCGTCGGTGCTGCGTACGCACATGGGCGTCAGCCAGGGTTCACAGCACACCGGTTCCAGCATGGTGTTCCGCAGACACAGGGCCACGATGGTACCGTCGTCACAGGCCACTGCCTTTTCCACGGAGATGGTCCATTCTCCCAGCAGGAAGCTTTCCCAGGAATAGGGAAAAATCTGCGGTTCGGTGTAGGTTTTCCCGGCGTCGTGGGAGAAGCGGTATTCCACCCAGCCGTATACGGAATGGCCGCCGCACCGGGTGGGGGAACAGTTGGCATTAAAATTGATGTAGGTGTCCGGCGCAAACTGTACCATGGCGTGGGTCATGTGTCCGCTGCGGCCTCTTTTTTCGTTGTCCACATATACTTCCGGTTCTTCAAAGACTACCTTGTAGTTGTCGTGAATGATTTCCTTGTAGCTCATAGTGCACCTGTTCCTTTCTGTTTATGTTATTCAATGTCGTTCAGCAGTGCCTTGGCCGCCTGTGCTCCTTCGTATACATAGCCCACATCGTTTCCGGCAAAGAGAATGGTGGCCCCGATGGAACGCCAGAACTGCAGGAATGCCGGATTGCAGCCTGTGGATACGCCGAAGGGTTTCCCCATTTCCGTCAGTACCGCACCGATTTCCCGGTACAGCTCCATCAGCTCCGGATCCTGTACCAGACCGATTTTCCCCACGGAACCGGACAGATCGTTGGGCCCTACGATAAAGGCGTCAATTCCCTCCACCGATGCGATTTCCCGCAGGTTCCGCACGGCGTCAATATGCTCGATCTGGATGATCCGCAGGCATCTCCGGTAGGTTTTTGTCACGTATTCCATCTGGGTGATCCCGCCGTAGTCCAGCGCCCGCAGAGGCCCGTACCCGCGGATTCCTTCCGGCGGATAACTGCAGGCCGATGCCGCCAGCGCCGCTTCTTCGGCAGTACGCACATAGGGGAAGATGATGCCTTCCGCCCCCATGTCCAGCACCGGCTTTGCCCGGACGGGATCGTTCCAGGGAATCCGCACCCATGCCGGTGTCCCTCCCGCTCTGGCGGCAATCATGTTGTTCACCACCGATTCGATGCCGATGGCGGTGTGTTCCATATCCAGCCACAGCACATCAAACCCCGCCTGTGCCATGGCCTCCGTCAGAACCGGCATTCCGGCGAACACATGGGAACCGCGGATCACCTCTCCGTTTATCAGTTTCTGATACAATACATCCTGTGTCATGGGTATATCCTTTCTTTCCGATAGGATTCTATTCATACTATAGCATAAAATTCCGCCGGTTACAATAACAAATTCAGATATTTCCTACAATTTATTCGCCTTTCGGTTGAATCTTTCAGAAATTTGTGATACAATACCCCCATACCGACAGCGAATTCTGTCCATAAGGAGACCATCTTACATATGGAAACCACACTGACCAAAGAAACGCTCCTTGCCGAGCGGAAAGATTTCAAAAAACGATTCTGGCGGATGCTGATTGTCATTGCCCTGCAGAACGTCATCGTCTACGGGGTAAATCTGCTGGACAATATCATGATCGGCGGGTACACCGAACTGGCCCTGCAGGGGGTGGCACTGGTGAACCAGATCCAGTTTCTGCTGCAGATGCTCATCGGCGGTACCAGCGACGGCACCATCGTTCTCGCCTCCCGGTTCTGGGGGGAAAAGAACATCGACGGCATCAAAAAAACCGCCAAGGTGGCCCTGCGGGTGGCACTGGCTCTGGCGGGTGTGATGTTTGTTTTCGTATTCTTCTTTCCTTCCACAGCACTGGGCATCCTGACGGACAAGCCCCATGTGATTGCGGAAGGCACCAAGTACATGCGGATCGTCTGCTTCTCCTACTTCTTCTTTGCAGGCACACAGGTACTGCTGGGGATACTGCGGAGTGCGGAAACGGCCTGGGTAGGCTTTATGAACTCTCTGGCCGCCCTGTGCATCAACGGAGTGCTGAACTATATCCTGATCTACGGACATTTCGGTGCGCCGGAGATGGGTGCTGCCGGGGCCGCTGTTGCCACGCTGACCTCCCGGATCGTGGAATTCGTGATCGTGGTGGTCTATATTGCCTTCTTTGATAAAAAGCTTCATGTAAAGGCGGCGGATCTGCTGTCCCTGCCCATTGACAAAGAAATTTTCCGGAAGTTCATAAGAGCCGGGCTGCCCGTAATCCTGTCCGGCGGTTCCTGGGGGATCGCACAGGGGATGCAGACCGCCATCCTGGGCCGGCTCACCGACTCGGTCATCTCCGCCAACTCCATCGCCACCACGGTATTCTCCATCATGTCCGTTCTGCTCTACGGCTCCGCCACGGCTACCTCCGTTATGGTGGGGAAAACCATCGGACAATGGACGGAAGCAGGCCGGGACGAAGCATCGCTGCTTGCGGAAATCAAAACACGCTCGAAATGGCTGCAGGGAACGTTTCTGTGTCTGGGCGTCATCACGGGTACTGCGCTGTTCCTGATGAAGGATGTCATCATAGGCGCCTACAACATCCTGCCGGAAACCAGAGAACTGGCGCTCTTGTTCATGACGGTGCTGTCCATCACTGTGGTGGGTACATCCTACCAGATGCCCTGTCTGACAGGGATTGTCCGGGGCGGCGGCGACACCAAGTTTGTGCTGTTCAACGACATTATCTTCATGTGGTGCATCGTGCTCCCTTCGGCATTTCTGGCGGCCTTTGTGCTGGAGCTGCATCCGGTGTGGATTTTCTTCTGCCTCAAGAGCGACCAGATCCTGAAATGCTTTGTGGCCATTGTGAAGGTAAACCGGTACAAATGGCTGAAGAAGCTGTAAGTAACGGAGGAATCGCCCATGCATGAACAGATTGCGGCGTATCTTGAGACCTATCCTGCAGAGGTTGTGTCCCTGTTCCGGGTACTGCGGAAGCTGATTTATGACAGTGTCCCAGCAGAACCGGAGGAAAAGCTGTGGGCAAAGCTGCCGAGCTATACTGTGGGAGATGCCTTTGTCCGGCTGATTCCCTTCAAGGATCATATCAATGTGGAGGCGGCGGCTGTGGCAGCGTACAGGGATGCGCTGACCGGATATAAGATTACGCCCAAAGGAATGCTGCAGATTTTTGTGCGGCAGGACGTACCGGATGCGGTGCTGCAGGAAATCTTCCGGAAGACGCTTTTGGAAATGTGATCGTATAATGCAGAAAAGGGACTGTCGGTCTCCTGCGGATGGGTTTCCGTAGGGTGCGGCAGCCCTTTTTTGATTTACCGGAGTTATCCGGAATGCAAAAAACACCGTCTGTCGGAGCATGACAAGCGGTGTTTCTCTTTTGGGTTAATGGTTTCCTTGGTTCAAAAGGGCTTACGCCATCTTGTTGAACTTCAGGGTCAGTTCGCTCTTCTTGTGAGCGGCGTTGTTCTTGTGCAGGATGTTCTTGGCAACGGCCTGGTCCAGCTTCTTAACAGCAGCCTTGTATGCGATGCTGGCTTCTTCCTTGTTGCCGGCTTCCACTGCAGCATTGTACTTTTTCAGTGCGGTGCGCAGCTGGCTCTTGAACATTTTGTTCTGCAGGGTCTTGGTTTCGATTACTTTTACCCGCTTCTTGGCGGACTTGATATTCGGCATTTTGATTTTCTCCCTTTCATTTTTTACGGAATGATGTCCGATCCGGCCTGTCTGCGTCTGAGAGGGTCCGCAGTACAGACAATATCATACAAGTATGTATTGTATCACAACTTTCCGGAAATTGCAAGTGCTTTCCGTGATTTTAAACCCGAAAAATAAAACAAATTCCGCCGGAAACAGAAGATTTTTTCGGGCATTTTACCACCCTCCGATTTTCCCGTTTCTCCTTGCGGAATCGCCCCCGCCGTGTTATAATATTTGTATACTAAACTGGGGATAGTATACCCAAATTTCCCCTGACAAAACCAAAGAAAACCGGATTTTTCCGGCATATGGAGATATATCTATGAAATATTTTGTTCTCATCCCCGACGGCATGGCGGATAGACCGATCCCTGCCCTGGGCAATATGACTCCCATGGAAAAGGCTGACAAACCCGTGATGGACGCTCTGGCGGCAAAATCCCGCTGCGGCACCGTACTGAACGTACCCAAGGGTATGGTTCCCGAAAGCGATACCGCAAACCTGGCCATCCTCTCCTATGATCCCAAGGTGTACTCCAAGGGCCGTTCTCCGCTGGAAGCCATGAGCCTTGGCCTGCATATGGATCCCGACGACACCGCCATCCGCTGCAATGTGGTGACCCTTTCCGAGGACACGAACGTTTACGAAGAACGCACCATCATTGACCATTCCTCCGGTGACATCACCACCGAGGAAGCCGATGAACTGGTGAAGGCCCTGAACGAAGCGCTGCCCATGGAAGGCCGTATGCTCCACACCGGTGTCAGCTACCGCCACTGCATGATCTGGAAAAACGCCGATCCCACCTACAATTTCGACAGACCCCACGACCATCTGGGGCAGGTCATCGGTGACTTTCTGCCCAAAGCGGACAACGGCGGTGCACAGTTCCTGGAATTCATGAAAAAAGGCTGCGAAGTGCTGGAACACCATCCGGTAAACGAAGCCAGACGGGCAAAGGGTCTTCGTCCCGCCAACTCCCCCTGGCTGTGGAGCCCCGGCAGAAAACCCGCCCTGCCCAGCTTTGCGGAAAAATGGGGTGTAAAGGGTGCTGTGGTATGCGCGGTTGACCTGATCAAGGGCATCGGTGTCTGTGCGGGCTGCGACATTTATTCCGTGGAAGGCGCCACCGGGAACTACTACACCAACTACACCGGCAAGGGGCAGGCCGCCATCAAGGCCTTTGCAGACGGACACGATTTCGTATATGTACATGTGGAAGCCCCCGACGAATGCGGACACCAGGGAGAAGCGGAACAGAAAGTGGACTCCATCGGTAAGATTGACGCAGAAGTGCTTGCTCCTGTGCTGGAATATCTGCGCTCCACCGGTGAGGACTTCAAGATCCTCTGCCTGCCCGACCATCCCACCCCCATCGAAATCCGTACCCACTCTCCCGAACCGGTACCCTTCTTCCTGTACGATTCCAGAGAAGAAAAGAACGGTACAAAGTTCACCGAAGCCTGCTGCGCCGCCATGGATGACTATGTTCCCGTGGGCAGCGAACTGCTGGGTGACGTGATTGAAAAGTGAGAAGTAAAAAGTAAAACAGAAGAAATACACTGCAAGCAGGAGAAAACCATGCAGGAAAACGAACTGAAAAACACCGGGACAGCCGCAGAGGAAGTGATTCCCCAGCCGTATGTGATGCAGGGCGGCAAAAAGCTGGCTGCTGAGATCTTTGAGATTCTGGAAATGCTGGCCTCCGTGACCATCTGTGTCATGCTGTGCTTTGCCTTTGTGGCCCGGCTGAACATCGTGGACGGTCATTCCATGGATCAGACGCTGGCCGACAAGCAGTATCTGGTGGTATCTGATGTACTCTACACCCCCGAAGCGGGAGACATTGTGGTGGTGCATGACATCACGGCCTCTCCCTATGATGCTCCCATCGTCAAGCGGGTCATCGCCACCGGCGGCCAGACTGTGGAAATCGACTTCAAGACCTGGACGCTGACCGTGGACGGCACCGTAGTGGAGGAACCCTACCGGTATCTGAACCCCGAACTGGGGCTTCTGACCGCCAACTACAATATGGACGCCGAAGGGTGCTTCCGGGTGACTGTCCCCGAGGGCGAGATTTTCGTCATGGGAGACAACCGGAACGGCTCCGGCGACAGCAGACAGTATGCGCTGGGTACCATTGACGAACGCTGTGTGGTAGGCCGGGCCTACTTCCGCATTTTCCCCATGGACACCTTCGGGACCCTGTGGGACAAATAAATACAGAAAACAGAATTCAGAATGGTCAAGGGAGACTGTATGCTCCGGTTCCGTTCTGAAAAGGAGAACAGTATGCCTTCGCAGACTATACAGTGGTTCCCGGGACATATGGCGAAGACCCGCCGGCTGATGAAAGAGAATCTGGCGCTGGTGGACATCGTCTTTGAACTGGTGGACGCACGCATTCCCCAAAGCTCCCGGAACCCCGAAATCGCCCAGCTGACGGAAGGGAAACCGGTGCTGACCATCCTGACCAAGTCTTCTCTGGCGGATCCTGCCGTGACAAAAGCATGGATGCAGCATTACTCCAACCAGAAGGACGGAAAATACGTCATCGCCATCGACTGTGTCACCGGGGAAGGAATGAACCAGATTGAACCCATGGTGAAGAAAGCACTGGCGGAAAAGCTGCAGCGGTATGCCGACAAGGGCATGGCAGGACGGCGGATCAAGGCCATGATCGTGGGGATCCCCAATGTGGGCAAGTCTTCTCTGGTGAACCGGCTGTCCGGCGGCAAAAAGGCCCGTGTGGAAGACCGGCCGGGCGTTACCACCAACAAGCAGTGGGTCGCCATGAAAAACGGCATTGATCTGCTGGATATGCCCGGCGTGCTCTGGCCCAAGTTCGACGACCAGCGCACCGGAGAAAATCTGGCTGTGACCGGTGCCATCCGGGACGGGATTCTGGACATCGAAACACTGGCGGGCATTCTCTGCTCCCGGCTGTACGAAAACGCCACCGACCTGTTCTGTACCCGGTACAAGCTGGACAAAAACAAACTGACAGACGCCAAGCCCCATGAACTGCTGGAAGCCGTTGCCCGGAAGAGAGGTTTTCTGATCTCCGGCGGCGAGCTGGACACCGAACGGGCGGCGATCATTGTACTGGATGAATTCCGCGGTGCCAAAATCGGCAGAATTTCGCTGGAAAAGCCTCCTGCGGCGGAAAAGAAACCCGCAGAAGCCAAAGCCATTCCGGCAGAAGAAAAAACTGCGGAACGCCCCACGGAAGCAGCCGATGCCCCGGAGGAATCCCATGATTGACGCCGCATTTGACCAGTCCTTCCGGGACAAAGGATACACCCTGCTCTGCGGTGTGGACGAAGCCGGACGCGGGCCTCTGGCAGGGCCTGTGGTTGCCGGAGCGTGTATTCTGGATCCGGCCCATCCCATTGCCGGACTGGATGACTCCAAGAAGCTGACCGAAAAGAAACGGGATCTGCTCTTTGACGAGATCACAGCCCATGCGCTCCACTGGGGCATCGGAACCGCCTCACCTGAAGAGATCGATTCCATCAATATACTCAATGCCGCCCTGCTGGCCATGCGCCGTGCCATTGATGCCATGGGGGTCCCCCCGGACTATCTCCTGATCGACGGCAACCAGACCAGAGGATTCACCCTCCCCTGCACCGCCGTAGTCCACGGAGACGCCACATCCTCCTCCATTGCCGCCGCCTCCATTCTGGCCAAGGTGACCCGTGACCGGATGTGCGCCGACATGGAACGGGAGTACCCCGGATACGGTTTTGCCGGACACAAGGGATACCCTACCAAGGCCCATAAGCTGGCAGTCTACCGTCTCGGCCCCTCTCCCATCCACCGGAAGTCCTTCCTTGGGTTTCTGGAAAAGGACAGAGAGAAGCTGGCTCTGTGGGATGCGGAAGCGGCAGAAACAGAAGCATGACCGATACACCGAAAAAGCCAAACACCCGCACCATCGGCCGGTATGGGGAAGACGCCGCCTGTGCCTATCTGGAACAGCAGGGATACCGGATTGTGGGACGGAATGTTTATGCGGGCGGATGTGAAGCGGACATTCTGGCGGAAAACGACACCTATTTCGTCTTCGCAGAAGTCAAGACCCGCCGGGAATATCCTGCCACCCCTGACAGATTCGGCCGCCCTGCCAATGCGGTGACGGAAACCAAGCGTACCCATATGCTGACCATGGCAAAGGCGTATCTCCGTGAGCATCCGGAAGTGCTGGCCTCCCGTTCCCCCCGTCTGGATGTGATTGAGGTATACCTCTCCCCTGCCGCCGTCCCCGACTCCCCCGATGCCGTACTGGCTGTGGAACATTTTCCGGATGCGGTGAGAGAAAAGCCCAACTATGCCCGGGTGCGGAAGAAATACTGAAACCAAATCCTGAACATTATTATAAGGAACAGACACATATGAACATGTTTGACCTGCACTGTGACACGGCACTGGAGCTGTACCGACACAAGTATTCTCTGGCAGATGCGCCCTGTGCCGTTTCGCTTGCAAAAGCTGCCGGGTATGACCGGTATGTACAGATGATGGCCGTATTCACCGATACACGACTGGATGATGAAGCGGGCTGGCAGCAGTTCTTTGCGGTCCGGGAAAATCTGCTGAACGAATGCGAAACCCACGCCGTTCCCCTCTGCCGCAATGGTGTGGAACTGGGGGATACCCTGCGGTTCACCGAAACCAAGAATGCATTCCTGCTGACAGTGGAAGACGCCCGGATCCTGGCCGGAAAAATCGAACGGCTGGAAGAGCTGCACCGTGCCGGGGTTTCCGTCATCACCCCTCTCTGGGGTGGACTGACCTGCATCGGCGGTTCCCACAATACCGGCGAAGGGCTCTCCGATTTCGGCAAGGCTGTGGTATCCGGCTGCTTTGATCTGGGCATCGCCGTGGACCTGTCTCATGCCTCCACCAGATCCGCCGATGACATTTTTGACATTGCCGAAGCGAAAAACGGCCGGGTGCTGGCAACCCATTCCAACGCATACACCCTCTGCCGCCACTCCCGGAACCTGACCGACGACAGACTCCGCAGACTTTCTGCCCTTGGCGGGATTGTGGGCGTGAATCTGTACGTACGGTTCCTGTCCGAAACAGACGACTGCACCATGGACGATGTCCTGCGGCATATCGAATATCTGGCGGAAGTTGCCGGAGAAGACCATGTGGCGCTCGGTGCGGACTGGGACGGTGCCGATGTACCGGAAGAGCTGTCCGATATTTCCTGCATGACCAGGCTGATTCCGCTGCTTACGGAAAAAGGGTATTCCGAAACCTTCCTGGACAAGCTGTTCTTCGGCAATGCCCTGCGCTTTATGACAAACTGATCTGCGAAAACTTTCTTTTCCGTCATCCCTGTCGGAGAAGTTCCTACATTATATCAAACCCAAGAAAAGAGAAACATCATGAAATACGTTAGTACAAGAGATACTTCTGCCACTCCCGCTGCCGTATCCGCTGCCGAAGCCATCAAAAAAGGCCTGGCACCGGATGGCGGTCTGTACATTCCCGCAGGCGTGCCCAAACTGACCCATGGGGATATGGAAGCCCTGCTTTCCAAGTCCTATGACGAAAGAGCGGCGTACATCCTTTCCATGTTCTTAGACGACTACGACAGCGATGCTCTGGCGGCAGACTGCAGAACCGCATACGGCGAAGAACGGTTCCCCGGCGGTGCGGCTCCTCTGCACAAAATTGACGACACCGACTATTCTCTGGAACTGTGGCACGGTCCCACCAGTGCGTTCAAGGATATGGCCCTGCAGATTATGCCCCGGCTGCTTTCCCGCGCCCTGAAGATGACCGGCGAAGAAAAAACCGCATACATTCTGGTAGCCACCAGCGGCGACACCGGCAAGGCTGCGCTGGAAGGCTATAAGGACGTGGACGGCATCAAGATGGCTGTGTTTTACCCCGACGAAGGGGTCAGCCCCATGCAGAAGCGGCAGATGGCCACCCAGGAAGGCTCCAACGTATACGTTACCGCTGTGGAAGGCAACTTTGACGATGCCCAGTCCGGCGTGAAGAAGATCTTCGGGGACAAGGCTCTGGCGGAAAAGGCAAACGAAGCAGGCTTCTTCTTCTCCAGTGCCAACTCCATCAACTGGGGCCGTCTGGTACCGCAGATTGTGTATTACATCTCCGCCTACTGTGATCTGGTGAAGTCCGGGGACATTGCAAGCGGTGACGAAATTCTGGTATGCGTACCCACCGGCAACTTCGGGAACATCTTTGCGGCGTACATTGCCCGTGAAATGGGTCTGCCCATCGGCCGGCTGATCTGCGCATCCAACGCCAACAATGTGCTGACAGACTTCATAAACACCGGCGTATACGACAGAACAAGAGAGTTCCACAAGACCATGTCTCCCTCCATGGACATCCTGATCTCTTCCAATCTGGAACGGCTGCTGTACCGTCTCTGCGGCCCTGCTGCCACGGCGGATCTGATGGCTGCCCTGAACAGCGAAGGCAAGTATTCCCTGCCGGAAGATACCATGAACAAGCTGCGGGATGTATTCTCCGGCTACTGGCTGGACGAAACAGAAACCGCCGCTGTGATCCGGGATACCTTCGAGAACAACAAGTATCTGGTGGACACCCACACCGCCGTTGGTCTGGGCTGTCTGCGGAAGTACCGTGCCGAAACCGGTGACACCCGCCGTGCCGTTCTGGCATCCACCGCAAGCCCCTACAAGTTTGCCGCCGATGTATGCGCTTCTCTGGGCATTCCCGCAGAGGACAGCGACATTACAGGCCTGCTGAACGCACTGTCTGCCGCTACCGGTACCGAAATTCCCGCGCCTCTGGCCTCTGTACTGACCAAAGAAGTACGCTTCACCGATGTGGTAAAGCCGGCAGATATGGCGAAAGTGCCCTTTGAGCACTGATGTCCGTCTTTTCCATTGCGGATCTGCACCTGTCCGGCTCTGTGCCCAAGTCCATGGAGGTCTTCGGCCGGCGCTGGACGGGATATACGGAAAAAATAGAAAAACGCTGGCGTGCGGTGGTGACCGATGCCGATACGGTGGTGATCCCCGGGGATATCTCCTGGGCCATGACCCTGCCGGAAGCAGAGGCGGATTTCCGGTTTTTGGCGTCTCTGCCGGGGAAAAAGCTCCTGGGCAAGGGCAACCACGATTTCTGGTGGACAACCGCAAAGAAGATGCATGCGTTTCTGGATTCCATCGGCGTCACGGGCATTGATTTTCTCTACAACAACGCCTTCCGGGTGGAGGACAGGATCGTCTGCGGTACCCGGGGCTGGTTCGTGGAGGAAGGGAAACAAAGTTCCGTGAACCCGGTGGATTATGCAAAGCTGGTGAACAGAGAAGCGATCCGGCTGGAGCTGTGCATCACGGAAGCGGAAAAACTCCGTCTGGCGGATGAGGAGATTCTGGTGTATCTGCACTTCCCGCCGGTCTTCGGTTCCTTTGTGTGCCGGGAATTTGTGGAAGTCCTGCGCTCCCACGGGATCCGGCGGTGTTTCTACGGACACATCCACGGAAACTACACACTGGATCCGGTACAGGAATACGAAGGGATCCAGTTCCGCATCATCTCCGCCGATTATCTGGATTTTATCCCGCTGTATACACCATCGGAACGATGAAAACGGCCGGTTCCGGAAAAATCCGGTTATTTTACCAGAAACATTTACATTTTTTTCAAATACTTTTCGCTTTTCTGCATTGACATCTGTGTCAAAAAATTGTACAATGTAAAAAGCTATGTAAAACTGTATCTATTTCATTTGGAGGAACAAAAACCATGAGCCTGAAGAACACCGAAAACATTGCTGTCAATCAATATAAAATCACTTTTGATGTAGACCATGCAACCTTTGAAACCGCTATCAATAAGGTGTACAAGAAGTCTGTAAAGAACATCACCATCCCCGGTTTCCGCAAGGGTAAGGCCCCCCGCGCCATCGTGGAAAAGATGTACGGCAAGGAAGTTTTCTATGAAGACGCCATCAACGAAGTAATCCCCGCCGCCTACACCGAAGCTGTTGCCGATTTCGATAAGGTAATCGTTTCCCAGCCCGAATTCGACGTGGAAACCATCGACGAAAACGGCGTTGTTCTCACCGCAACCTTCTATACCAAGCCCGAAGCTGCCATCGCTGACTACCTGGGTCTGGAAGTAGCCCGCACCGTAGCCGAAGCTACCGACGAAGAAGTGGCAAACGAACTGTCCCACGTACAGTCCCGTAACTCCCGTATGATCGAAATCACCGACCGTGCCGCTGCCATGGAAGACGTTGCCAACATCGACTTCGAAGGCACCGTTGACGGCGTTGCATTCGCAGGCGGCAAGGCAGAAGGCCACGAACTGAAGCTGGGTTCCGGCCAGTTCATCCCCGGTTTTGAAGAACAGATCGTTGGTAAGAACATCGGTGAAGAATTCGACGTAACCGTTACCTTCCCGGAAGACTACCACGCAGAAGACCTGAAGGGCAAGGAAGCTGTATTCCACTGCAAGCTGAACGGTCTGAAGTTCAACGAACTGCCTGTACTGGACGACGATTTCGCCAAGGATGTATCCGAATTCGATACTCTGGATGAATACAAGGCCGACATCAAGGCAAAACTGCAGGAAAACCACAACAAGCAGGCTGATGCCCAGGTAGAAGAACAGATCATCAAGGCTCTGTGCGAAAAGCTGGAAGCTGAAATTCCGGAAGCCATGTACGAAAACGAAACCGAAAACTTCGTTCGTGACTATGACAACAGACTGCGGATGCAGGGTCTGGATCTGGCCACCTACTTCAAGTACACCGGTATGGATCTGGACACCCTGCGCCAGAACATGCGTCCCGATGCTGAACGTCAGGTAAAGACCAGACTGGCTCTGGAAACCATCGCTAAGCTGGAAGGCATCGTTGCTTCTGAAGAAGAAATCGAAGAAGAATACAACCGCCTGGCCGAAGCATACAAGATGGAAGTGGAAAAGATCAAGGAAGCTGTTGGCGCCGACGCCATCGCCGAAGATCTGAAGGTAAAGAAGGCCATCGACCTGGTAAAGGAAAAGGCTGTTGTTACCGAAGCTGCTCCCGCTGCTGACGCTGAATAATTCTGCCATCACTGTCATACA
Source organism: Clostridia bacterium (assembly GCA_017415325.1). GTDB lineage: Bacteria > Bacillota > Clostridia > Oscillospirales > CAG-272 > UMGS1696. Next base: position 25,845 of record JAFQGY010000008.1, read on the forward strand.
ATGCCGCTGTCTTGGATTTCCCGGGCGGCGGTATTGGTGATTTCGGGGAGTATTTCCCTTTCAATATCGTATTTCCAAACCATATTTATCATTCAGGAGGTTTTTATTATGGCACTTGTACCTACCGTCATAGAACAGACCAACCGCGGCGAACGGGCCTATGACATTTATTCCCGTCTGCTGAACAACCGCATTATCTTTCTGTCTGATGAAGTGAATGACGTCACCGCCTCTCTGGTTATCGCACAGATGCTTTTCCTGGAAGCAGAAGATGCCGACAAGGATATCTGTCTCTACATCAACAGCCCCGGCGGTTCCGTATCTGCCGGTATGGCCATTTACGACACCATGAATTTCATCAAGTGCGATGTCAGCACCATCTGCATGGGCATGGCTGCCAGCATGGGCGCATTCCTGCTGTCTTCCGGTGCCAAGGGCAAGAGACTGGCACTGCCCAACAGTGAAATCATGATCCACCAGCCTCTGGGCGGCACACAGGGTCAGGCTACCGATATCAAGATCCACGCCGACCACATCCTGCGTACCCGGGACAATCTGAACTCCATTCTGGCAAAGAACACCGGCAGACCCATTGAAGAAATCGCCAGAGACACCGAACGGGACAACTTCATGACCGCTGCCCAGGCCTGCGAATACGGTCTCATCGACAAGGTTATCGAGCACCGTCCGTAATCTGACACCCAACGAAAGGTACCTGAAACATGGCTCAGAACACACAAGGGGGCAGAGGACGGATCAAAATCGATCCCACATGCTCCTTCTGCGGCAGAGGTGAGAATGATGTAAATTTTCTGATCCCCTCCGCCACCGGGCTGTACATCTGCGACAAGTGCGTGGAAGCCTGCAACGACATTATTTTTGACCACATGGAACACGAGGACGCACCTTCCGGACTTTCCGGTGACAGACTGCCCACCCCTCGTGAAATGAAAGCCACCCTGGATGAATATGTCATCGGGCAGGATGCTGCCAAAACAGCGCTGTCCGTTGCCGTATACAACCACTACAAGCGGCTGCTGTACAACGACAGAAAAGCAAAGCTGAAGCATGCCTCCCGGAAAGGCAAGGCTGTGGAAGCAGAAAACGAATTGGAAGATGTGGATATCCAGAAGAGCAATGTACTGCTGATCGGGCCTACCGGTGTGGGGAAAACCTTCCTGGCACAGACCCTGGCCAAGACCCTGGAAGTTCCCTTCGCCATTGCCGATGCCACTACCCTGACCGAAGCCGGATATGTGGGGGAAGACGTGGAAAATATCCTGCTCCGTCTGATTCAGGCAGCGGATTATGACATCGAGCTGGCCGAACGGGGCATCATCTACATCGACGAAATCGACAAGATCTCCCGCCGGAGCGAAAACCGTTCCATCACCCGGGACGTATCCGGGGAAGGCGTACAGCAGGCACTTCTGAAAATTCTGGAAGGCACGGTTGCCAATGTTCCCCCCCAGGGCGGCAGAAAGCACCCCAACCAGGAATTCATCCAGATCAACACGGAAAACATCCTGTTCATCTGCGGCGGCGCCTTTGATACGCTGGATCAGCTGATCGAAGAACGGAAGGGCCAGTCCGGTCTCGGCTTCACCGGCGAAGTAAAGACAAAAGAAGACAAGCAGAAAACCACCGTTTACAAGGAAGTGACCGCCCATGACATCGTGAAGTTCGGTCTGATTCCGGAGCTGGTGGGCCGTCTGCCGGTGATCGTCGGGCTGGAAAATCTGGACTGCGACGCCCTGGTGCGGATCCTCTGCGAACCCAGGAACGCCATTTCCAAGCAGTACAAGAAGCTGTTTGCCATGGATGACGTGGAACTGCACTTCACAGACGACGCCCTGCATGCCGTAGCGGAACTGGCCATCGAACGGAACACTGGTGCCAGAGGGCTTCGTTCCATTCTGGAGGAAGTGATGACGGACATCATGTTCGAGATCCCCTCCCGGGACGACATCGCTGCTGTGACCATCACCCGTGAGACCATCAAGGACAAAGCAGCACCCGAGCTGACACTGAAAAACGCATAACTGCAATGGAAATACCGCCTTCTGCCACACGACAGGAGACGGTATTTTTTGCGGTATCATCTTTACAAAACCGAAAATCGTGCTATAATGGACATATACACCATCACCTACACCGGAGGAAACCAATATGAAACGCAAAGTAAGTCTGGCTATCGGCTATTTTCAGAACAGATACGGCGACATGGAAGCGCTGAACATCGCTGCCAGACTGGGACTGGATGCCGTGGATTTTGAGACCATCGGCAAGCGCTGGGACTACCGGAATCCGGATTCCATCTATGCAAAGTCCGACGAAGAAATTGTGGATTACTGCACAGGTCTGCGCCGTCATGCCCAGTCACTGGGGATCGAGATCGGACAGACCCACGGACGGATCACGGGATTCAGGAACATTCCGGAAGAAGACGATGCCCTGATTGCCAACGCCCGTCTGGACTGTCTTGCCGCTGCTGCTCTGGGTGCCCCCCATGTGATCATCCACAGCGTTACCACCATCTATATGGGAGCCGATGCCGATCCCGCTCTGATGCACAGCCTGAATCTGGATATGTTCCGCCGGATTCTGCCCTTTGCAAAGCAGTACGGTGTGAAAATTGCGTCGGAAACCTTCGGGGATGCCACCGGGAAGGGCTGCTGTGACTTTTTCGGGAACATCAACGAATTTCTGAAATCCTACAACCGGGTCTGCGGGACGGACGACAATGCCCACTGGATGTGCACCTGCGTGGATACCGGGCATTCCAACAAGGCTACACGGTTTGGCAATCCTTCCGCAGGGGATGTAATCCGGATGCTGGGAAAGCATGTGGAAGTGCTTCATCTCAACGACAACGACACCCTCACCGACCAGCACAAGCCGCCCATGACCGGCACCCTGAACTGGAACGACATATTCGATGCCCTGGATGAAGTGGGCTACACCGGGAACTACAACATGGAACTGAATCTGCGGTTCTTCGGAGAGGATATGGCCTATGACATGGCGGATTTCTCCGTGAAGCTGATGCGTTCCCTGCTGCGGAAGCGGTACGGAGAGCAGGCATAAACTGCCGGCACAGTGTCGATTTTTGTATTTTTCATGAAATTCTCATTCTTCTCATATTGCAATCCACCGGAAAGTATGCTATACTGATACCAGAACCAACCAAAACAATGCAAGGAGACTACTTATGAAAGAACTCATCAAGGCCATTGACGAACTGCCGCTGCTTGTCAAAGTAATTCTGGCCATTCCCGCACTGGACATCGTCTGGGGGATCTACCGGATCTGCCGCAGTCTGGACAAAAACAATGCTGTCGGCATCGTAATCTCCATTCTGCTGCTGTTCGTCCCCTTCATGTGGCTCATCGACATCATCCTGATTCTGATGAAGGGTACTGTCTGGAGCATGGACTAAGCTGCATGCATCACCGTCCTGTAAAAGGGGCGGTTTTTTCTTTTTCTTTGGAAAATCCTGTTTTTTCTCCAACCAATCAGCCAAAAATCCGGTTATATAGAGCAGAACTCCATGAAAGGAAGTGATCACATGACAATACCGCAGATGGAACAGGCTGTGGAAAGGTTCTACAGCGATATTCTCCGGTACATGGTCAGCCGGATCCGGGAACACAGCACGGCAGAAGACCTGACACAGGAAACTTTTTTCCGGTTCATCCGATATGCCGGAGAGCTCACTTTTCCCAGCGAGAAAAAATGCAAAGCATATCTGTTCCAGACTGCCGCCAATGTATGCCGGGACTATTTCACCAGACGGGAAGAAACAGTGGAACTGGAAGAGACCATTGCCGCACCGGAAAAGGACCACGATCTCGCCATGACGCTGGAATCGGCCATCACCCATCTGCCGGAGCCCCAGAGAGAAGCAGCGATACTGTACTATTACCACGGCTTCCGGGTCAGAGAAATTGCCGGGATCCAGCAGGTTACTGTTTCCGCAGTCAAGAGCCGACTGAAACAGGCCAGAGACACCCTGCGAAAGGTTTTGGAAAAGGAGGGAATCATATGAACCGGACAGACAGAATCCTGCGGCGGCTGTACAGGGAGCATCCCATCGCTGTATGTCCCGCCGGGAACAAAAAGGAAGAGCTGCTGCAATATGCACACATGTACTGGAAGGAAAAGGAGGAACTGCCCATGAAGCGCAACAGCAGAAAACTGCTTGTCACAGCCGCTGTGATTCTTGGCATGGCGGTGATGCTGATGTCCGCCGCCATTGCGGGGTACTACTATTTCACCCCGGACGGAAAAATTGTACGGGAAAGCGGTGTTCCCACGGAAATGCCGGAGGAAGCAGATGGCATCCGGAACGATACTTCTCTTTCCGGTGACGGCTGGCGGATCCGTTCTGTCACCTGGATCAGTATGCAGGGACGAACCACGCTTGCGGTATGGGCATCGGAAAACTCCATTCCCTTTACAGGACTGCGTGCGGTGACGGAGGACGGAGAAGTGTATCCGCTGACGGAGATGACCTTTCACCTTGGTGCATCCCTTATAGGATATACCACCACCGACATCCCTAAGCCCGCCTCCCTGACACTGGAATGCGATACACCGTATTTTTCGGAACATATCAACTTCCAGCCGCAGGATGTGATCCCGGCAGAATCCTCGTCCGGCGGTCTGACCCTGTTCGGAACCACATCGGGCAACACCGTGTATGTGGGAATCCGTGACGACAACTTCCTGCAGACGGAGCTGTCCGCCACTGCAGAACTGGCTTTTGCCCACACCGAACTGGAAACGGTGACGGACACTGCCGGAAATGTACTGAAAAACCAGGGCGGCAGCAGCAATACCCGTTCGGAAGACCCTGTTCTCACCACCAGACAGGTATATGAAACAACGCCGGGGGAACAGATCGCTTCCCTGCACACCGGGTACATTTCTGTCATCTACGACTTTATGAACGCCGTCACGGAAGGCACTGCGCCACATGTATATGTTCCGGTACCGGCAGAAGGAGAAACACTGACAGGCAAGTGGGTTCTACTGGACTGCGACGGATTCCGGTATGTGATTGACAGTGTCCGCAGAGACGGAAATACGCTGCATTTTACATCGGCGGACGGACTGCAGTACAGCGGTGTCTATGCCGTCTCCGAAGACATGCGGAAATTCATTTACCTGTGTGTCCCCGGCATGTATACGGAAAACACCGTTCATTCCGCAGGGGGCAGCCAGTATGACTGGAATATCGTTTTCCAAAACGGAGAGATTGCGGAATACACCAATGAAACCGGTGAAATTCCGGTGTACCTCTGGCAGCTTGGTATGAGTTATGAAGGGGATTGGACGCTGGATTTTCCAGTGGAATGATCCTTACACGATGTTTTTTCAACCGCCGGTTCACCTCTGTGTCGCACAAATGCCTTGCATCTTCCCCCAAAATCCGGTATACTGTATCCAGAACCGGTTCAATCTATATTTTTGAGGTAGAATATGACATCGTATATCGGTGAAAACATCCGTCATCTCCGGCAGGAAAAGGGAATTACACAGGAAGCACTGGCAGAAAAAATGAACGTAACAGCGGCATCTGTTTCTAAATGGGAGAGAGGTACCGCAATACCGGACGCACTGCTGTTTCCGGAACTGGCAAAAATATTTCAGGTGTCCATTGATGCACTCTTTGGTTATGAAAATCCGGCTTGTACAGGCAGTGTACAGGCATTCCTGCAGCAAATTGATACCGCTGCAGAACAAACAGATCTGGCAAACGCAGAGGAAATCTGCCGTAATGCTTTGGAGCAATATCCGTATGCACCGGAACTTATGTGTAAAATGGCTGTGATCCTGAAAACCAAATACCTGATTGCAGAACAAAAAGATCCTGCATGGCTGGATATGTCCATTGCGTACTGTGACAGTATCATTCATGGAAAAAATGACATTCACCTTACCCATACAGCATACAAAACAAAAGCCATCTCGCAGGCCTACAAAGGAGATAAACTTGCAGCCCTGCGTACAGCAGATCATGTGATTCAGGATCATGACTCCATTATGGTATATCTGGCAGACGGTCTGGAAAAAGTGAAATACTGTAAAGAAGACATTGAAGCGCATATGCAGGTGATCCGAAAAATGCTGCGGCTTATCGCCAAAGTATATCGGAATCAGGGAAAAACAGAACTATATGAAAAATACTGCAGCGCCGATATAACACTTACAATCGACCTGCAGGAATGATCACAAAAAAGGTGCGCAGCCAACATCGGTTACGCACCTTATCTATTCTCTCTGATTTCTGATCTCTTATTTTGTAATTTCCTTCACGCCAAAGTAATCCATCAGGAACTGGCACAGTCTGCCGGCGCCGGAGGCATTGGGCTGCCACGGTGTGAACCAGGGATCCACGGAGCAGTACCGTTCGGATGTGATGTATTCCGGGGTTACGTGATACTTCAGAATCCCTTCCGCATATTTGGCGGCCTTATCCAGCTCACCCCGTTCCATCCATGCCTGGATCCACAGAATTTCAGATACGCAGGTGTAGTATACATTCCCGTACAGACCGTCCGCACCGCAGGCGTCGTTGGTCATCCGCCCGGATACACCGTGTTCGTCGTCCAGGAAGCCGATTTCCCGGAAGAAGGTTTCCATCTGTTCAAAAATCTCGGAATTGGGGTCCATAATACCCAGCTTGATCAGGTAGGGACAGCCGTCGGTGTAGAAGCAGTGGCTGTAGCTGTCTTCAAATTCCACGCCCAGAATGTGGGGCATGTTGTAGGAGCGTTCGCCGTGGTGTTCTTCGGAGAACCTGTTCAGCACGTCCAGCAGAACCTGATTGTATTCTCTCCACACACCCCGGACATATTCCGCTTCCGGTGCGCCGAACTTTTCGTAGCATTCCGCCATTACACGGATCCCGTAGGCGTTTACCGCATCGGTATAGGTCCAGTGCTGCCCTACTTCGCCCCAGTCGCTGGCCACGCCGGAGGTGAACAGACCCTTTACTTCCCCTTCCGCAGACTTGGCAGGGTCACGGCGGTACTGGATGTATTCCAGCGCCAGATTCATCCAGGGACGGAATTCTTCAAACAGAGCGGGATCGTTCCGTACCATCAGGTTGCTGCAGGTGGCCCACAGCGCAGATCCGTTGGTGTTGTCCCAGTGTACAAAGGGATTGTTCAGCTTGCCCTTTTCTTCCCCTTCGGTCAGCTGCCAGCACTGGTACCACATCCGGAATGCGTCGGTGCAGTATTCTTCCAGACCGATCTGGTCCAGCACGGTGGTGAAATGCGCCACTTCCCAGACCCACTGGAACCGGCCCACGTCCCCCTGTCTGGCGTAGATATGCTCCGGATGCTTGCCTTCGTAATGCTGGAACATCTGCATCATCTGGGTTACGTTCTGGCGGAACATGTCTTCGTAGGCTTCTTCTGCGGGCAGCTTTGTCACCTTGGCCTGCAGCGCTTCCCACCAGCGTACGGTAGCGGCCAGTGCGTCATCGTAGGAAGGTGCTTCGCAAACGTCCCCGCGGCGCATGACAAAGCGTACGGATGCGGAGTCGCCGGGCTGGAGGCTGTAGTCCATGCGGTAGTAGTCGTGTGCCTTGAACCGATGGAGCTGTTCGTTGAGAGAAATCCACTGGGGAACGCAGTTTTCGGTTTCCAGAATCTGCATCCATCCGTAGCCGTCCTTGTTCTTTGCGATCAGGCTGCCGGGTACGGTGGGTGCAAAGGGATTGTGCCAGCAGAGATACCACTGTCCCACATTGGGATTGTAGGGTTCGTAGCCGGTGTCGTGGAGGCCGGTGATATAGTGATCCTGTGCGGCGTACCGGGGCAGAAGACCCATGGTACCCTTCACGGGATAATTATTGGTGTTGGTCACGGTCAGCTCGCAGTAGGTGAAGGGAATCCGGTCGGTGCTGGAGAAGGCGGTCATGGCAATCTCACAGTCGTTTTCGAGATCCAGATTGTACATGGTGTACACGGGAATCCCGCCTTCGGGCTTTTCCCACTGGGTCATTTCCAGATCGGCTTCGGTGGGTTCGGTGCCGAAGAGGGTATGTACGCCGAAACCGGCCTGGTTATAGTGCCAGCCCTTGTCGATCAGATCAAGGTCTGTGATTTTCATGTCGGGATATACGGTCACCAGTCTGCCGGAACCGTAGGGGTGAAGATATACACGGGAAGTTTTCGGGGCTTCCCAGGTAGGAATCTGCTTCATGCGGAGTACCTCGCTTTTGTTTTTTGATCCTTTTCAGTATACCATACCGAAAGCCAAATAGCAACAGCAATCCGTAAATTTTTCCCACTGCAGGTATTGTCAAAGTTATCGGAATATGATATAATGTACATTATAACCAAAACAGCGAGGTACCCCTTATGCATGACTTTCTTTTCAGCGGTGAACTGAGCATTGCCGCAGTTCTGTTCCGCTTTTTCATATCGTTTCTGCTCAGCGGCATCATCGGGTTTGAACGCAGCCGTCACGGTCGTCCCGCCGGGCTGAGAACCCACATCATCGTCTGTCTCGGCTCCACCATGACCGCACTGATCGGGCAGTACACCTGTCTGGTGATGGGCTTTTCGTCCGATCCCATGCGTGTCAGTGCGCAGGTCATCTCCGGTATCGGTTTTCTGGGGGCAGGAACCATCCTGATCCGGGGCCGCAACCATGTGACCGGGCTGACCACCGCCGCCGGCCTCTGGACCACCGCCTGCATCGGCATCGCCACCGGGCTTGGGTTCTACTCCGGGGCCGTGATCTGCGCCATCATCTTCTTCCTGTCCGCCGGTGCCCTGACCCGGGTGGAAACCATCGGCAAGAACGGGAAGAACATCATCCGGGTCTATCTGGAATGCGACGACGCTTCCGTGACCAATGCCGTTCTGGACATTCTCACAGGCCCTGAATACGGTCTGTATGCCGTGGAAATTACCCCGCCCCGCACCGGGATCGCCAACCATCTGGGTATCGAAGCCATTATGCCCATCCCCAAGAACAGCGACCGGAAAGAACTGGTGGACGGCCTGGCTAAGAACGACCACATTCTGTTTGCGGTGGAAACGGTATAACATCTGCACTTTCAATTCTTCATAAATCTGGAGGTTTATCATGCGTATTGTATTTTTCGGATCCAGCCATGGCGTGCCGGAAGCAAACAGACGGTGTTCTTCCACCATGATCGAAGTGGGCGACAGACGGTATTTCATCGACATGGGTACCCAGTCCATTGAACAGCTCATCACCCGCCGCATGGCCCCGAACTCCGTCAAGGGGATCTTCTTCACCCACATGCACGGCGACCACACCAACGGCCTTGTATCCTTTGTGGATCTGTGCACATGGTATTTCAAGGATGTGGATCCCGCCATCTATCTGCCGGAACCCATGGACGAAACCGTAGCGGCACTGGGCAGCTGGCTCAAGTGCAACGGTGTAACCATGAAGCCTTTCCGGTTCGCACCTGTACACGAAGGGCTGCTGTATGAAGACGAAGCCATCAAGGTTACCGCATTCCGCACCATGCACAACCAGATGTCCCATGCATATCTGGTGGAAGCGGAAGGCAAGCGGGTTCTGTTTACCGGCGACCTGTGCCACAAGGGTCCCCAGGAAGACTTCCCGGTATCCGTATTTGAAAAACCGCTGGATCTGGCCATCTGCGAAGTTGCTCACTTCCCGGCCACCAAGTACCTGCCCCTGTTTGAAAACCAGCCCAATCTGAAGCAGGTTTGCTTCAACCACTACTCCCACACCTTCCAGGCCACCATCTACGAAGTGATCAAGGCTCTGCCCATCCCCGTATTCATGGCCTCTGACGGTACGGAAATCCAGCTGTAAAAACTCTGCATCACCTGTCCCTCCGGGATGGGTGATTTTTTTGTCTGTTCAAAAATCAAAACAGCGGATCTATCAGACATTTCCATAGTTGGGAATTGACAAGATCCGGGATCCATGCTATACTATGTACAATATCCCATCTATGAATCCGACAATTCCGGCAATACTACACAAGAAAGGGTATATACCTATGAAAAAAGCGATTGTTTTCTTTCTGACTGCGGCACTGCTGATACCTTCCCTGTTTTCCTGTGGTTCCGGTGAAGCTGCGGAGGAAAGCGAAACGGTTTCCCAGACAGCCGAAACCACTGTCGAATCCGAAACCGAACTCACCGACTCTCTCCCGGAACGGGACTTCGGCGGGGCAGACTTCCGTGTATGGTGCGACACATGGACATATGAATACTTCTATGATCCGGAACTCACCGGGGACGTTGTGGAAGACGCCGCATACAACCGGAACAAGACCGTGGAAGAACGCTTCAATATCCAGCTGGTCTTTGATTACGATGCCACCAGATGGCGCGACCAGAATCTGGTCATAAACAGCGTGATGGCCGGTTCCGGTGCGTTTGACATGGTGACAGGCGTGGGTTGCTATCTCACCAATCCTGCCATTGCCGGCTGTTACTATGACCTGACGGAAGCCGAATATCTGGACATCGACAAACCCTGGTATGCACAGTATGTACTCCGGAATCTGTATGTGGGAGACGTGCTCCTGCTGGTATCCGGATATTATGACATGCCCACCGTTGCCCGCGCGCAGGTTACATATTACAATACCGAAATGGCGGAAGATTTCGGCATCGAAGGAATGTACGACATGGTGTTCGCCGGAGACTGGACCTTTGACATCATGCTGTCTCTCGGCGAATCGGTGGCCGCCGATCTGAACGGGGACGGCAAATGGACAGAAGCAGACCGCTACGGCATCACCTCCCAGTGGGATGTCCTGGGACTGATCTACCCCACCAGCGGGTACAGTACCATGACCAGCATAGACGGCAGTCTGCGGCTCAGCGGATACGATGAAAACCTGATCGCCGCCAACGATATGCTGTACACCCTGATGTACGACACCGATTACTATTACAGCGGCTACACAAAGGGCCAGGCGCACAATTACGAAAACATGCTGAATGTCTTCCTGGACAAACGGGCACTGTTCTTCCTCAACAGTGTATCCTACACCAGTGACGAGCTCATGCGGGATATGGGAACCTACGGCATTCTGCCCATTCCCAAATTCCGGGAAGACCAGGAACACTACGGCGCCCACTCCTCTGCCTTTGCCTCTGCCATTCCCATGGATGTACCGGACTTTGCAATGAGCACCATCGTTCTGGAAGCACTGGAATACAGCTCCTGGAAAACGGTACTTCCGGCATACTATGACACGGCACTGTCCAAGAAATTCCTCAACGACGAAGAATCCGTTCAGATTCTGGATCTGATTTTCCAGAATGTGTGCTTTGATTTCACCTATGCATTCCACCAGTTCTTCGGTGTGGATCTGGCGCTGTCTGTGGGGCTGCATGAAAATTATGTATCCTGGTATACTTCCCAGCAGTCTGCCAATGAAGCCAAAATCGAAGAACTGCAGAAGAGTATGGAAAAATTCTATGGCTGACCCCTCCGGGCCAATAAGGAGATCTTTATGAAAAACTATACATTTCCTGCCTATTCCCTGCTTCTGGAAGATCCGGTTCCGGTGGTCAGCGGCGGTACATGGCAGGAGCATGGCTGGGGGCCGTATCAGTTCCCCAGTCTGCGTATGACCAGAGCCGGACATATCCTTGCAACCTGCACCTGTCCTGCGGCTGTGGACGACATTGACGGTTACGAAGGACAGCTTCCCTTCGGACGGGTATCGGAGGACGGCGGCCTGACCTGGCGGGAGGTACGGGATACAGATGTCCCCAGAGGTACTGTACTGGCAGACGGGCGGGAATATTTCTGTCCAGGCCCTAAAAACGCCTATTCTGCTGACTGGCTGCACAAATACAGTCCGGTATTCACGCAGGATGGCTGGCGGCGAATGGACTACTACCGGGCAGATGAAATCCCGGAATTTCCCCGTACCCCGGAAGCACAGATCTATGATCCCGCCGCCGGGAAAACAGAACGGTTCCGGATGGAGGTGGAATGGCCCAACCTGACCATGCTGGTATCCCATCACCCCAAGGGACCGCTGGTTTTCCCCATGGAAATGCTGATGGGCGGTATGGGCTATGTTATGGCAGATCCGGACGGCACCCTGTTCTTCTGCACCTACGGCAACGGATGCAGTGCGGAAACCGGCGAACCCAAGCGGATGTACACGGTAACGGTACTTCGCTCGGATGACAGCGGACGGCACTGGCAGTATCAGTCGGAAATCACCACCCCGCAGGATTGGGTCTCCCGCAGCTGCGAAGGGTACTGCGAACCCAGTATGGCCAGAATGCCCGACGGGTCCGTTGTCATGCTGATGCGCACCGGCTCCGGACAGCCCAGCTACATCACCCGTTCTACCGACAACTGCCGCAGCTGGTCGGAACCGACGGTATTTGACAAGGTGGGGGTTCTGCCCCGGATTCTTGCCCTGCCCTGCGGCGTGACCCTTGCCTCCTACGGCAGACCGGGTCTGTTCCTCCGTTCCACCAGCGACAGAGAAGGGCTTTTGTGGGATACTCCCGCAGACCTGAATGTCTATGACAATGTGGTCCCCGGCACTCCCGGTTCCTGTTTCTATACTTCCCTGCTGGCTCTGGATGACAAAACGGCACTGCTGGCATACACACATTTCTACTGGCCCAACTCCGAGGGGGTGCCGGTGAAAACTCTGCTGACACAGCGGATTCATGTGCAGATGCATTGATATACAAAACAGATCCCCTGTCCGATGGTCGGGGGATTTTTTTGGACTCTTCCGGAACTTTTTGC
>JAFQGY010000074.1 GCA_017415325.1 Clostridia bacterium
ATTCTCCTGGATGAAGAGGATATCCTCACGGCTTCGGTTCCCTACGACGAAGAGGAGAACTCGAATGACCAGGAGCACGATGCAGGCAACCTGTAATTGCACTTGACCAAAACAAACCCAAAGGGGCAACTGCCACGGCAGTTGCCCCTTTTGTTGTAAAACGAAAACCACCAGCGATGCTGGTGGAGTCAAAGAGCTTTAGCTTCAAGAAAAACTTCCAGCTTCGAGATGTGAAAAGTTTGACGACCATACTCCAATACAGAGGGGAGTTTATTGAGAAAAATCTCACTAAAATTATACACGAAACGAACAGCAAAAGCAATAGCCTGTTCACAGGCAGCGGAGCAAGTGGTGCGAGCGTCGGTTGTACAGTGCGCTTGCAAGCGCTGGTCGGTAATAGCCCCTTATAGGGGCAGTGCAAACCACCGGCTAAGCCGATGGTTATGATTTTCACAGTGTATAACTTGAAAGAGCCGAGGATGTGTGATATTGAATATGGTGATACAATTCAATTCAATTTTCCATAGAAATTGAATTAAAAGAAATACAGAAATATGTTATAATAAAAAGACACAATTATTAATGGAGAGATAAATGCTCATCTTTAGTTTTTTGCTAAATAATATGTGAATTACATATTAGAATTGAGAAATTTACTTAGGTTTTTCTTTTTTTCTCAAAACACAAATTTTGTGTTGACAAATTTTGTGTTGAAAAGTTCACATTTATATGATATAATTTGTTTGAAAATGGGTAAATATTATTTAAATGAATTCATCACCTATTGAAACAAATCATATAAATGTATTGTCCCATAAGTGCTTGATATTATTTAAATTTTCTTTAAGAGGATACTTATGGATGTCAATATTGAAAAATTCCCGTTAATTCTCCGTGAAAAACTAAAAAGCGGAGATGTTACATTGCCACCACATATCGAAACCGAATATTCGCCCATTAAAGTATATCGCCGTGTATTACGAGAGGGTGACGATATGCATCCTATAGACAAAGCCGATTTAATGTCTTATGCAGAATTGGGGAAAAAACCGCCCAGAAACCTTGAGGGGGGAGTAAAGAATCCGGATTATTATAGCACCTCATTTTATTCATCATATGAGGCATTAAAAAATCATTTCGTGTTTCCTCATCCCAAGAACAAAGTGGCTATCGGAAAAGCATATTGTGAAGGCGGTCCGTGTTTGCGAAATGAGTTGACGGAGCATGTTTCATGGTGGATGTATGAAGATGTGGTTATATCTGATTTTGAACTTTTAGAGGGGGATAATGAATAACAAAGTTTGTTTTATATTGGAAGGTAAAGAACTATATATAGACGAAGTTTTTGTAGACTTCAACGAACTTCCAATCTACTTTTCTTGTATTTCAGATGATAAATACTATTTGGCTTTGTGTTGTGAGTATGATAATCAGGATTATGTTTTAGTAGAGTCATCTGTAAAAGAAATCATTGAAATGTTAACAGCTAGAATAACAATTAGAAGTACATTCACAAAAAAAACAAAGCATTGGGTTGTTGTGGCTGGTGAAGATATTACTAAAGATAAAATATCTTTAATCCATACTCCATATTTGGACGAAAATATTTTGCCAAAAGAAGGGGCTAAATACGCTATTGTAACAGAAAAAGTAAAGCAATATCTGAAGCGCATTGAACATGATCTCTATCGAGATGAATCGTATACAACTATCGCAACGGCATCCAAACAAATCAACGACAGAGATACACAGTTCGAACATTTTGAAATAATAACGCCAATTGAGTTTTATACAAGATATTTTGCATCAAAAACAAATGGATCAAATATTTCGAAAACGACACATGAGATTTCATTTTCTTATGAAAAAGACGATCATTACCAGTCTAATGTAGCTTCTAAAGAGTCATTAGATTATGATCGAGCTTTTGGATTAAAAAACATTGAAGACAGAAGCATTGCTGCTTAATTTGAAGTGGAGAATAGTGTGAAAGGTATCTCAATACCAGAAACTCTAATGACGTAAAAACGAAGCCCTAAGAAAAACGAAATTTACCAGAGCCAAAACGATCTATAGAAAGAGGACTAACTCACCACAAGCCCCTGTTTTTCAAGGAATCTGGTCGCCTGAGAAATTGTCTTGGCAAGTTGCTTTTCTTTGAGCGCAACCGGCATATCGATTCTGAAAAGATCCACCGGATTCCAGACTTCACCCGTTGTGAGCAAAGCATATACCGCTGTCAGAATCATTCTGGTAATGGCAATGATCGACCGATTCTTCCCCCTGCTTTAACAAGTTTCTCATACTTCAGACGGTAATAGGGAGATTTCTTATTCTTCACGGCTGCATGTGCGACTTGCACGAGCGCAGGTTTGAGATATACTCCCGCACGTGAAATACGGACAGATTTCTTCTTTCCCGCCGATTCATTGTTGCCGGGAGTAAGCCCAGCCCAGCGGCAGAGACGTTTGGAGGAACTAAACTGATTCATATCAGTGCCGATTTCAGAAATGATGGTGATGGCAGAATTTCTGTCGATACCCGGAATGGTGCGCAAAAGTGTGATGGCACTTTCGTGTTTTTAAACCATATGGGCAATACAGGAATCCGTTCTTTCAATCAAATTCTGAATGTATGAAAGATGGTCACGCACAATGCCAATCCGTTCTTTCTGTTCATTTGTGATGGAATATCACTCAATGGATTCTGTCACAGCATCCGCTTTTTTCTTCAATGAGTGATGTAAAAGCGATACACAGTGTGCGTGATCAAAGACTTCGTCGGATGTCAGGTAATCCGTGATGGCGGTACGGATTTTCCGAACATATCGGACACAACGGAGTCGAGAGCCACATTGCATACGGTGAAAGCATTCTGAAAACGGTTCTTTTCGCTGCTTTTCATACAGGTCAGCTTGTAACGGTATCGGGTCAGTTCACGGAGAACACGGGTATCCTTGTCGGGGATAAAGCTGCTCTTTACGATACCGATACGGAAAAGTTCACCGATCCATTTGGAATCTTTGGTATTATCCTTTTCGCCTTTTACGGCACTCACCCATTTGGGATTGGCAATGACAACACGCAGACCTCGCTGTTCAAGAATGTTGAATACCGGAACCCAATACTTTCCGGTAGATTCCATGCAGACATCGAGGCAATTGTTGCTGTACAGCCAGTCGGCGAACTGGTTCAGTTCGGAATTAAACATGGAGAAACGACGTTTCTGATAGTGTGGTTCCAGACTTCCTGGCAGTGTGGTAATTATGGTTCCGACAAGGTAATTCTTGTGAACATCTACACCGCAGCAAATGGGATATACGATTTTCAAGAGACAGATCTCCTCATAAAAAGTTGAGGAGAACACAGTGACTGAATCGCCGGGCATCTAACAGGATTGTTAAAACAATTCTTAGTGTACGGACTCAAGGTACCACTTATTTGTGCTTGAAACGGCGATTCTAACACTAATTATTATACTGGTTTGAACAATTTCGCAATCTGCAACTCCCCTCTCCGTGCGTTGTAGTTTGTGATCTCCTCAGCTACATTTTACAAGAAAGGCTGCCGTTTGTCACCACTTTCATTCCTATTTGTGCGTGGTGCGCAGCGGCAGGCATGGGTATTATTATGGATTTTAAGAGTGTCCTTAAATTAGAGAGATTAGTATTTGATAAAATACATTTTGAACGCTTGGGTTTTAAAAACGATAATCAGTTGAATTATCACTTTGAATCTAATGTTGCCAAGAAAAATGATGGGGAAATCTTTCGAGTTACATTAATCTACAGAGGAAATAAAGACGACGAATATTCCATTGAAATTAGTTTAACTGGCTTCTTCTCTTTTCAATCAGATGAAGATATTTCTGATGATACAAAGAGCCAATTGGTAAATGTTAATGCGGTTTCTATTTTGATGCCATATCTGCGCAGTCAGATTTCACTTGTTACTGCGCAACCCGAAATGGATTGTGTAGTACTCCCACCATTTAACATTAACAATATGCTTCAGTCGCAAGACGAAGAATAATTGAAGACACCATTGAAATCTGAGCCCCTGAGTTCGGACTCAATGGTGTTTTTGTTATAAAACCCAGTATTTATGCGGCTTTTTGAGGTCGCATTTTCTTTTTACTACTATGAGTGGGATGAAGAGTATTGTTATCCCGATTCCCATGTACTGATCAATCGGCTCGGTATTACAGACAGCGAAGTTCTTTCTTTAGCCGAGCGGTAAATCACCTCTTTGAAACTGGCGATGGCGATGCAGAAACCGATCAAAGGCTGTTTCGATCTGCAGCATCTTTAGAAAATTCACAAGTACATTTTCGGAGATGTGTATATGTGGGCAGGTAAACTCCGTCATGTAAATATTGCAAAGGGAAATCAGTTCTGTCTGGCTCAGAATCTGGAACAATATGCCGGAAGCATTTTCGGAAAACTGGAACGTGAGCATTATCTGATAGATGCCGGAGATACGATTCCCTATCGGCTTGCCTATTATCTCAGTGAGATCAATGTCCTGCATCCTTTCCGTGAAGGCAACGGCCGGACACAGCGGCTGTTCATCATGTATCTTGCCGGAATTGCCGGATATGCGGTTGATTTTTCTAATGTCACGCCGGAAGAAATGATTGCAGCCAGTGCCAAATCTTTTGCCTGTGAATACGATAGAATCAATGCCATGTTTGAACGGATCACAGTGCCCATTGCAAGGGAAGAACAAATAAAGCATATACAGTATTTCTTCGGCAGAAAAAGTCCGGTACTGCAGTGGTTACTCTGAAATGAATATAAAACTCCAGAGTTCGTATCTGCCCATAGCAAAACTCCACAGACCATCCTTCGTCCGTGGAGTTTTTTCATCTTATTTTCTTTTCCAGCCCATGGTGTACAGCAGATGATTCGCAAATATCGCCGAACCGCCTTCGTTGAAGTGGGTCATGTCCTCGAAATACAGTACCGGCATCGGGGGGATCAGATCTCTGCCGGAAAGGGGAGTCATGCCAAGGCTGCGGGCGATTCCGGCCAGTGCCGCACAGTATGCATCTTCCCTCGCCCATTTTTCCGCCGTGCCCCCCATCCTCGGGCCAAGATCCGGAGTGATCACCCATGTTTCCGCAGACGGATACAGCCGGCTCAGTTTCTGCAGATATGCTTCCGCCTGTGCCAGTGCCCTGTCGGTGTCCGGGATCCGGTACAGATCGTTGCCGCCGTATTCCACGAAAATGGTTCCCGGCAGACAGTCTGTATCTGTGGGAAGACTGGCGGCATCATAGATCATGGAACCGATCCCCCGGTTGATGCCTTCCGCTTCCATCCACTGACACACCGGCACATGCCAGGACAGGGACGGGTTTGCCATATACGCCGACTGGGTCAGGGAATCTCCGTAAAACAGGAGCTTCGCCGGTTTCTGCTCTGTGGGGACGGCATTGCCCAGCGAAAAATGGTCCGGCAGTACGATGACGCCGCCGGGGAAGGTGATACGGATCACGGAAGGATCCTTCTGCCGCCGGGTATAGCGGATTTCCGTTTCGTTTCCGGTCAGATCCAGGGGGAAGCCTGCGGTCAGGACACCGTTTTCCCAGATGTCAAACCCGCTCTGGGTGCGGTAAAAGCCTTTTTCTTTCCAGACCCGATAGGTAAACGAAATCTCCGGTATATCCGTGGTGCATTCCAGACAGATACCGGCAGGGGCGTGGCTGCGGACAAAATCGTCTGCGCTTCGTTCGGTATAGTAGCGGAGCTGTTCTGGAGTGAACCGGGAAAAGCCGATGCGGCCCTCCAGGCGGTATGTTCCGCAGCATCCGTGGAGCAGGGGGAAAACCTCTTCTGCTGATCTGAGCTGTTTCATGGGAAAATCCTTTCTGTACTACATGGAACTCCTGTCATGATTATACCATATCTGCCCGAAAAAGTACACCGGCATTCCGGAAAGTTCCCTCCCCCGCCGGGAATTTTCTTGACAGAGTCCAAAATCCGGTGTATACTATATCCATCACGGGTTCTCCCGTCAAATCCAAAGAAAAGAGGATCCCTATATGATTCCGAAGATTGCAACCGAAAACGCCCCCAAGGCCATTGGCCCCTACTCCCAGGCAGCTGTGGCGGGAGATCTGCTGTTCACCTCCGGCCAGATTCCGCTGGATCCCGTAACCGGTGACATGGTGGGCTCTGACATTACCGAACAGACCGAACAGGTGTTGAAGAACCTGACCGCTGTACTGGAAGCCGCCGGAACCTCTGCCGAAAACATCATCAAGACCACCTGCTTCCTGGCAGATATTGCCGATTTTGCTGCATTCAACGCGGTATATGCCAAGTATATTGATTCCGCCCCGGCCAGAAGCTGCGTAGCTGTGAAGGATCTTCCCAAGGGTGCGCTGGTGGAAGTGGAATGCATTGCGAAGATTGAAGGCAAATAAGAGACAGGGGAACGTTCTGCGCCACACAGGCAGGGCGTTCTTTTTTACAGCACTGTATTGACAAATGTTTATACATATGATATACTCTATTTGATAAATACAGAATTTGAGCAATGCCAAAGTCAAAAATATCCCCAAAGGAGGTTCATCATGAAAAAGACATATGGAATATCTCTGGCAGCAGCAATCCTGACACTGTGTCTGCTGACCGGTTCTGCCGTGTCCTGCGGGCAGGAAGTCCCCGTGGAAATTGCGCCCGTACAGCTGGATCTGAGCTTTGAATATACACATCCGGATTCCCTTTTGGTATACGGAGCGGAACAGAGCTACACAGTTCCCGGTGCGCCTGTCCCTGTTTTTGTAAACGGTTCCTGCCTGACCGACAGCGGCAGCGTTGCCTATGTGGAGGATACCCCTGTTTTACGCACCGATCTGCTGGCTGTGGCCCGTGCGTTGTATCCCAATGCGGGACAGACAAGCTGTGTGATCGCCGCTGACGAAGAACAGTGCAGTCTTTCCTGCCGGATGGACAGGGACGAACTTCTGGTGGAATTCCATTGGGATACGAGAACCGTTCTGCTGGACGGGAAGGAAGTCAGCCTATCGGCAGTACCGGAAATGCAGTATACCGGGACAGAGATGATGCTCCTGCTGCCGCCGCCTGACATTGCACAGCTGCTCCATGCGGAAGTAACTGTACTGTCTGCCGAAGAAACGGTTTATACCGGCGGAGCAGACACAGCCTTTCCGGAAAATGCACTGCTGTACAATACACCGCACATCCAGTTCTGGCGGTATCCGGCTGCAGCGGTTTCCCTGACGGAGGAAGAAGCACTGGAGATTGCTGAAGAACAGCTGATTCTCGCCTATGAAACTTCCTTCGGGCCCTTCACACCGCTGGAAGAAAAACCGGCCGATGTCCCTTATCCGGGAGATGAACTGTATTTCCGCTGGCAGATCCCCCATCTGACCGTTACCGGCGAAACAGACCGGTTTTACCGGATTGCATTTGTCTGGGATCTGCTGGTGGACAGGTACACCGGAGAAGTATTCACCCACTACAACGGTCTCGCCCAGTCCATCCAACGCTTTGCACCGCATTTTCCCGCCGCTCTGGCTTTTGCGGGGTAAGGCTTGACACAGAACCCAAAAACAGGTATACTATGTACATGAAAATCCTGTAAAAAATCCTGTGCTATCCGGAGGTTTCCCTATGAAAGCCTGTGTCATTCAGCCGCCCTATTCCATGGATCTGTCCCTCTCCGACGCGTATTTTGCCAAAAAGCTGGAGATGATGGATGCCTGTGATCCTTCCATGGATCTGATCGTTCTGCCGGAATACAGCGATGTGCCCTGTGCCGCCGCTACCCGGGAGGACAATATTGCCTATTCCGAAAAGTTCCGTCCCGTTCTCCTTGCAAAAGCCGCCGAAACAGCCAGACGGTGCGATGCTGTCCTGTTCGTCAATGCTTACGACCTGACCCCCACCGGATACCGGAACACCACCTATGCCTTTGACCGGAACGGGGAGATTGCCGGGAAATACTACAAGAAGCATCTGCCTCCCTCCGAGCAGTTCACCATTGCCCTGGACTCCGACTATACCTTTGAGCCCTCCGAACCCTATGTGCTGACCATCGACGGGATCCGGTATGGGTTCCTGACCTGCTACGATTTCTATTTCTATGAAGCCTTTGCCGCCATCGCCCGGGAAAATGTGGACATCATCATCGGCACCTCCCTCCAGCGCAGCGACACCCACGAGGCTCTGGAAATCATGGGTCGGTTCCTGGCCTACAACACCAATGCCTATGTGGTGCGTGCCTCTGTATCCCTGGACGGCAGCCCGGACATCTGCGGCGCCAGCATGATCGTGACTCCCACCGGGAAGATGCTGGTGAACATGAAGAGCCGGGTGGGCATGGAAACGGCGGAATTTGATCCCCACAATAAATACTACAAGCCTGCGGGATTCGGCGGAAAACCGGCTGCCCACTATGAATACATCGAATTCGGCAGACACGGCTGGCAGTATCGTCCCGGCGGCTCTGCCATTGTACCCTCCGACCGGTTCATGGGGTATCCCCGGAAGTGTGCTCACCGTCCCTATGCGGATGTACTGAACGATGACATTCTGGCCATGCTGGGTGCCGCTGTGGGAACCGGTGTGCAGGAGCTGTTCGTGGATGTATCGGCAGAAGACGGAATTCTGTATGCCGCAGAGACCGGTGTGCCTCTCGCAAAGGTGCTGGAAAAGTTCTCCTGCCATGCGGTTCTGACCCTGTGTCTGGCAGAAACACCGGATGCGGATGCCCTGCGGAAGCTGATCCACCGGTATGACTGTCTGGGACACTGTACCTTTGCCGCAGAAGATCCTGCGGTACTGTGTGCGCTGCGGGATGCCCTGCCGGAGATTCCCCGGTGTCTGATGGGAACGGACGATGGGATACTGACCTCTGCTGCCTCTGCCGGGTGTGACAGAGTATACTTTACCGGAGAGATCTGTGAAGAATGGATCTGCCGGGCTCATGAGATGGGAATGAAAGTATACGGGTATGACGACCGGGCAGACGGAAAAATGGAAGTAAAGTAAGAGATAAGAACAACCGTCACGGGACTGCTCCTGCGGCGGTTGTTGTTTTTGGTATTCTGTTCAGGATTTCTCCGCCAGGGTCAGCGCCAGCCAGCCCCATGGACGGTTTTCTTTCATATATGCTTCCCCATGGTTATGCAGTTCTGCGCGATTGGTTTCCATCCAGATCACATAGTATCCCATCCCCGGGATCTTCCCTGCCGATTCGTCCAGCGCTTCTTCTCCCAGCATCATCCGCAGTACCTCTGTCATCACATTGCTGCGTTTCTGGCTTTCCGGTTCCCTTTCCAGTTCCGTGAAGATATATTCCATGGTCACTTCTCCGCCGTGCAGCAGCGCCGCATACACATCCGGACAGTCTGCAATGGCTTTCGCACTATCGTTGAAGGTGAACATATACTCTGTCAGTGTGTCAAACAATGCTTCCGCATCCGCCGCAGTTTCCGGGATCAGCTCCGGGTCTGCTGCAGGGTCATACCGTACTACCACATTCTTCTCACTATGCCGGAGAGGTTCCACGGTCAATGTTGTTTTTTTCGGCTCATTTCCCTGTATACAATATGCCGTGTGTCCGATCAGGGCATAAATCGCCTCATCTTCCCGATACAGGATCATCGGTTCCTCCGGTGAGGTCAGCGAAGCCAGTGTTTCCACGCAGTTCCATGATGCATCCGCCAGCATATGGGAAAACACCACTTTTCCGTCCGATCCGATGGAGACATACTGCATCTTATACATCACCCCGGCGGTATCATACATGGGATACCAGAAGTTTGCTTCTTTCCCGGTATTTTCACTGTGAAAAATGCGGATACCGTATGCATTCCACCCGCTGCCGAATTTTTCCTGCAGGGCTGTATCTGCTGTTTCCGTGTCAGCAGTGAAAATGTACAAATTGTCCGTCAGTCCACCGGAAACAGGTGTGGGACAGGGAGCGATATTACAAACATACCTGTGCGCTGCCATCTCCATCACATCCGTAAAGTTCACCTTAAAGATATACTTTTCCTCCCCATTTTCGATATAGTACACTGCCCGTTCGTCCAGTTTGGAATTCATCCGGGTCACCGGGATGGTATAGCCGCCGTCTGCATGGGGGCCGTCCGCTGTGTAGGTGGTGCGCCGGATGGTGGTTGCGGAGGAAGAAAGGCTGTTGTAGTATTCTTCGTACACATATAATGTCTCCGGCTGCCAGTACACATGGATGCACAGGTTTCCGGATTCCGTCATGGTCAGCACCGGCAGTTCGCTGTAGTCGTGGTTCCACTCTCCGGGTTCGTAATGCTTCGGGGCAATGACGGTGTCTGTGCCGGATACGTATACCGAAACTTCAGCAGACAGCGGATCCAGTGTGCCCTGGCCGTTTTCCATGGAATGCGCCAGACCCGCAAAGAACGCCAGAAAGTCTGCATCTTCGATATACCATGCCGGTTCCCTGCCCAGGACAGAGGGATCCACAGAACACAGGAACACTTCCTCACCGTCATACCGGAAGATATACTGTACACTGCCGGTCTGTGTCACCGGATACCGGAGCTGCACATCCATAACCATCCCGGAAAAATGCTGCTTCTCTCTCCCGGGACGGATGGCATCAGGCGGCACATTCCGCAGACACTGCACAAAATCTTCCGTCTGTTCCGGGGTCAGTTTCCCGTTCCATACGCCATCTGCCCTGTGCCGTACCGATGTTTCCCCAATATCTTCCACAGTAATCTCCGACATCCATCCATACTGTGAATCCAACCCATCCGTTCCGCAGACCACCAACAGTACCGCACTGACAACCACCGCCCCGATACTCACCCAAAGGGCAGGCTTCTTCCAGTGCAGAATATGCTTCACCCGCTCTTTCACGGAAGATTCTCCGAAAGCAAGGGGCCCTGTCACTGTATACCGTCTGCCGGAGGCCAGCAGTACCAGCGCCTTCCCGTATTCCGCCGCCTCTGTCCGTTCCAGCACCGCTTCGTCACAGCGTATTTCCACATCCCGGCAGAACAGCCAGAAGGCAGCCCAGCACAGCGGATGGAACCAGTACACCGTCAGAATTCCGTATGCCAGTATTTTCAGAAGCGGATCCCGATACCGCAGATGCATCCGTTCGTGCAGCAGCACCTGCTTTGTCAGAGTCTCGTCCAGTCCGTACGGCAGGTAAATCTTCGGCCGGAATACCCCCAGAATGAAAGGAGAGGCCACGTTTTCCGACAGGTACACATTTTCCTCTGCCCGCACCGCTGTCCGTACCCGCCATGTCAGCCGGACATACTGTACCAGCGCCAGGACAACCATCACAGCCATTCCCGCACACCACACAGCAGTACCGAAAGCCTCCCAGAACTGCATGGGATTCATGCTGTTCATGGGGGTGGCATCCGGGAGAGAACCGGACAGCACCGCATCCGCCGCCGGAATCCCGATGGAAATCTGCGGTTCCCGTGCCATGCCGATGTCCCCGGGGATAAACTTCTGTACTTCCGTTCCGTATTTTGTCACCTCTGCCGCCCCCGGACGGATCAGATTGAACAGACTCAACGGACTGGAAACCCGCCACGGCAGCACCAGCCGCAGTCCCGCCGGAATCCAGAGCAGGCATGCATACTTCTTCGGTACCCGTACAAGCAGCATCCGGCAAACCAGTACCGCAAGGATCACCCATCCCCCGGCTACGCCCATATCCAGTACGGAAAGAAAAATTTCCTTCATATTGTGCATATCCCTCCGCAATATCTCTTATCTCTGATTTCTTACTTCTTATTTCCCCTTGTGTTCCTCAATCATCCGGATCAGCTCGTCCGCTTCTTCTTCCGTGATGGTACGGTTTCCCAGAAAAGCCGCCAGAAATCCCGGCAGTGACCCGGCGAATGTCTGGGTGAGAAACCGCTCGCTCTCGTTTTTCTGCACCTGATCCCGGGACACAAGGGCAGTTACAATGGTATCCTCGTTTTTCGCCAGTCCCTTTTCCGTCATTTTTTTCAGCATGGTATAGGTGGTGGACTTCTTCCAGCCCAGCTTTTCCAGACACAGCGCCGCCAGAGCCGTGGAGCTCACCGGTTCGCTGTCCCAGATCACTGTCATGAACCGCCAGTCGCTTTCGCACAGTTTCGGGTATTCCATATTGTCCTCCGTTGGTTTATGGTCATAGACCTTTTTCTATAGTCTATAACAATAGACCGATTTTGTCAAGGGGTTTTCCGAAAAAAATCCGCAAAATGCTTGACAGACCGGAAACAGTAGGGTACAATCGTATCATCATAACAGAAAAGAGAGTTTTGAAATGGCTGACAATAAAGCAAAACAGAGCGCAA